>NZ_JAHAHH010000003.1 GCF_018373335.1 Negativicoccus succinicivorans
CCGTCCATCTGCGCGGCGCCGGTGATCATGTTTTTAACATAGTCGGCGTGACCCGGGCAGTCTACGTGAGCGTAGTGACGGTTCTCGGTTTCGTATTCTACGTGCGAGGTGTTGATGGTAATACCGCGTTCGCGTTCTTCCGGCGCTTTGTCGATCTGGTTGTAGTCCTGGAATTCCGCTTGACCGCTTTCCGAAAGAACTTTCGTGATCGCTGCGGTCAGGGTCGTTTTACCATGGTCAACGTGACCGATGGTACCGATATTAACGTGCGGTTTGCTGCGTTCAAAATGTGCTTTTGCCATTGGAATTTCCTCCTAATAGTTGATGATTTATTCTTTTTTGCCGCTGCGCTGCGCGACGATTTCTTCCGCGACCGCTTTCGGCACTTCTTCGTAATGATCAAACGTCATGCTGTAGTTACCGCGGCCCTGCGTTTTCGAACGCAAGTCGGTCGCGTAACCGAACATTTCGGACAACGGAACGAACGATTTAATGCTCGTCGCGCCGCGACGCGGTTCCATGCCTTCCACTTTACCGCGACGGGAATTCAAGTCACCGATAACGTCGCCCATGTAGTCATCCGGCACGACAACGTCGACACGCATGTACGGTTCAAGGAGTACCGGCTGCGCTTTCTGCGCGCCGGCTTTGAAGCCCATCGAGCCGGCAATCTTAAAGGCCATTTCCGAGGAGTCGACATCATGGTACGAACCGTCGAAAACGGTAACTTTGATGTCCACCATCGGGTAGCCTGCAACAACACCGATCTGCATCGCTTCTTCCACACCGGCCTGTACCGGTCCGATGTATTCTTTCGGAATCACGCCGCCGACGATTTTGTTTTCGAAGATGAAGCCGGAGCCCGGTTCCATCGGTTCGAGTTTCAACCAGCAGTGACCATACTGACCACGGCCGCCGGACTGACGTACGAACTTGCCTTCCGATTCGACTTCCTTGCGGATCGTTTCACGGTAAGCGACCTGCGGTTTACCGATGTTGCTTTCGACTTTGAACTCACGCGACATGCGGGTAACCAGTACGTCCAAGTGAAGTTCGCCCATGCCCGCAATGATCGTCTGACCGGTTTCGGCATCGGTATGAACTTTGAACGTCGGATCTTCTTCCGCCAGTTTCTGCAGTGCAATACCCATTTTTTCCTGGTCGGCTTTCGTTTTCGGTTCTACCGCAACGGAGATAACCGGCTCCGGGAATTCCATTTTTTCCAAAATGATCGGGTTCTTTTCATCACAGAGCGAATCGCCGGTGGTGACATCTTTGAAACCGATGGCCGCTGCAATATCGCCGCTGTATACTTTGTCAATTTCACTGCGGTGGTTAGCGTGCATCATCAAGATACGGCCGACACGTTCGCGTTTGCCCTTCGTCGAGTTGTAAACGTAGGAGCCCGCTTCGAGCGTACCGGAGTACACGCGGAAGAAAGAAAGTTTACCGACATAGGGGTCGGTCATGATCTTAAACGCCAAGGCCGAGAACGGTGCGTTGTCGTCCGAAGGACGGCTGTCCGCTTCTCCCGTTTCCGGATGAACGCCTTTAATCGGCGGCACATCCGTCGGAGCCGGCATGTACGCGATGACCGCATCCAATAATTCCTGAACGCCTTTGTTCTTGTAAGCGGAGCCGCAGGCTACCGGGTTCATCGTGGTGGCAATCGTCGCTTTGCGGATGCCCGCCTGAATTTCTTCGGTAGTGAGTTCTTCGCCTTCCAAATATTTCATCATGAGATCGTCATCGGTTTCCGCTACCGCTTCAATCAGTTTCGCGCGATATTCTTTGGCTTTATCCAGCATATCCTCCGGAATTTCGCCTTCGACGATATCAATACCGTGATCGCCTTCATAATGGTAGGCTTTCATCTTGATCAAGTCGATGATGCCTTCAAAATTCTGTTCCGCGCCAATCGGCAACGAGATCGGCACAGCGTTAGCGCCTAAGCGCTCTTTCATCGATTCAACGGCTGCGTAGAAATCCGCACCCGTCGTATCCATTTTGTTGATGAACGCGATACGCGGTACACCGTAGTGATCCGCTTGACGCCAAACCGTTTCCGATTGCGGTTCTACACCGCTCTTCGCGTCAAACACCGCGACCGCGCCGTCGAGCACGCGCAAGGAGCGCTCAACTTCGACCGTAAAATCCACGTGACCGGGCGTGTCGATGATATTGATACGATTGCCTTTCCAATGGCAAGTCGTCGCCGCGGACGTGATCGTAATCCCGCGTTCCTGTTCCTGGTCCATCCAGTCCATGGTCGCGGCACCTTCGTGTGTTTCACCGACTTTATGCACGCGTCCCGTGTAAAACAGAATACGTTCCGTGGTCGTGGTCTTGCCGGCATCAATGTGCGCCATGATACCGATATTGCGAGTATTTTGTAATGTAAATTCTCTAGCCACGATAGATTCCTTTCATAATTACCAACGATAGTGGGCAAACGCTTTGTTTGCTTCCGCCATCTTATGTGTCTCTTCTTTCTTTTTGATGGCTGCGCCCGTGTTGTTGGCGGCATCCATCAATTCGCCCGCAACGCGTTCGCGCATCGTGCGTTCGCTGCGCTGGCGAGCATAGCCGACCATCCAGCGGATGCCCAATGTTAAGCGGCGATCCGAGCGGACTTCAACCGGCACCTGGTAGTTCGCACCGCCGACGCGGCGAGCACGTACTTCCAAGACAGGCATAACATTTTCCAACGCCTGTTCAAAAACTTCCAACGGGTCTTTGCCCGTTTTCGAACGAATAATATCGAAAGCGTCATAGACGATGCTTTCCGCAATGCCTTTTTTGCCATCCAGCATTACTTTATTGATGAAACGTGTAACTACTTTAGATCCATACACGGGATCCGGCAGAACGTCACGTTTCGTTACTGGGCCTTTTCTCGGCATGTCAGTTCCTCCTTATATAATGGTATTTGTTATCTTATTATTTCTGCGCGGATTTAGCGCCATATTTCGAGCGCGATTGCATACGCCCCTGTACACCTGCTGTGTCCAGAGCACCGCGAACAATATGATAACGAACACCCGGCAAGTCCTTGACACGACCGCCGCGGATCAGGACAACGCTGTGTTCCTGCAAGTTGTGGCCGATCCCCGGGATGTAAGCCGATACTTCGATGCCGTTCGTCAAACGTACACGCGCCACCTTACGCAACGCGGAGTTCGGTTTCTTCGGCGTAGCAGTGTACACACGAGTGCAGACACCACGTTTCTGCGGGCTGTTTTTCAGCGCCGGAGTTTTGGATTTTTCCTGCAAAGTCTCACGACCTTTGCGAACCAACTGGTTAATTGTCGGCATTAGAATTCCCTCCTTCCTCAATCATGAAGATTTATAATTGATTTCCCGCCGTCAGATGACGGCAAAAAATATTACCAAAATCAGACTAGCTGCAAAGGATGGCGACCGCCGCCGCTTTGACCGGCAGCTTGCACGCCTCGCCAAGTTCGGCACGACTGTACGTCGCGACCACCGGCACGCCCTGTTCCTGGCACAAAAACAGCAAGGGTTGGGTAATCCGCTCTTGTGCGTCGTGGGCCAGCCACACTTCTTTGGCGCGGCCGTCACGAACCGCGCGGCCGACTTCCTTCGCTCCGACAACAAAAGGCTGTTGGGCCAATTCTTTCAAGTCCATCGGTCTCATCCTTTCCGTCGTTAGTGCGCAAGTAATAAAACTTACGTCATTACAGACACTCAGATAGTATATCATTGCGAATCGAACATGTCAATAATTTTTATTCATAAAGCTCCTGTTTATCGCATTTATCTATCACACGTCACCGGGTGTTCAAAACTCCTCTCAAAAAAGGACACAGAGACAATGCCCTGTGTCCTTTTTTATTGCCAAAACGACATTTCTTTGTCCAGATTAGAATTTCATTATTTATTTTCTGATGACCAAATGCGGCGTGGGATACGGTAATGTTTCCGGTTTCGCGCCGTCAAACTGTTTCATCGTCTTGCCTTCGTACGGCAGTGCAAAGGCTTCGTCTTGCGGCATCTGCAAATACCGATAGGCGAGTCGCGCGGCGCGTCCGATCAGTTGTAGACAATGAATGCGGCGTTCCCGCGATTCCCATGCACCATGCGGTGCGGAAATTTCAGCGCAAATCGGTGAACCGTTTTCCGCGACAAACTCGCGCACGAGCGCATGGTAACGTCGGTAGTATTTCCCGGCGACTTCCTTACCCCGTTCCTCTGCCGGAACGGTATACGGATCCTTACGACCGTAACGTAGGCCGTTCGCCAAGACGGCGGCCGATAGCGCACCGCAAGTTAATCCCGAAAGACCAATTCCGCCACCGAAACCGACCCCCATACCGACCGCTTCTTTGGAAATGTCCAGTGCTCCCTCACGCTGCAACGCGGAGAGCACGCATTCCGCGCAGTTTAAGCCGTGCTTATAATTTTCAATGGCGTACTGCTCGACACGTTCTTCCGGCGTCAATTTGCTCCAATCGATCGTTTCCATACGCTCCCCTCCCCTTTACTTACAGTATAAGAGAATGCGACGAAAAAAACCAGTCAGCCGAGAATATGGCGACGATTGGCTTCATCAAAATCATCCGTGATTCCTTTATGCGGCGGCGCATCCAACAAGCTCACCGCGATAATCGCCAGCGACGCGAATAAGAAGCCCGGAACGATTTCATATAAACCGAACCACTCAAATTGTTTCCACACGAGTACGGTAATACCGCCGACAAGCATGCCGGCCAACGCGCCGTTGCGCGTCATCCTCCGCCAAAAGAGCGCCAACACTACCACCGGTCCAAAGACGGAACCGAATCCCGCCCAGGCATAGGCAACGATATTTAAAATGTAGCTGTTCGGATTGAGCGCGAGCAAAATCGCGCAGGCAGCCACCAACAGTACCGTCAATCGACTGACATAGACCAATTCACGCTCACCGGCGCCGCGATGCACGAAATTTTTATAAAAGTCTTTCGAGATCGTCGCCGACGTCACTAAAAGCTGCGCCGAGGATGTGCTCATAATCGCCGCCAAGACCGCCGACAAAATAAAACCGCCGACGAAAGGAGTGAACAACGAGCTGCTCATCAGCAGGAAAATACGTTCCGCATCCGCGCCTTCCAAGAGCGTCGGCCAGTAAACGCGACCGACAAAACCGACCGAGACTGCCGCCGCAAGCGAAATGACCACCCAGGTCATGGCAATGCGGGTAGCTTTATGCAATTCGTCCGCATCCTGAATCGCCATAAAGCGCACCAGGATGTGCGGTTGGCCAAAGTATCCGAGTCCCCAGCCCAGCGATGAAATCAGCATGATGATCGTCGCGCCCGTACCGATGGCCGGATCAAAAAGAGCAAAATGGCCGGGCACCGTCGCCTGCAAACGAGCCATGGTCTCTTCAAAGCCGCCGATAGCGAACATGCCCGTCATCGGCACCAGAAGAATGGCAAAGAACATCATGATCCCTTGAATGAAATCGGTCCAGCTGACCGCCATGAAGCCGCCCAGAAACGTATAGGAAATAACCACTCCCGCGGTAATCAACAACGACCAGACATACGGCAGTCCGAACACCGTTTCAAACAATTTGCCGCCGGCGACAAAACCAGACGACGTATAAATTAAAAAGAAAATAAAGGTAAAAATCGCCGAAACCAGGTTCAGCATGTTGCTGTGATCATGAAAGCGATTATTTAAGAAATCGGGAATCGTCAAGCTGTCATTGGCAATTTCCGTATAGTTACGTAAGCGCTTGGAAATAAACACCCAGTTCGCCCATGTGCCGAGCGCCAGACCGACGGCCGTCCACATCGCGGGCAGCCCCGACAAATACGCAAGTCCCGGCAGTCCCATCAGCATCCAACCGCTCATATCGGATGCTTCCGCACTCATGCTGGTGATCCACGGACCCAAGCTCCGCCCACCCAAAATATAATCACTCAGCTCGTTTGAACGGCGATAATAATACACGCCGATATAGATCATAACGCCTAAATAAATAGCGAAGGCGCTGATGACATGCCAGTTCGTTGCCAATGACTCCACTTCCTTTACCCTAATATTTTTTCATTTTACCACAATGCGCCGCAGAAGCGAAATTTTCCCTCTTTTCCGCAACAAAAAAACGCCCGTACGGGCGTTTTATTTCTGTTACGCTTCGACCGGACGAACTACGACCTGACGGTGGTAGCGTCCCAGACGTTCAAAGGAGACCACGCCGGGCGTTTTCGCAAACAGCGTGTCATCTTTGCCGATACCCACATTGGTACCCGGATGGAACTTCGTGCCGCGTTGACGAACAATAATCGCACCGGCTTTAGCCATCTGACCGTCGTGAACTTTGACACCGAGGCGTTTGCTTTCGGAATCACGACCGTTACGCGTACTACTTTGCCCTTTTTTATGAGCAAACAGCTGTAAATCAAATGTAAACATGGTTTCACCTCCGTCTTTCTGCAATGGTGAGCCGTTCGGGATACTGCGCCTGAATTTGGCGCAATCCGTTCAGCATAGTTTCAATCAGTAATTGGGAACGGGCATCGGGCGCATCCGCAAGTTGAACCGTGAGCATTCCCGACTGCGTCTCATAATGTCCGCGAAATTTCGCTACATCCTTAAGACCGCCGGCCGTTGTCAATGTCACGGCAGAAACCGCCGCGCAGACGATATCGGAGCCGTGCTCGGCATAATCCGCATGTCCGCTGACGGAAAAACCCGTATACAATCCGTCCATTACCTGTGTCTCTACCAGGATCATGGCTTACGCCAAAGCGATCGATTCGATCAAGACTTTGGTGAAAGGCTGACGGTGACCTTGGCGACGACGATAATTCGATTTCGATTTGTACTTGAAGACACGGATCTTTTTACCGCGCCCCTGTGTAAGCACTTTGCCTTTGACCGTGGCCCCTTTAACGAAAGGAGCACCGAACTGGATGTTGTCACCGTCTACCACGGACAACACGTCGGCAAATTCGATCGCTTCATCCGCTGCCTGCGCGAGCTTTTCGACCGTAATAACTTTGCCTTCTTCGACACGGTACTGTTTACCACCGGTTTGAATAATTGCGTACATAGTTGCACCTCCTCTATAACCAGACTCGCCGAATATGGTAGCATTCGCTTTGAAAACCTCTTCGAGCGGTTGTGTCATAGTCACACACTATGACTTTTCAATTATATAGAATCGATATCGGTAAGTCAAGTTTTATTTTTGTTCGACCAGGCCGTAAGCGGCCGCCACATCCTGTACAAAAATAATCCCGTGTCCCGGCGCATCAATGTGCAGCTTGTCGGAAATAGCATCGACAATATTTTGTACTTTCTCTTGCGGCGCTAAAACCATAACGACTTCTTTTTCCGGTTCAATCGGGAAGTCGAAAATCATCGTGGTGTTGCGCGACGCCGAACCGCGACCGCGCAAAATCGTACCGCCGCGTGCGCCGGCGGCCCCTGCCGATTCAATGACAGCGTTGGCGCCCCCTTTATCGACGACCGTATAGATGACCTGCCACATAATGTCTTCCCCTTCCTCCTTTTCAACTTTGCATTCGTTCAGCGCATGTGATCCGTAGATACCGGTAATGGGAAGCGCATAGGCGATCCCGCGATTTTTCTTCACCAGTTTGAAACGTTCGACCATTTGCGGCAGGAGCACACGCGCCCGCTCGCGTTCTTCAATGGCGAATACCAGGTCTTTGCGAATTTCCCGTACTCCCAGCTTGGCTAAAAAGGAGTTCGAGACCGTGCCTTTGGCTGGCATCACGGTGACGCCGCTGACGTGTTCATGATGAAACGCCGCGCTCAAGTCCGCGCCCTCGCCGTGATTCAACACGAAGACCATTATCCAATAGCAGCTTTCTCTCATGCCTCGTTCCCCCGTTTCTGTTTCCATTGAAAGACCATGCCCAGAAGTTGCAAGGCGACAATCGGCATCATCGCAATCAAGGCCACGACACCGAATCCGTCCAAAAATACATCCGCGCCCGGAAAGTGTCGCGCCGCGCCGCTGGCAAAACTCAATACGAACGTAGCCGCCATCGGACCGGACGCGACGCCGCCCGAGTCAAAGGCCATGCCGACGAAGAGATTCGGCACGAAATACGACAACGCAATCGCGATCAAGTAGCCGGGCAGCAGCATATGCCACAATTCCAGCCCCGGCAACACAATGCGCAGCATCGAGAACGCCACCGCGCTGCCGACCGCGAGTGATAACGAGATTAAGACCAGTTTGCGCGGTACATAACCGCTGGTAATATCTTCAATCTGGTTGACGAGCGGAAACACGGCCGGTTCCGCCAAAATAACAACGAGACCGATGACCAAACCGACGAGCACCAAAACAACCGATCCTTCCAGTCGGGCGATCTCCATCCCCAGCTCATAGCCCGCTCGGTTAAAACCGAAATTGACGCCAGTCATAAAAATCACGAGACCGAGGTAGGTATACACGAGACCCGCGTTAATTCGGAAAAGCTCCACGCCCTGCACTTTTTCGATACAAAAATGGGCTAAATAAAAAAGCAGGGTAACCGGTAAAATACTTAAAAAGACTTCCCAAAACATATGCGGAACCAAATGCGCGAGACTTTGCCAAAAGGGTTCCAACGCCGCCTGATTCGGCACCGTCACATTCGCCGCAAACGGTTGCTGCGCGGTACCGAACGCCATCAGCAATACGCCCAGAATCGCGCCCGCGGAGGCGATCCCGACCAAGCCGAAACTGTCTTCTTCAGCGGCTACCGAGTCCGACGACTTAAAACTGGAAACGCCGGCGGCCAACGCGAGGAAAAAAGGCACCGTCATCGCCCCGGTCGTGGTGCCGGAAGCGTCAAACGAAAGCGCGATAAATTCACGCGGCACCAAAAGGCAAAGCAGACCGATCATTGCGTAAAACAGGAAAAACACATGCTTCAGCGCCAAGGAGCGAACGATCCTCCATAATCCGAATGCCAGCGTGACGGCAATCCCCGCCGACACCGCGTACACCAGCATCATTTCCGTCATGTAACCCGATGTAAAGAGTTCTACCTGCTGTCCATAGATTCGCAGATCCGGCTCCGCCATCGATATGGCAAAGCCGAGGACAAGACCGCTCATGACGACCATAATCATCTTGCCGTATTTCGTTACGGCATGACCTAAATGCATCCCGATCGGACTGACGCCGATTTCCACGCCGACGTGAAACACGGTCAATCCCAAGATAATCAGTGCCGTACCTACCACGCAACGCAGCAAAACATCAAACGACAGCGGCGCCAGAAAAAAATGGAGTAAAAAAATTAATACTACAATCGGCAACACCGACTGGCTCACTTCTTTTAACTTTTCACCGAATATCCCCATCAATTCACCCCAAACTTTCCCGATTCAGATAAAATTATTATAACATAATGCTTTAATTACTCTCCCGAAATGGCGATACAAAAAAAGAGAGGCGAGCGCCTCTCTTTGATCATCGTGTTTGTTACGAATCGCGCGGTCCGTATAAAGTTTTCGCAAGCAGTGCAACAGCATCCGCCGCCCGCACGCTTACCGTAGCGGAGATCTCGTCATCGGTAAACATCGTTACATTGCCGGATGCCAGCGCCGGTAATGTTTGCCAATAAGCGGACGATTCCAACTCTTCCCAAGCCGCGGCTCCCGTCGATGCCGAATCCTGTTCGCGCAGAACGATCACGGCTTGCGGTTGCAGGTTGGCCTCCATCACGTTTTCGATCGGGATCAGGCCTTCCTTGTCACGCGGCGCATCCGCCAATTCATCGGCCAGGTTGACCATCGGAATCAGCTGCGCCAAGTTTCCGATCAGCGTATGACTGTCGCAGGCGCCTACACCGTTATCGTTCACATCAATAATCAACACATGTTTCGGAGGCACCGATGCGAATGCATCGCGTGTTTTTTCAATGCTCGTTTCCATATTGTGGACAATTTTTTCCGCGGCCGGTTCTCGTCCCAAAACAGCTCCCCAGAAATAAATCCGGTTTTGAATATCCGCCAACGATTCCGTTTTCCAAAAAAGCACCGGCACCTTATCTTCCGCCAAATCAGTGATCCACTCCGGCGATACATGCGTGGCCGGACCCACAACGATATCGGGTGAAAGGGCGGCGATTTCCGCCGGATTGGGACGCGCGCTCAATTGTGGCAACGCCTTCCACTTGTCCGCCAGACGTTGCGGTAAACTCGCATGCGTCGTAACCGCCAACGGCGTCACGCCTAACGCGTCCACAATTTTGGCTTCGATATTATCCAGCGCAATCACGCGCTGCGTCGGCGCGTTAAAAGTCACTTCCCGTTCCAAACTGTCCGTATATGTCAGCTGCTGCGTCGTTTTCACCGTCTTCGGCGTTTTCTCACCGACTCCGCGCAACAGCAGTACAGCCGCGGCCAGCACAACGATCACACCGATGACGATCATCCATTTTCGTTTTCGTTTTCGATTCATTATGGCCTCGCTTTACAGAGTGCTTGTCGCGGTGACAAGCGGAATTTACCGGCGTACTTTGGCAAATGCTTTGCGGGCCTCCTTACGAGCCGCTTCGAGATCCGCCGTATCCGGATGCGACGCCGAATCCGCCATCATCTCCCGCGTCAATGTCACGGGTTCGCCGTACGGAAAACGAACCAATGTGGTCACTTCCTTATGAATCGTATCCGCCAATTTACCCTGACAGACAAATTGCCCCAATAGCAAGTTGCGTTCCGCGATCATATCACGCGCCGCCCGCGAGCTCAGGATAGCGTGCTCTTCCGAAGGATGCGTTCCCATGGTGCCGAACAAAAACACTTTTTTCCCCGAAAGACTTTCCAGAAAACGCGTTGCTTCTTCGCAAGGTTTGCCGGCGTGCACCCAAAATCCCACCGCGATGCATTCCGCTTGCGACGGATCCGCCTCCGCCATGGCCACGGCCGAAACGCCCAATTCCTCCGCAATGGCTTCCGCCACCTGTTTGGTATTACCGGTTTGCGACGCATAGGTCACCATAATTGTTTGCGCCATACTATCCCCTCCAGGATCTCTGTCAGTAAATGCTCTCCTTTTATTGTAGCAAGAATGAACGTTCCTGCAAATAATGAATTCCTTCCGTTTACTTGCAAGTCCTTACTTGAAAGTCGGCGGCTACTCCGTTATACTTAAAGAATATTAATAGAGGTTAAAGGAGTTAATTATGGATTTCTTGTTCGCCACGCTGCCGTATTTAAATATCGGCTTTTTTTGCGCGTTGCTCGCGCGTTTCACCGGCGCCAATCTGTCGGCTTTGGTGCTTTGCTGTTTCCTGTATTTAGGCGCTACGCCGATGCAAACGATCGGCATGATGCTGACCTTCCTCGCATTTATGCAGTTGACCATTCATACGCAGGGAGAACGCTTAAACTTCAAAACGTTACGAATTTTTAAGGGCTGGCGAATTTTAATTCCGGTGCTGTTTGTCGCTTTCACGCTCGTCGCCAATCCGTTTTACGCGATCGCGTCCTTCGTCGGCTTCTTCCTGATGGAAGTCCTGGCGATGCTCTATCTGGAGTTACCGATTGATCAACGCCCGACGCGCATGACGCTCGTAAAATATTCCGTCTGCGGTTTCATTCCGGCGCTGCTCGGTCTGCTGGCGCTGTCCGTGATTCCCGCGTCGTATTATTACCTCGTTTGCGGGGCCCTGATCCTCGTCGTCTCGGGACTTATTTTTTGGCTCGGCAAAAATCGTAAACGCTTGCAGAGCACTTGGGATGCGGTGATTTATACCGCCTGGTTCCTGCTCGGTTTCTGCGGGCTGGAGTTGAGCGATTGGCTGCGCGATTTCAAACGTCAACGCGTCTCGACACTCGCCCGCTACCTGGCGATCGTCACTGTTCCGGTCGTGTTTCTCACGTTTGTCGCGGCCAATGTCGTCTACGGCATCATCAGCCTTTCCGGTTTGATCACAGCGCTGGCGGCGACGATCGCCATTCGCCTCTTCGGCTACTACCGGGTCAGCGAGCGCGGCGAAGCCAATCCGATCGCGCTCGGTCTTGTCGTTCTCGCTGTGTTGTGTCTCTTCCTGGTGCAACCGGCGCCGCACGGCATTACCGATTTACTGTACGTACCGACTTCATGGAAACTTTGGTAAACAAAAAACGGCTCATTCGAGCCGTTTTTTTATTGTCCGAAAAATCCGTTATTCCTCTGCCGACACTTTCGAGTTCGTCGTATAGACGGCGCCGATACGTACCCGCGCATCATTTTCGGACTCGGTTCCTTCGGTGTGACGCAAACGTAAATCGCCGCTGATTTCAATGTTACCGCGCGGTTTGGACTCGGTCCCGACGCCTAACGCATTAAGTTCGCGCGCGTATTCCTTTTGCGTCGGCGCCAATACGTCCCGTTGTGCCGGAGTCAAATGACCGTCACGCAGCATAGCCGCCACGGCGCGCGCCAATTCAAAGCGCGTCAAATGCGGACGTTCAAGCAACGTCGCGTCGTAACCGGGAGCCGCTCCCGCTTCAATCAACGTCGCGGCCGCCTGATATCCTTCGGTGTAGCGTTCCACTTCATCAAACGAGTTCGGCGCGTAGTGATTATACGCAAACGTTGTCCACGGCATCATGCCGATACCGATGCCGAGCAACAGCGAGGCCATTTTTTTATGCATACGGTTCCTCCTGCGGATCGACTACAAAGCTTTGAATCACCTGCAATAAAGCCTGACGATTCAAATGATTTTTCGATGAATACATCAGCGGCGGATAATCGCCCGGATATTCATGCGCGATCGTCCGAATATTTTTCTGGCGATCACTTTGCCCGAGCTTATCGGCTTTCGTGCCGATGACCTGCAGGGGCATACCCAAGCCGCGCAGCCAATGATACGCTTTTTTATCAATCGGCAACTGCGGATGTCGCAGATCGATCAGCAGACACATCAGCGCCAAGTGTCGCGAATTCGCCGCATAGTCGGCAATAAATCCCGACCACGCGTCGCGATTGTCGTGACCGGTTTTCGCAAATCCGTATCCCGGCAAATCCACCAGGTACCAATTCTGTTCCGTTTCCCCTTCATCGCCCGCGCCGTCAACCGCCTGCTTCGAGCGAATGGAAAAATAATTAATCGTGCGCGTTTTACCGGGTTCGCGACTGACCATCGCCAGCCCCCGGTGATTGCACAACGAGTTAATGAGTGATGATTTTCCGACATTGGATCGGCCGATAAAGGCGATCTCTTTCAAATCATCTTTCTTGCATTGCGATAATTTCACCGCGGATAACAAGTAGGATGATTCTACAATACGAAATGATTCCTCTGTCATCGTTACGCCTCACCCCGTTTCTGTTTTACCGGTTCAGACATAGCCTGCTGCAGCACTTCATCCATATGGGAAACGAAATGGAAAACCAAATCGTCACGCACGCTCTGCGGAATGTCCGCCAGATTGCGGCGATTTTCTTTCGGTAAAAGGATCCGGCGAATACCGGCCCGATGCGCCGCCAGCACCTTTTCTTTGATGCCGCCGACGGCAAGCACCTGCCCGCGCAAGGTGATTTCCCCCGTCATCGCGGTATCGGCTCGTACCGGACATTTCGTCACGGCCGAAGCGATAGCGGTCGCCATCGTAATACCTGCCGACGGTCCGTCTTTCGGGATCGCGCCTTCAGGTAAATGAATGTGAATATCGATCGTGCGATAAAAATCGGCTGCCAGATGCAACTTTTCCGCTCGACTCCGCACATAGGTGTACGCCGCCTGCGCGGATTCTTTCATCACGTCGCCGAGCTGGCCTGTCAAGATCATTTTACCAGACCCGCTAAACGCCGTCACTTCCGTGTTCAAAACTTCCCCGCCGACCTGCGTCCAGGCGAGCCCCGTCACGCGTCCCACTTCGTCGCGACGATCTTGCGGCGGAGTCAGGTACCGTGCCGGCCCTAACAAGGTTTCAAGATTTTTGACGGTGACAGTGAGCGTTTCTTCCCGCATCACTTTGCGTTTCGCCAATTTGCGGCAAACGCTGCCAATCACCTGTTCCAGACGACGCACGCCCGCTTCGCGCGTGTAATCGCGAATTAAGCGGCGCAGCACCGCCTGACTGAGACGAACATCGCTTTTCGCCAGGCCGTTTTCCTTGATTTGCCGCGGCAAAAGGTAACGTTTGGCGATTTCCACTTTTTCTTCTTCGGTGTAGCCCGAAAGCGTAATCACTTCCATGCGATCCAACAGCGGCTCCGGAATCGAATTGGTCGTGTTGGCCGTGGTAATGAAAAAGACATTGGAAAAATCGAACGGCAATTCGATGAAATGATCGCTGAACGTGCCGTTTTGCTGCGGGTCGAGCGCCTCCAACAAAGCCGAGGCGGGATCACCGCGAAAATCGTTACCGAGTTTGTCAATTTCATCCAGCAAAAATACCGGATTCTTCGTCTTCGCGCGCGCAATGCCCTGAATCAGTCGTCCGGGCAACGCGCCGATATACGTCCGGCGATGACCGCGAATTTCCGATTCGTCGTGCACGCCGCCGAGCGAAACACGGGTAAATTCGGCGCCGAGCGCCCGCGCAATCGATTGCGCCAAGCTGGTTTTACCGGTGCCCGGCGGACCGACAAAGCAAAGGATGGGGCCTTTTTGCGATTGCGTCAACTGCCGCACCGCCAAATGTTCCAAAATCCGCTCTTTGATTTTCGTCAAACCGAAATGATCCGCGTCCAGTACCGTCTGCGCTTCTTTCAGATCGGTCGCGAGCGTGCTTTCCGTGTTCCACGGCAAGTCGAAGATCCAGTCCAGATAGTTGCGCAAAACGGCCGCATCCGGTGTTAAAGGCGGCGTTTTTTCCAGGCGTTTGATTTCTTTTTCAATTTTTTCCGCGGACGCGGCGGGAAGCTCGAGCGCCGCCAACTTTTTACGGTACTCGTCAACTTCTTCGTCGATCTCCATGTGATCGCCGAGTTCGTCGCGGATAACGCGCAATTTTTCGCGCAAATAGTATTCGCGCTGATTTTTATCCATGCCTTGGCGGACTTCCGCGTTCAGCTTTTTCTCCAACGCGGCGATTTCCTGCTCCGCCAAGAGAAATTTGCGTACGGCCGCCAGCCGAAGCTCTACGGAAAGTTCCGCGAGAATACGCTGCCGTACGGCCGGTGCAAGCGGCAGGTACATCGTCACGAAGTCGGCCACTTCACCCGGATCCGTCAATGCTTCAAATTGCGCAAGCGCATCGCTTTCCATCGTGATTTGGGCATGCTCCAACCACTCCCCGAACCGCTTGACCACATCGCGGCGATAGGTTTCCAACAGGGGCGAATCCGTTTCTTCGAGCACACAGTCGATGACTTCCGCCGTTTGCCACGCGCCGGTCGCTTCGATATCCAGCAAGTGAACTCGCGTAACCCCTTCCAAAAGCACCCGCAGCACGCCGTCCGGCAGCTGCAAGATTTGTTTTATTTTACCGATGGTACCGATCGTATACAAGTCATCAATGTCCGGGTTATCCGTATCCGCGTGACGCTGCATCACGCAGGCCACATAGCCGTCGCCCTGCATCGCCTCACGCACGGCAGCTACCGATTGCGGCCGACCGACTTCGATACCGGTCACCATCTGGGGGAAAAGCGTCACATCACGTAAAGGCAATAACGGAAACTTCATGCTGCCCTCGATTTCTTTTTGCGCCATATTCCCTCCTTATCTGATTACTATAAAACAAACGGGTTCCCGGAGGAACCCGTTTTTACTCAACCTGCGAGCGATATACCAGTTCCGGCTCCGCTCCGTCCTGAATGGTTTCTTTTGTCACCGTCGCCTGCTTCACGTTCTTCAGCGTCGGCACCTCAAACATCACGTTGCGCATCACTTTCTCAATGATGGCTCGCAAACCGCGCGCGCCGGTGTTGCGCGCGAGCGCTTCGTCGGCAATGGCGGAAAGCGCGTCCGGCGTAAAGGTGAGGTCCACGCCGTCCATTTCCAGCAATTTACGGTATTGCTTGACAAGCGCATTCTTCGGCTCCGTCAAAATTCTGAGCAAGGCTTTTTTATCCAACGGATCGAGCGTGACAAGCACGGGCAAACGACCGATGAACTCGGGAATCAAACCGAAGTTCAGAAGGTCTTCCGGCTGCACATGCGTCAGAATTTCCGCCACATTCTTTTCCTCTTTGCGGACGATATCCGCGCCGAAACCGATCGTCTTTTTCGCCATACGTCGCGAAATGTAACGGTCGATCCCGTCAAACGCGCCGCCGCAAATGAAGAGAATGTTCGTCGTATCGATCATGATCATTTCCTGGTTGGGATGCTTGCGCCCGCCCTGTGGGGGAACGCTTGCGACAGTCCCCTCCAAAATCTTGAGCAACGCCTGTTGCACGCCTTCCCCGGAAACGTCGCGCGTGATCGATGTGTTTTCCGTGCGTTTCGCGATTTTATCGATCTCGTCGATATAGATGATCCCGCGTTGCGCGCGTTCAATATCATAATCCGCCGCCTGAATCAGCCGCAGCAAAATATTTTCCACGTCGTCGCCGACATATCCCGCCTGCGTCAGACTGGTCGCGTCGGCAATCGCGAACGGCACATTCAGAAACCTCGCCAGCGTTTGCGCGAGCAGCGTTTTACCGCTGCCGGTCGGACCGATCAGCACGATATTGGATTTTTGCAATTCAACGTCATCGGAATCGACATCGCTCTGCAACCGTTTGTAATGGTTGTACACGGCGACCGCCAAACTTTTTTTGGCGTCCTCCTGACCAATGACGTATTGGTCCAGTTGGTCTTTAATCTCACGCGGTAACGGTACTACCAGTTCTTCCGCGCCCGCCTTGTGTTCGGCGCGCAATTCTTCTTGTAAAATGTGTTCGCACACGCCGATGCATTCATCGCAGATATAGACCCCGGGACCGGCGATTAATTTTTTGACTTCATCGTTGGACCGGCCGCAAAAACTGCAGACCGGTGGTGTAGCAGTAGTATTGCGCACATGTCCTCCTTATTTCGTCGCGACACCCGGCGGGGGCAACGGACGATCGAGAACTTCGTCAACCAGACCGTATTTCAGCGCTTCTTCCGCCGAAAGGAAATGGTCGCGTTCGGTATCATTATTGATTTCATCGAGCGTACGCCCCGTGTGGCGTGCCAAAATGTTGTTCAATTCTTCACGCATGCGCAGGATTTCGCGGGCATGGATCTCAATCTCCGTCGCCTGTCCCTGCACGCCGCCGAGCGGCTGATGAATCATCACGCGCGAATGCGGCAACGCGTAGCGTTTGCCGGTCGCGCCGGACGCCAAGAGAACGGCGCCCATGCTGGCGGCCGAACCGACGCAAATCGTCGAGACGTCGGGCTTGATGTATTGCATGGTGTCGTAAATCGCAAGACCTGCAGTAACGACGCCTCCGGGACTATTCACATAGATGTGAATGTCTTTATCCGGACTTTCCGCTTCCAAAAATAACAGTTGAGCGATCACGATGTTGGCGACATTGTCGTCAATCGGACCCCCTAAAAAGACAATACGGTCTTTGAGCAGGCGGGAGTAAATGTCATAGGAACGTTCGCCCCGCGCCGTTTGCTCTACCACAATCGGTACATAATTCAATGAATCCACCTCGTTATTCTTTACGGAAGAAAACGACGGTCTTATTTTTTCGCTTTTTCAGCGTCCTTTTCTTCGTTGTCTGCATCTTCAGCAGCTTCTTTCGTCGCTGCTTTTTCCGCTACTTCTTCGTGATCATGTTTCGCGTTGTTGATGATGAAGGCCGCTGCTTTACGACGCGCTACGGTACCCGCGAGCATCGAAATGCGTCCTTCTTTTTGGATAATGCCCCAGACATCTTTCGGATCGGCGCCGAAGTTCTGCGCCATCTGGTACACTTCCATGTTCATATCTTCCGGCGTTACGTGAATATCTTCCGCCTGGCAAACAGCTTCCAGTACCAAGTCCGTTTTGACATTGGTAAGAGCCGCTTCGCGATAGTTTTCACGCAATTTGTCCAGCGAATTTTTCGACTGTTCCAAGTAGTCTTCAAACTTCATGTTGCGGCTTTCCAAATTCAGCTTGAGCTCTTCGATTATCTGATCGATGCGGCTTTCCACCATCGCATTCGGAATATCCGTTTCCGCGTTGTCCACTGCCGTTTTGATCAGCTTGTTCTGGAACTCTTCGCGGTCATGGTTGTCAATGTGCTCCTGCATCTGTTGACGAACCATTGCTTTCAATTCAGCAAGCGTTTCGAACGAGCTCGCGGTTTTCGCAAATTCGTCGTTCAATTCCGGCATTTCACGGCGTTTTACGTCCAACACGTTGACCGCAAATTCCGCATCTTTGCCGGCGAGTTCCTGCACGAAATATTCTTTCGGGAACTGTACTTTGACCGTCACTTCATCGCCCGCTTTGTGACCGATCAGCTGTTCTTCAAAGCCCGGAATAAAGCTGCCGGAACCGATTTCGAGCGGATAGGATTTACCTTCGCCGCCGTCAAACGGTTTGCCGTCGATCGAGCCTTTGAAGTCGATCATCGCCAAATCGCCATTCGCCAATTCCGCGCCTTCGGCAACGGTCAGTTTGGCATGCTGTTTGGCAATGGCTTCCAACTGTTCGTCGACCATTTTATCGGTGACTTTCTGATGTTTATGTTCGACGTCCAATCCTTTGTAGTCGCCCAATTTGACTTCCGGTTTTTTGATGAAGGTGGCTTTGAATTTCATGTCCTTGCCTTCTTCAAACTGTTCTACGTCGATATCGGCGCGGGTGACCGGCACCAAATTCTGTTCGCGCAACGCTTCGTCGTAGTATTTATTGACGATCAGATCGCTGGCTTCCGCCATGATCGCGTCTTTACCGAAATGCGCTTCCAAAATTTTGCGCGGCGTTTTGCCTTTACGGAAACCCGGAATGGTTACCTGGTTGCTGATGCGTTGCACTGCCGATTGGATACCTTGGTTAACAGCATCTGCCGGTACTTCAATCAACAAAGATACCTGGTGCTGATCTACCGGTTTAACTTCTACTTTCATCTAAATATGTCCTCCTTTAAATGCAGTCATAGCAATCTCATTTTCATATACTCATAAAATAAATATTACCATATAACCATCAAACTGACAACCGCCCCTTGAGCGGGGCGGTTGTCAGTAAAAGATACAGCAATACGATTAACGCAGCGGCTTAACCGGCGTGATCACTTCCAAGCCGTGCATGTACGGACGCAGGGCTTTCGGTACGATGACCGAGCCATCCTGCTGCTGATTGTTTTCCAAAATCGCCGCGACCGTGCGCCCGACGGCAAGACCCGAACCGTTCAAAGTATGTACGTACTCGGGTTTATCTTTGGCGCTGCGACGGAATTTGATGTTGGCACGACGCGCCTGGAACGCTTCGCAGTTCGAGCAGGAAGAAATTTCGCGATAGGTTTCCTGGGCAGGCATCCACACTTCAATATCATATGTCTTCGCGGCGGAGAAACCGATATCACCGGTGCAAAGAGTGATGACGCGATACGGTAACGCCAGTCGGCGCAAAATCTGTTCCGCTTCGAGCGTCATGGATTCAAGTTCCTCGTAGGATTCTTCCGGCTTCGCGAATTTGACCATTTCCACCTTGTGGAACTGGTGCTGGCGAATCAGACCGCGCGTATCACGTCCCGCCGATCCCGCCTCCGCGCGGAAGCACGGCGTAAGAGCGCAGAGCCGCTGCGGCAAAACTTCGCCGTTGATAATTTCATCGCGATGGAAGTTCGTCAGCGGCACTTCCGCCGTCGGTGTCAAGTAGTACGGCAGGCCTTCCAATTTGAACATGTCTTCCGCGAACTTCGGCAGCTGACCGGTACCGATCATGCTGTCTTCATTGATGATGTACGGCGGAATCACTTCGGTAAAGCCGAATTCCTGCGTGTGCATATCCAACATGAAATTGTACACCGCGCGTTCCAGTTGCGCGCCCGCGCCGAGGTAGTAGTGGAAGCGCGTGCCTGTAACTTTCGCGGCCGTTTCCGGATCCAAAATACCCAGACCCGCGCCGATATCCCAATGGGCTTTCACTTCAAAGCCGAATTCGCGCGGTGTACCGTAGCGACGCACTTCGACATTATCGTTTTCATCTTCGCCCACCGGTACGCTGGCATCGCAAATATTCGGAATTTCAAGCATCTGTTGATGAAGTTTTTCTTCCACGTCACGCAACCGTTGATCATGGCCCGTGATCGCATCGCTGACTTTTTTCATACGGGCGATAATCTCGGATGCGTCGCCGCCCTCTTTTTTGCATTTGGCAATTTCCTTGCTCGCCGCGTTGCGGTCGGCTTTCCATTTCTCCACTTCCGCGAGCAGCGTGCGGCGTTCTTCGTCCAAGCGGATAATTTCATCCACATCGGCGTCATGATGACGATTTTTCAAATTTTCCCGTACGCGATCGGCATTTTCACGAATCCATTTGATATCCAGCATAATATCGCTCCTTTTTATTTCTAAACAACTTTATCTCACGTCTTTGTAAAGACGGTATTAAAGGCTTTTTTGCTCCGTTTGACTGTACAAATAACCGAGGTGCGTATTGACATTGACCGCGAGCACTCGCCAGCCGCCGTCGTAAGTCAGCACATTGACGCAACCGTTATCCTGTTGAATCTGCCAAAAATGGCTGAAGTCGAGCCCGAGAATCCGGCAAAGCGCCACCTTGTTCACCGCGTCATGCGCCACTGCCAGCAGCGTTTTACCGTCATACTGCGTACGGTAGCGCGCCAACGCGCGCTCGACACGCCGTGCGACATCATGCAGCGATTCGCCTTGCGGCATCGTCACCGTCTGCGGCTTTGTGCGCCAGGCGGTGAGCCGATCACCGTCGGCGTGCGCTACGTCCGCCACCAATTTCCCTTCCCAGGCGCCGTGAGCGATCTCCGTCAGATCCGCGTCGGCAACGACGGGAAGTCCGTGCCACTTCGCGCAATACTCCGCCGTCTCCCGCGCGCGGCGCAACGGACTCGCCAATACCGCGTCGATCGGCACCGCGCGTAAACTCTCGCCAAGCTTTTCGCCTTGCGTTTGCCCGAGGTCGGAAAGTTCGGTATCGACCTGCCCCTGGTAGCGTCCTTCAAGATTCCATTTCGTCTCGCCGTGCCGCGCTAACAACAATCGTAACATCGGCATCCCTCCCGTCTCTTTTTGCCGTTCCGGCGCTCATCGGCCGCGCCGTTGCGCATGAAATATACGTTTCGTTACCGATGGCGTTGCGCATAATCGTCCAGCCAGTCGGCCAGTTTTTCGACCCCTTCCCGGGGTACGGCATTGTAGAGCGAGATGCGCAACCCGCCGACGCGACGATGCCCTTGGATGCCGACAAAACCGGCGGCGGCCGCCGCCCGCACAAAATCCTCCGTCTCGGCTTCGTCACACAATGTAAACACCGCGTTCATCCGCGATCGACAAGCGCGTTCGGCGTGCGGCCGATAGACTTCGGGGTAGCGATCGAGCACTTCATAGATCCGCTCGGACTTCGCCTGCGCGCGACGGTCCATTTCCGCCACACCGCCCTGCGCTTCGACCCATTGCAACGCGAGTCCCAAAACATATATCGCGTACGTCGGCGGCGTATTGAAAATCGAGTCCGCCTCGGCATGCGTGCGGTATTGTAAAATTTTCGGCAAGCGTTCATTGCCTTTGGCCATCCAGTCGCGATCAATAATGACGATCGTCACGCCGGCGATCCCGATATTTTTTTGCGCGCCCGCATAAATCAAGCCGAACTGTCCGACATCAAGCGGCCGCGACAGCAAATCCGAACTCATATCGGCGACGAGCGGCGCGTCGAGCTTCGGAAAGTTCCGGTACGCCGTACCGTAAATCGTATTATTCGACGTAATATGCACATAAGATGTGTCTTCTTTCACATGGAAATCCATGGGAATCGTACGGTACCCGCCCGCGCTCGCGTCCGTCACTTTGTAAGTCGCGCCGTACAAACTCGCCTGCTGCATCGCATTGTTGGCCCAGATGCCGGTATCGGCATAGCCGAGCCGACCGCCTTGGGCGAAATTCGCCGGAATCATCACGAATTGATGACTGGCGCCGCCCTGCAGAAAAAGAACATCGTGCGTCGCGGGTATCGCGAGCAATTTACGCAATCGCTGCCGCGCGTCCTGATGCAAACGATTATACACGTCGCTGCGATGCGAAAGCTCCATAACGCCCATGCCGGTGTCACGGTAGTTCATCATTTCCGCGGCGGCCTGTTGAAGTACTTCTGCCGGCAGCGCGCCCGGTCCGGCATGAAAATTAAATGCGCGTTCCATCATATAAATCCTCCCCCGCTCGCACTCTTCATAGCGCGCACCATGTCGTGAATAACGAGCGGAATGTGACCAATATTTTCGGTAATAAAAAAGCTCCCATCCTCACTGGGACGAGAGATCTCGCGGTGCCACCCAAATTGCCTACGGCCAACTTTGTTACGCTGTATCGGGCGTGCCCGCCAGGCTCTTCACCTGTTGCTCCGGAGCGGAACCTCGTAACGTACGGACAGGCTTGCACCACCGCCTGCTCTCTGTGCCTTCGGTTACGGATATTCTCCTTCGTGGCATTGCTTTTTTAATTAGCCAAAGCGTATCACAAAGCCTCGCGAATGTCAACACGCGCCATTGCATACGCACAAAAAAGCGGTATGCACCGCTTTTTTCGACTTATATGTTGCCTTTCAGGCCGACGATTTCCGCGCGTTCCTGTAAACCTTTGATTGTTTCCGCAAAAAATTCCTGGCGCTCCATACCGAGCATTTCACAACCCTGTGTAATCACATCACGATTGCAACCGGCGGCGAAATGTTTATCCTTAAATTTTTTCGTGAGCGATTTCACCGTCAGATCCAATACCGATTTGCTCGGCCGCAGCAGACAGGCGGCATTGATAATGCCCGTGAGTTCATCCACCGCATAGAGTGTTTTTTCCAGCGTCGTTTCCGGTTTGACATCCGTCACCATGCCGTAACCGTGCGACATAATGGCGCGAATATAGGTTTCGTCCCAACCTTCTTTTTCCAGAATCTGCTTCGTCACCGCGCAGTGCTGATCCGGATAGCGATCATAATCCAAATCATGGCAAAGACCGATCACGCCCCATTTTTCCCGGTTCTCCGCACCGAAATAATCGGCGAAATGCAACATCGCCGCTTCCACTTGCAGCGCGTGGCGAATAAGTGCCTGGGAGTCCGTGTATTCCAGTAAAAGTTGTTTCGCCTGTTCCCGTGTCGGTTTCATTGCAACACTCCCTTTTCGTTTTTCATCACTATATCACGCATTGTCGGCAAACACAAAACAGACACGAAAAAGGAGCGGCCGCCGCCGCTCCTTTTTATACTCCGGCAAAACCGGATGCTACGTATGATTTACCGACTGTTTTTTACAGTTTAATGCTCATGCCGCGGTTACCGAATTTATGAATGGTGTCGACAAAACGAACGGTGCCCGTCTTGTAGCGCATCACGACGGTCTGTGTACGCGCGCCGCCGCCGAAATACTGAATACCGCGCAACGTATTGCCCGGTGTAATCGCGGTAGCGGAGAAAATGCAGTCGTCGCCTTTCACAAGGTCATCAATAGTAAATATCTGATGAATATCCGCGACGCCCATTTCTTTGGCGCGACGTACTTCTTCATCGCTGTGCGGCACCAAACGTCCCTGCATATCGCCGCCAAGGCATTTCAAAGCGGCCGCGGCCAAAACGCCTTCCGGCGCGCCGCCGGTACCGATGAGCATATGCACACCCGAACCTTCAATGCCGACCTCGATCGCCGGCGTGACATCGCCGTCCGTGATCAAACGAATTCGCGCGCCCGCTTCACGGCAATCACGAATGATATCGGCATGCCGTTCCCGATCCAAGATGACGACGCTCAAGTCATCGACCGAGCGTTCCATCGCTTCCGCAACCCGGCGCAGATTTTCTTTGACCGGCGCGTTGATATCAATGCGTCCGGCCGCACGCGGTCCGACCGCGATTTTTTCCATGTACATATCCGGAGCGTGCAAAAGGCAACCGCGCGGAGCAATCGCGAGTACCGCAATGGCGCCGTTTTGTCCTTTGGCGACCAGGTTGGTACCTTCGAGCGGATCGACCGCGATATCCACCGCGTCACCGCCGAGGCCTACCTTTTCACCGATGTAAAGCATCGGCGCTTCGTCCATTTCCCCTTCGCCGATTACGACTTCACCGTCGATGTGCACCTTTTCAAATTCGCTGCGCATACCGTCAACAGCGAGCTGATCGGCGCCGATCTTATCGCCGCGACCGACCAGGCGTCCGCATTTGATCGCCGCCGCCTCGGTCACCCGTACAAATTCCAATGTCAAAATCCTGTCCATTACTTGCGCCTCCTACTTTGTCTTTTGTGTCACTTGCCGCCAGTCTTCCGCAAAACGCTCGATCCCAGTTTTCGTCAGCGGGTGCTCGAGCGCCGCCAGAAGCACTTTATACGGGACCGTCGCGATGTGCGCTCCCGCCAGAGCGGCTTCGGTAATATCGAGCGGGCGTCGGATGCTCGCTGCGATAATTTCCGTTGCAATATGATGTTCTTTGAAAATCGTCGCAATCGTGCGCACGAGATCTGACCCGTTCGAGCCGATATCATCCAGCCGTCCGATGAAGGGACTGACAAACGCAGCGCCCGCACGCGCCGCTAAAAGCGCCTGGCTCGCGTTAAAAATCAACGTGACATTGACTTTGACGCTTTCGTCAGCCAATACGCGTGTGGCCGCCAAACCTTCCGCGGTAAGCGGTACCTTGACCGTTACTTGCGGCGCCACTTTCGCCCATTCGCGACCTTCGCGCACCATGCCGTCCGCGTCTTCCGCCAATACTTCCGCGCTGATCGGACCGTTCACAAAAGAAGCTATTTCCTGGATAACTTCTTTGGGGTCCTGGCCCGCTTTTGCCATCAGCGACGGGTTCGTCGTTACGCCGGCCACCACTCCCAGGCGGTGCGCCGCGCGAATTTCATCCACAATCGCCGTATCAATAAAAAATTTCATTCCGTTCACCCTTCATCACAATCGATATTTATTGTAGCACAAACGACATCATTACGCTTTGTCACAGTTCTCCTGCGAGCATTTTTTTCGGCTCGCCAAATATTTCCAAAAGAAAACCGTCAAAACCGTAATGAAAATTACCGGCATCAAGAATGCCATGCCGATCAGAAATAAGATTATCCGCATAGAAATCGCCTCCTTGACCGTAAGGTCGGTTTGTTATCCTCATTGTAGCACGAAATGAAGCGCGCCGCCGACTTGAAACCGAGTTGTACGCCCGCTACAATGAACGCGAGGTGAAACCATGCATTTACTCGCAGCAGGCGACAGCTTAACCTACGGCTTTGACGTGCCGATGCCTTCCCGCTGGCTGACCAAATTGGCCGCGGCGTTACCCGACCTGCAGGTCACCAACTTGGGCATGTGCGGCGCGGGACTGGATCAGGTACTGCAACGCGCCGAACGAACGTTGCGCGAACCCGGCGCGTATGATCTGTTGTTTTTAATGGCGGGCAGCAACGATATCATGCAAGACGCAGAAAACGAGCAGCCGGTGGATATCCGACCGCTCGTCCGAAAAATCACTGCATTCGCGTCCGCTCATGCCGCATTGCCCATCGTCATCGGCATTCCGCCGGAGATTACAAAAGAGGCGATCTACACCGGCTGGCAAAGCGCGCCCGCCTTTCCTTACGCGGTCGCCGCGTTCCAAGAATACGGTGATGCGCTCGTGCGCGCATTTCCGCAGGCGACACTCGATTTTCGCCGTCTTCTTGCCTCCAACGAATACGATGACGGAGTCCATCCGAACATCTACGGCTACGCCAAAATGGCGAAGCGCGCGCAAACTTATTTTGCCCCTTCCCACTCGTAAAGCACGTTGGCCAGGCGCGCGAATTCTTCCAAACTGAATGTTTCGCCGCGGCGACCGCCGTCGATCTCCGCCCGCGCCAACAACGCATCTGCCGTCGCTGACTCATAGCCGGCGGCTTTTATATTATTACGAAACGTTTTGCGGCGTTGCGCGAAGGCGATTTTCACCAGACGGAAAAGTAATTTTTCATCCCGCACGTCCACCGGCGGTTGCTTGCGCGGAATAAACTCCACGACGCTTGAGACGACATTCGGCGCCGGCCAAAACGATTCCGGTTCGACATCGAAAAGCACGTGCGCTTCCGTGTAGTACTGCACCGCGAGCGTGATCGCGCCGTACGCTTTCGTACCGGGGCTTGCCGCCAAACGTTCCGCCACTTCGCGCTGCATCATCAGCACCAGACGCACCAGCGGCAACTTCTGCTCCAAAAGGTACATCAGAATCGGCGTCGTAATATAGTACGGCAAGTTGGCCGCGACGGTAAAAGGTTCATCCCCCATCAGCGCGCGCACGTCCGTTTTCAAAATATCTCCCAGGACAATTCGCACATTCGGATACGCCGCGAGCGTTTCCGCCAAAATTTCCGGCAGTTTCGGATCCAATTCCACCGCCGTGACCTGCGCTCCCGTGCGCGCCAATCCCTGCGTCAGCGTGCCGATGCCGGGACCGATCTCCAAAACACGGTCATCGGGTCCGAGTTCCGCCGCGTCGACAATGTCTTCAACAACCTCGGGACGAATCAGAAAATTCTGTCCCCATTTTTTTTGCATGCGTAAACCGAAATGCTCGGTCAGGCGACGAACCGTTCCTTTGCGTGCGAGTTCATATTCCATCGGTCTGCTCCTCCCGAAGAGCTTGCGCCCATTCTTCACGGGTGACGCCGTAATGATTCAGACGCACCAAAAAACGTTTGGCATTCGCGTAACCGATGCCGAGCCGCGCGCCGAGACGCGCCCGAAGTGCGGCCGCATCATGCGTACCCGCCGCGCCCGCCTGCCACAAATCCGCCACCGTAAAATGCGCCTCATTCGTCGGCGCGACGCTGCGCACTTTGCTGAGAGCGCTGCGAATGGCCTCGGGGCTCGCCTGTTCGATGCCCAAATCATCGTTGGCAATCGCGTCCTCTTTCGGCACGAACGCATGCTTGGCCTCCGGAAAGCGCTGCGTCAAATAGCGACGAATACGCTCCCCCGCGCCGTCCGGATCGGTGAGAATAATAATTCCGCACCGCCGGTACGCCGCTTCAATATCCGAAAGCGTTTCCGGGCTCAGGCCAAATCCGTATGTCGGAATGATTTCCGCATCTACCGCCTGACGCACGCGGGCAATATCCGATTTTCCTTCAACAATAATGACTTCTTTGATTTTCATAATAAAAGTGTAGCATAGCGCGCGGAAAAATTAAACGTGTACGACACGTATTGCGACTTTTTACCACGCCATATCCTTTCCACAAAAAAATCCCGTCAGTCGACGGGATTTTTCAGCTTTCACCCGGAATACGCAACGTGCCGACGATTTCCGAAATATCTTTGACACCTTCCGCATCACACCAGGCGGCCATTTCGCCCGCGATTTTTACGCAGGCTGACGGATCGCGCATCGTCGCCGTGCCGACGGAAACGCAGTCCGCGCCGACCATCATGAATTCGATGGCGTCCAACCCGGTCATGATCCCGCCCAAACCGCAAATCGGAATATGGACCGTTTGCGCGACTTCCCAGACCAAACGCAAGGCCATCGGCTTAACGCACGGGCCGGAAAGTCCGCCGGTGACGTTGCCCAGCAGCGGCCGCCGCGTTTTCGCATCAATCGCCAGACCCATAAAAGTATTGACCAGCGATACCGCATCCGCGCCCGCTTCTTCCACGGCGCTCGCGATGACGCGGATATCCGTCACATTCGGGCTCAACTTCACGACGACAGGAAGCCGCGTGTGTTCTTTGACCGCGCGCGTCACTTCCGCCGCCGCGTGCGGATCAACACCGAAACTCATCCCGCCCTTTTTGACATTCGGGCAGGAAATATTCACTTCCAGAAAATCGACCGGCTCATCATTCAGACGTTCCGCCATGTACGCGTAATCCGCCACCGTATTGCCGGAAATATTCGCCATCACGCGAATGGACGACGCGGCGTGAATCTGCGGCAAAATATCCGTGCAAAACGCTTCTACGCCGGGATTTTCCAAACCTATGCAATTTAAAATTCCGGCCGGCGTTTCGGCAATCCGCACACCCGCATTGCCGCGTCGCGGTTCCCGTGTCAGTCCCTTGACCGATACGGCGCCGACCTGATCCAAGTCAAGATAGGGCGTATATTCGAGTCCGAATCCGAACGTGCCCGAGGCGGCGATAATCGGCGTCGCCATCGTGACCCCGCAAAAATTGACGGCTATATTCGCGCTCACAGGATCACCTCCCGGCTGTCAAAAACAGGACCTTCCTGACATACTTTCGCATGCGTTCTGTCCTTACGATCGCACACGCAGGCGTAGCAGCCGCCGGTGCCGCAACCCATCCGTCGTTCGAACGAAACTTCGCAAGGCACACCGGCCGCATACGCCGCGGCGGCGACTTTACTCATCAAAATGGTCGGCCCGCAGCAAAGCACCCGATCAAACTCGCCGGATGCGAGCAATGCCGGCACAAGATCCACCGCATAACCGTGATGGCCGACCGAACCGTCGTCCGTAGTCAGTAACAAATCATTGATCGTATCGGGAAAATAGTCCTGCCAAAACAGTTCTTCCCGACTGCGACCGCCGATGATGACGGTAGCGGTTCCCGCCGCCGCCTGTTGCGCGGCGAAAAGAATCGGAGCGATCCCCACCCCGCCGCCGACCATCAACATTTTTCCGTCCAGCGTAAATGTCGTGCCGCGCGGACCGAGCGCATCGATTTCATCGCCCGCGCGCATCCGCGTCATCAACTCCGTGCCGCGGCCGACAACGCGATAGACCATTTCGACCAGTCCGTTTTCGCGATCGACGCGCGACGGCGAAAACGGACGCCGCAGCAACGGATCCCAGCCGCGCGCCGTGCGCACGTGTAAAAACTGACCCGGCCGTGTCGTCTGCGCCAAACGCGGCAGCTCCGCCACCAGCCGATACATATCGGCAGAAACGCGTTCATTCGTCCGAATCGGTCCGACTTCAAGCGCGTTCATGACGCCGCTCCTTTTGGTAGTCCTGAATGGCTTTGACGCTCGGCAAATCATTGTTTTTCCGTTCGCGCAACACGCGCACTACTTCGCGCATCGTGTCGAGCGAGGTCACGCAGGGAATACCGAGTTCGACGGCCATTCGACGCAGACGGAAACCTTCGCGTTCCGGACGTTTGCCGTACGTGATTGTATTGACCACCATGTCGACGGAACCGTCACGCAATAATGTCGCGCAAGTGACGTCGCCGCCTTCATGCATTTTATTGACGATTTGTACGGGGATGCCTTTTTCTTCCAAGTAGCTGCCCGTGCCGTGCGTAGCCATAATGTGGTACCCGTGTTCGACAAACTCCGCAGCGAGTTGCGCGGTTTCCTCTTTATCGCGGTCGCTGACCGTAATCAGCACGTTGCCGCCGTCGGGAATGCCCATGTACGCGCCGACGATCGCGCGATACAACGCGTCGGAATACGTTTTGCCGATTCCCATGACTTCACCGGTCGATTTCATTTCCGGTCCGAGCGCGATTTCTACCAGACCAAGTTTAGCGAACGAGAATACCGGCGCTTTGGCCGCTACATAATCGGGCGTCGGCGCCAGCCCCGGCGTGATGCCGAGTTCAGGCAAGGTCTTGCCGACACAAATACCGGTCGCAAGCGCGATCAGGTTGTAACCCGTCACTTTACTCATGAAGGGCACCGTGCGGCTTGAGCGCGGATTGACTTCGATCACGTACAATTTCCCGCCGGCAATGATGTATTGGATATTGACAATGCCGCGAATGTCCAACGCGCGCGCAATGCGTTCCGTATGTTCGACCACTTCATCGATTTTGGCCTGATCAATATGTTGCGGAGGGAATACGGCGATGCTGTCGCCCGAGTGAACGCCCGCGCGTTCGATCTGTTCCATGATGCCCGGGATAAAGACGTTTTCACCATCGCACAACGCATCGACTTCGAGTTCGCGGCCGACGAGGTATTCATCAATCAAAACCGGATGCTCGGACGATGCGACTACGGCTTCCCGCAGGTAGGTATCGAGTTCGCGCGGTTGGTAAACGATCTGCATCGCGCGTCCGCCGAGCACATAACTCGGCCGTACGATCAGCGGATATTTCAATTTTTTGGTGGCTTCGTGCGCTTCCGCAAGCGATGTCACCATACAACCGCGCGGACGTTCGATGTGGAGCGATTCGAGCAATGCGTCGAAGCGTTTGCGGTCTTCCGCCAGATCTACGCCGTCAACATCGGTCCCCAACAAAGGCGCGTTGTGCGCCGCGAGTTTCCCCGCCAAATTAATCGCGGTCTGCCCGCCAAACTGAGTAATAACGCCTTGCGGCTGTTCTTTTTCAATAATCTGGCAAACGTCCTCCGGCACCAGCGGTTCAAAATACAGAGCGTCGGACATATCAAAGTCGGTGGAAACCGTTTCCGGGTTATTGTTGACCATGATGGAACGATAACCGTACCGTTTCAACGCACGAATCGCCTGCACGGAGCAGTAGTCGAATTCCACGCCCTGACCGATGCGGATAGGACCCGAACCGAGAACCATGACGCTGTGTTCCTGCGGAGTGACTTCATCGGCCACGCCGTACGCCGAGTAGTAGTACGGCGATGCCGCATCAAATTCCGCCGCGCAGGTATCGACCATGCGATACGAGGCGGTAATATGTTTCTGTTTGCGCAACGCGGCTACTTCGCTTTCTTCCACATGCGTCAGTTGCGCGATGCGGTGATCCGAAAAGCCGAGGTACTTCGCTAATTCCACATATTCCTGCGTCAAGCCTTCGTTCATCAGCTTGCGTTCGCAGTTGACGATGCGCTGGATCTGCGTGATAAAGAACGGGTCAATCTTGGTCGTGTGGTAAATTTCCTGCACGTCAAACCCACGCCGCAACGCTTCGGCAATGACGAAAAGCCGTTCATCGTCCACGCGCCGTAAAAGCATTTTGATATCGTAGTGGGACAAGTGTTCCAACTTCGGCAAATAGAGCGAATCCGTGCCGGTTTCGAGCGATCTCACCGCTTTCTGCAGACCGGCGGGGACATTCGTCGCCAACGCCATGACTTCGCCGGTCGCTTTCATCTGCGTACCGAGTTCGCGATCCGCCAGATTGAATTTTTCAAACGGCCAGCGCGGAATTTTAATGACGATGTAGTCGAGCGTCGGTTCAAACGCCGCTTTCGTCTTGCCGGTAACGGCGTTTTCGATTTCACCGAGCGATTTGCCGAGCGCCACTTTCGCCGCCACTTTCGCAATCGGATAACCGGTCGCTTTGGACGCGAGCGCGGACGAGCGGCTCATGCGCGGATTGACTTCGATGACATAGTACTGATTCGAATGCGGATCGAGCGCGTACTGAACGTTGCAGCCGCCTTCAATTTCCAAATACCGAATAATATCGAGCGACGCCGTGCGCAACATATGATGCTGCTTATCGGTCAGCGTCTGGCTCGGCGCGATGACGATGCTGTCGCCGGTGTGGACCCCGACCGGATCAATATTTTCCATATTACAAATAATGATGCAGTTGTCATCGCTGTCACGCATGACTTCATATTCCAATTCTTTCCAGCCGGCGACCGAGCGTTCCACCAAAATTTGGTGAATCGGGCTCAGCACCAAACCGCGCTGACCGATTTCGCGCATTTCCGTTTCGTTGTGTACGACGCCGCCGCCGGTGCCGCCCAATGTAAACGCCGGACGAATAATCAGCGGGTAACCGATCGTTTCCGCAAAAGTCAACGCTTCGTTTAACGTGTTGCAAGTGCGGCTTTCCGGCACAGGTTGACCGATTTGCTGCATCGCTTCCTTAAATAATTCGCGGTCCTCCGCCTGCCGGATCGCGTCCATGCGCGTGCCCAAAAGTTCCACGTCGTATTTTTCCAAGATGCCCTTGTCGAAAAGTTCCATCGCGAGATTCAAACCGGTTTGACCGCCCAGTGTCGCCAGAATCCCGTCCGGACGTTCCTGCGCGATGACCGATGTGACAAAATCGAGCGTCAGCGGTTCGATGTACACGCGATCGGCGATATCCGTATCCGTCATGATCGTCGCCGGGTTGCTGTTGATCAGAACGACTTCACAGCCCTCTTCTTTTAACGACAGGCAAGCCTGTGTGCCGGCATAGTCGAATTCCGCGGCCTGACCGATGACGATCGGGCCGGAGCCGATCACGAGAACCTTCTTAATTTCTTTACTCATGCGCGTTCTCCTTTCAGGCTTTTCATCCAATCCGTAAATAAGTATTCGTTGTCCGTCGGTCCCGGCGCCGCTTCGGGATGGTACTGAATGCCCTGAATCGGCAGCGTGCGGTGGCGGAAGCCTTCGATCGTACCGTCATTCAACGAACGGTGCGTAACCACGAGCTCCGCCGGGAAATTTTCTTCACTGACGGCGTAACCGTGGTTTTGCGCCGTCATCGTGATTTTTTTCGTGGCAAGATCGATGACCGGGTGGTTCGCGCCGCGATGACCGAAGGGCAATTTAAACGTGACTGCGCCCAACGCTTGCGCGAGCAACTGATGGCCCATGCAAATACCGAACATCGGCACTTTACCGACGAGCTCACTCAGGGTCTGGATCGTATCGGGTACATCCGCGGGGTTGCCCGGGCCGTTACTGATGAAAACGCCGTCCGGTTGGGTCGCGAGGATCTGCGCCGCTTTGGTCTGCGCCGGCACGACCGTCAGGTGGCAGTCGGCCGCCACGAGATGATCCAGCATGCGCCGTTTAATACCGCAGTCGATGACGGTAACTCGCAACCGGCCTTCGCCCATTTTATAAGCGACCGGCGTTGTCACGCGCGCGATCTGATCCTGCGGCAAAGGATGCGCAAGCGCTTCTTTCACATAATTTTCTTCCGCGGCTGTCGCAAGCACCCCGATCGGTGTGCCTTCTTTACGAATCGCGCGGGTGATCGCCCGGGTATCCGCGCCAATCAGCACCGGAATCTGATTCGCCTTGAAAAATCGGCCCAGCGAATCTTCGCTTTCCCAGTTGCTCGGGAAACGTGTCAATTCCGAAACGATAGCGCCCGAAATCGACGGTCTTTCGCCCTGCCAAATGTGGTGATTGACACCGTAGTTACCGATCAGAGGATAGGTCAACGTCAAAATCTGGTCGGTATAGGAAGGATCCGTGTAGGACTCCTCATAGCCTGTCATCGCCGTATTAAAAACGACTTCCGCCGCTTTACTGTGTCCGCCGACAAGGTAACCCGGAAATTTCCGGCCGTCCGCCAAGTACAGATATCCTTCTTTCATCGTACAGCTCCTTCCCGCATTACCTGTTCACCGTCCACCCACGTCTGCACGGCGCGACCGGTCAGGGTCTTGCCCGCGAACGGAGAAAATAGAGATTTCGTATATAATTTTTCCGGTTTCACCGTCCATTGGCTCTGCGGCGCGATGACGGTAATGTCCGCCGGCGCGCCCGCTTTCAGCACGCCCGCTTCCCTCTGCAAAAGTCGCGCCGGCTGCACGGACATCGCGTCGACCAGCCGCTCCCAGTCGATGTGACCGGGGGTAAGCGCGTACGTAATGACGGCGGCGAGCGATGTTTCCAAGCCGCTCATGCCGTTCGGCGCGCAGCAGAACGGTACGTCTTTTTCTTCATCGGCATGCGGCGAATGATCCGTCACAATCGCATCGATCGTGCCGTCCGCCAGCGCTGCCAGCAGCGCCTGACGATCGTCTTCTTCACGTAACGGCGGCGCCACTTTAAACGCCGCGTCGTAATTTTGAATTTCGGCATCCGTCAGCGCCAAATGATGCGCCGTCACTTCACAGGTAACGCGGACACCGCGTTGTTTCGCCGCCCGAATGAGTTCCACGGCATGCGCGGAGCTCACGTGCGCGATATGAATATGCGCGCCCGTCATTTCGGCAAGCAAAATGTCGCGAGCAACGGCGATATCTTCCGCCGCGCGCGGTCGTCCGACAACGCCCAGCGCCGTCGAAACTTTGCCTTCATGCATAAAACCCTGCGCCGCCATCGTCCAATCTTCCGCATGGTCGATGATCATTTTGCCGTAGGTGTCGGCATATTCCATCGCGCGGCGCATGAAGTCCGCGCTTTCCACATAGTGCCCGTCATCCGAAAACGCCACGGCGCCGGCGAGCGCCAGATCGCCCATGTCGCTTAAAACGCGTCCTTCCAAATTTTGGGAAACCGCGCCGATGATGTCCACTTTCACGCGTCCTTCCGCGCGGGCGCGTTCTTTGACACCGTTAAAAGTGACGAGGTCATCAATGACGGGCGTGGTATTGGCCATAGTGGCAACGCGCGTGAACCCGCCGGCCGCCGCCGCCTGCGTACCGGTTGTCATGGATTCTTTCGCTTCCTGCCCCGGTTCGCGCAAATGCACGTGCATATCAATCAAACCCGGCGTGACGTAGCAATCGGTTACATCAATCACTTCGACGCCGTCGGTCGCCGTAATGGTTTCGCCGACACTGAGTATCTTACCGTCTTCAAAAAGCACATCGCCGACCGCCTTTTGACCTGCGGCGGGATTAATAATCGTGCCGTTCTTAAGCAAGCGCTTCAATGCCGTTACCCCCATTCAATACTTCATTTAAAATAGCCATCCGTACGCATACGCCGTTTTTGACCTGCGTCTGTAAAAAGGCGTTTTGCGCATACGCCAATTCATGCGAAATTTCCACGCCGCGATTAATCGGGCCCGGGTGCATGATCATCGCGTCCGGCGCCACCTCTTGCAACAATGCGCTCGAGATCCCGTAGGTGCGGGCATACTCGCGATTATTCGGAATAAAACCGGCCGCCGCGCGTTCGTTTTGCAAGCGCAAAATCTGAATCGCATCAGCGTCCCGCAGCGCTTCTTTCAGATCCGTGTGCAGGATCGCGCCGAGCTCGGCGAATTCGCGCGGCACCAACGTACGCGGGCCGACCATGTGCACTTCGGCTCCGAGTTTGGTAAAGCCGGCTAGATCGCTGCGCGCGACGCGCGAGTGCAGAATGTCGCCGACGATAACATATTTAAGTCCTTTAATCTTGCCTTTCTGTTCCCGCACGGTGAAGAGATCCAAAAGTCCCTGCGACGGATGCGCGTGCAAACCGTCACCGGCATTGATAACGACCGGAAAATGCGGGAAACGTTTACCGATTTCCACCGCATAGGCCGCGGCGCCCGATGCTTCATGACGCATGACGATCGCGTCCGCCGCCAACGCCGCCACCGTCAACAACGTATCGCGGAGGCTTTCGCCCTTGGTCATTGAACTGGTGCTTTTATTGATGTTAATGACATCCGCCCCGAGGTACTTCCCCGCGAGCTCAAAGGAACTGCGCGTGCGTGTCGAATTTTCCGAAAACACATTGACAATCGCTTTGCCCCGTAATAAATCCGTTTTTTTGGCGCCGCTCGCAATGAATTTCTTCATTGCCAGAGCTTGCGTCAAAATCGCTTCGATTTCCGCCGCCGTGAGTGACGCCAAATCAATCAGCGAACGGCCTTGCCAGTCGACCATGCTGTTGCCTCCTCATGAAAAAAACCTCTTTGTCCCGGGACAAAGAGGTTGCATAGCAAACACAGCTACGACCACCCTTACTAGCCTCACGGGACCAGTTTAAAAGATGCTCTCACCACCGCTCGCAAGCGGTAATGTTTTCTGTACTATTGTACTCATTGCCGGTTCTTTTGTCAATCGTTTTCCTGCTCGCGAGCGACTTGGGAAGCGCCCATGGTGTGCGGTACCAGCCATATCCGTACAGGCAGGAAAGACGCCCCCGCCGGCGTCCATGTAACCGTCACCGTGCTTTCGGTAGGAAACGTTCCGAGATGAATCGTATCCCGCACCGTATCGGTACCGATAGCGCGTTTTTGGTAATGGCCCGCGAGCGATACCGGTCGCCAACGGCCGTTGGCTTCGATTGCCATATCGCCGGCATAGCCTCCTCCCTGCGGATTGAAAAAGAGATCCACCGGCCCCAGTCCGATGAGAGGAATTTTAATGGTATACGTCATGCCGTAATTACCGCGTAAGGTCACTTCGCGTCCGGTGATTTCATCGCGCCCGACAAGATAGGGATCGCGAGTACCGTCGGCCAAATGAATGACACGCATGCCGTCCCGATCCGGACGATACGGTGCGAGCTCGACTTCGCGCGCCGTAGCGGGAAAGGTGCCGCGGTCATGCGCCGCATCGTGTTCTAAGGACGGTAAGTACGCCAAGCGGTGCAACGCGGTGCGTGAAGTGCCAAGCATGGCGACTCGCACATTGACGGGAGCTGACGTTTCCAAGTCCAAAATGCCTGAAATCAATTCACCCGGCTGCACGACAATCCGTTCTTCTTGGAGCAGCAGTTCAGGCCGCCCTTCCGTCAGGCGCAACACCCGCTGCGCCGCCGGCGCGAAAAGTTCTTTGCGCGATAATTCCCGACCGTGGCGGGTATAAAAGCTGTCCGGCATGCCGACTACTTCCCGCGTCACGCCGATCGCCGCGTCAGCGTTTTCGGAGAGCGCATACACCACCAATTGCATCGGCCGCGGAGATCCGTTGACATGGTAAAAGTAAAGCCGTCCATGGCCGTCAATCGTTCCTTGGCAAAGCAGACCTTCCCCCTTGACATACTCCGGACTGTCGGAAAACACCAAGGTCGCGCTGTCATCCCTACGTATCGCCGCCTGCTCTTCCCCTTCATACGGCGCCTGCCAAGAGGATAACTCCGCAGCGGGATACGCTTCCGCCTGACCGTTGACTAACGACGCTACCAGCATTCCGCCGACAATATTGAGCCAATTCTTCCAGGTTTGCTTCATGATTTCCCCCTGTCCTGACCTTGAGCCCGCAATGCGTCCGCAAGATCCGACAATTTTCTGAATCGGTGATACAATCCTGATTTTGTCATTTTTTTATCGGTATAACCGGCCAGTTCCCGAAGCGGCACATCAGGATGCGCCAACCGCAGTTCCGCCGCTTCTTTCAAACGCGGCGGCAAGGTGTGCAGCGGCTGCACGCTGCGGATCAGTTCGATGTCACGCAGCTGTCGCACCGCGGCGTCTACCGTTTTTTGTAAATTGGCCGTCTCGCAATTGACCACGCGGTTGACCTGATTCCGCATATCTTTCAACACGCGGACATTTTCAAATTCCAGTAACGCCTGATCCGCGCCCATAATCTGCAACAACCGCGCCACGCTTTCTCCCGTTTTAAGATAAACGATGTAATCGTCTTTGCGTTCGACGATTCGCCCCTGCAGACGAAAGGTTTTAAGCATGCGCACCAAGGTTTTCGCGAAAGCGACGGACTCCGTGACGAATTCCAAATGGTAATCACCTTGCGGACGATTGACCGAGCCACCGCCTAAAAAAGCGCCGGCCAAGTAAGCGCGACGGGTTTCCCGACCGCGAAACATTTCATCGTCACGGATCTCGGTCACGGGCAGTAATCCCAATTCTTCCAGAAAACGCTGGCCGACCGGTCCCGGTAAAATCGTCAATGTGTAGACATTTTTCTTGCGCAATTTATTGCCGCGCCGCACCATCACCTGCGGCACGATACCGCCCGTTGCTTTGACATAGGTCAGCATTTTGCGCGCCGTCGGATTATGATGCGTCACAAACCGAATGCCCGCGCCGCCGTTCCCCATGACCAGCGATCCTCCCATGCGCAATAAGGCGGTGAGTTCCGCGCGACGGGCATCGACTTCCGTCGGCACCACTCGCGCCAATTCGTCTTTTACTTGTTCGGCAAAGGACATCGCCGCCTCCTTTCTGACGCTTATAAACTGCGATCGAAATAGTAATCCAATAATTGCGGATGAAGATCCGACTGCACCGCGTGCACCATGTTCACAATCGCATCGGCGACCAGGTCCGGCGCATGGCTTACCGTCATACCGTCCGCGATCAGTTTCGCGCGCACGACTTTGACGCCCAGCGCCTGCACCGCTTCGGTGTCGCAGATCACGGGATAGGAACCCATAGCCGCGTAACGTTCGAGCACTTCGCCGGCCGGCTCGTAATCGTTCACCAAGACGTAATCCGCCACTCCCGGCCCGATATGATCGATCAACGCCCGCAAATGATCCGCCACCGTATAACCGTCCGTTTCCCCGGGTTGGGTCATCGCGTTGCAGATATAAATTTTGGTGGCGTCACTGCGTCGTAAGGCGGTCGCAATTTCTGGCACCAAAAGATTCGGTAAAATACTCGTGTAAAGACTCCCCGGCCCAAGCGTGATGACATCCGCCGCTTCGATCGCCTCCAAGGCTGCCGTCACCGCCTGCGGCATATCCGGTAAAATATGCAGCCGTTGAATACGACCGCCGTACTCCGGAATTTCGGACTCACCGATTACGCAGACGCCGTCCGTCATTTCCGCGCGCAAACGCACCGGTTCGGTCGTCGCCGGCACCACTTCCCCGCGCACGTTCAAAATTTCGCTTGCCGCTTCGAGTGCCAAAACGGGATCCTTATATTCTTCCATCAATGCCGCCAGGAAAAGATTCCCCAAACTGTGACCGGCAAGTTCCCCTGTGCCGCCGAAACGGTGTTGGAAAATGTATTCCATCTGACTTTCTTTGTCCGCCATAGCCACCAGGCAGTTACGCAAATCTCCCGGCGCGATAATATCCATTTCCTCGCGCAAACGTCCCGATGAGCCGCCGTCGTCGGCGACGGTGACGATCGCTGTCAGATGGGAGGTTTTCGTTTTCAAACCGCGCAGCAGTTTCGAAAGGCCGGTGCCGCCGCCGATGGAGACGATCGCCGGACCGCGATCCCGCCGCGCGCGCTCCAACATCATCTGACTGACTTTGCCGGAGCCTTCCGGCGCGATACTCTGCAAAATACGCTGCATCAGACGCTGGAACGAGAAAATCATGACCAGCGCGCCGACGATGATCAGGATCGCCCCGACGCCGGCGAGCAATGTGTAATTGTAACGTCCCGTCGTCTCGTAAAGAACGCGGAACAAAAATTCTTCCAGTACGCCGAAAACCTGGTAGTTAATAATTGTTGTCAGACCTAAGACCAAGAACAGAAGTCCTACCGAAAAGAGCAGGACCCAGCGCTTGATGCGCAGCCCCGGATAGAGCCAGCGCCATGCCGAATGCCACATAAGCTACTCCTTTGCCGGCGCGTAATCCTCGTGCACGTCATTTTTAAATAAATCGCGGTGCTCCGTCGACACGCTGTACCCCGCTTCTTTGAAGTGACGGGAAAGCGCTTCGGCTACCCAAACGGAACGATGCATGCCACCGGTACAGCCGACACCGATAATCCACTGTTGTTTACCTTCCTGCTCATAGTGCGGCGTGAGAAAATCGACCAATTCCGTGAGTTTTTGCATGAATTCTTTGGTGACATCCCACTTGCCGATATACTCGCTCACCGCCGGTACCCGTCCCGACGAGTGTTTTAATTCTTCCAAGTAAAAAGGATTCGGCAAGAAACGCACATCCAGCATCATATCCAAATCCAGCGGCGTTCCGAACTTAAATCCGAACGACACCACCGTAATGTTGAACCCTTCCGCCGTGCTGTAATTTTTAAACTGCTGCTGCAACAGACCCTTCAATCCCTGCAAAGAAAGTTCGCTCGTATCGATCACCGAGTTCGCTTGCTCCTTAATGCCACGCAAAAGCGCGCGCTCTTTTTGCAAGCCCTGCAAAATACGATCGCGCGGCGCCAGCGGATGCGCCCGACGGGTTTCCTTATAGCGGCGCACCAGCACATTATCCGTCGCGTCCAAAAAGAGCAGCCGGTAATGGTAACCGCCCGCCGCCAATTGTTGCAGCGCGTCCACGAGCGACGCGAAAAATTCACCGCCGCGAATGTCGACGACCAGCGCCGCGTGCTGGACTTTCGGACCGCCTTCGCGACAGATTTCCGCGAATTTCGGAATCAGTACCGGCGGCAAATTGTCCACACAAAAGTAACCCATGTCCTCCAAAATTTGGAGCGCGCGAGACTTTCCCGCCCCGGACATGCCCGTCATAATAATCAGCTGAAAATCACCGGCCATCATTTGCCTCCAATACATATTTCGCGACTGTTTTCGCGACGCCGTCCTCATTGTTGCTCGGCGCAATATACCCCGCTACCGCTTTCAGTTCCGGCACGGCATTGGCGACCGCCACCGGCCAGCCGACCGCACGCAACAGATCAAAATCATTTTGCGCGTTGCCGAATCCCATCGTCTGTTTCATACCGATACCGTACCGAAGTCCCAGCTGCTCGACGGCGACCCCTTTGCTGACGTGAGGCGCCACCATTTCAAAGAACATCGGCGATGACTGTACAAAGTGCACCCGCCCGGCAAATTTTTCCCGCAATACTTTGGCTATGCGCGCTATTTTTTGCGGATCGGGTTCATTAATCAAAAGTTTCGTCGGCGCGGCTGCTAATGCATCCATTTCAGCACCGATCACTTTCGCTTCGATGCGGCAATGTTTCTCGTAATCGTCAACGCGCCGGTCGCGAAAGCGCACCCACAATTCATCATGCACATAGGCATGTACGAACGCGTCCAACTCGCGCGCCGTCGCCACGATTTCGCGCGCGGTGGCCAGCGGAATCGGCGCATGATATAAAATTTCACCGGAAATGCACTTGGCGATCAAGCCGCCCGAATACGTGACCAGAGGCACATCGCCCAGCCCGAGTTCGGTCGCCAGTTGTCGCGCCGAGCAAAACATGCGCCCGGTCGCCACAACCACCCGAACGCCGGCTGCCAGCGCCCGCGTCAATATGTCATGTGTGTATGGCGAAATCGTCGTGTCGTCATGCAACAGCGTGCCGTCCATGTCGATCGCCAACATACGAATATTTGGATTCACTTCATCACCTCGAGTGTATTATAACACGGAGCGGCGTGTTCCATCTTTCGTTGCCCTTACTTGACAGTCTTTTAACGCGCTTTTGCGCTTCTTTTTACGGCGAGTATTTTGACAAAAAGTTGAGTGTCGCCGAAAGATTTTCTGCGATCTTGTTATACCTGCGCTTTGCTTCGGCAGACGATCGGCAAAATCCGATTGTAAATAACGCAACAAAAAAGCGGCCGAAGCCGCTTTTTTATCATTAGAAGAGATAGGTCGCCTGGATGCGGAACGTATCGTCGAGTTTTGCGCCCGCTTTATTTTTCACATCGAAAACGTAGAACGCTTCCATGTACACGTTTTTCACCGGTACATATTTGAGGCTGGCCATCCAGCCTTCCGCGCCACCGTGTTTTCGATTGTAGTTCTGGCGGAAGTAGCGCGGCGCATTTTTCGGATCGAATGTCCATTCCTCCATCATGCCGGCGAAGTAGGACGCGGTCGATTGGTTACCGTAAATGGCTTCCAGATGCTGTTTGACTTGCGCCTGCGCGCCATCATAGATTGGGTTGTCCGTCGGTTTCCATGAATCACCTTGCAGGAAGTGAGCATCCGCTTGTTGCATGCCGCTCAGGTACGGACGCAGTACTTCCAATTTGTTGCCGCCAAAGTACGAACCGGCATCGCTGGAGAAGTAATCAATACCGACCTGGAAGGAACTCGGATACGCCGGATGCGCGATGCCGAAAGACGCGCCGGCGGTCCAGAGTTTCGGTTTTTCGTTATTCACCATGTTTTTCGCGTTATTCAAAATATAGTCGCCATGAATGTTGACGAACGGATGCGGCCAAACGGACAGGCCTGCGCCGTACACTTTAACGACTTCACCGGTTTTGCTGCTCGGGAGCAAGTGCCAAGCGGTAAAATCGACTTTGCGCTGCTGGTGATAGGCATATTCGAGGAATAACGACTCCGGTGTAAATGCCGAATGATCTTCACGACTCTGAATGTCGTAGGCAGCGAGCATCGGATGGACAAACGGCATGTTCAGGCTCTGTACATTACCGTAGGAAACTTTAACATGGCTGCCCCGCGTCGGGTCCCCTAAAGTCAGACCGATACCGCTGAACGCGTCATTGTAGAAAATACCGGTTACGCCCAAGTCCGCGCGGTATTTACCGAAAACGAGCGAGCCTTTGTCGAAATGATGCTGCGCAAAAAGATATTTGACTTCCAAATTCTCATAGTTATTGTAGTCTTTAAATCCGTCATACCCCGCATCCGTATATGGTTCGCCGTTGAGGTTGAGCGTGGATTCCAAAACCGTGGTCACCGTGGTTTTCGGGCTGACTTGGGCGGCAAATTTAATATCGGCTTTCGCTTCGACACGATCATCACCGCTGCCGTAACCATCACGAATATCCGAATCGCCGGTCTGGTAAGATAAACGAACCGCGCCGCTGACTTTCACATTGCCGACGCGGTCTTCCAGTGCGCTGACACGAACGCCCAGACTGCTGAGCTCTTTCGCAAATTCCGCTTCGAGTTGTTGTAACCGTTGCTGCTGTTCCGCATTCATTCGGTCTTTTTTGACCATCGCGCGGGCGACCAATTGCGCCATTTCGTAACGAGTGATCGCGTTTTCTCCCCGAAACGTCCGATCGGGATACCCTTCGATGATCCCTTCGGCAGCCAACTGCCGTACCGCTTGATACGCCCAATCCTGCGGCGTTACATCACTGAACGGATGCGCTGCCTGCGCGCTTACCACGCCCGCCAACACAAGCAACAATGTTGCGGATTTTAATTTCATAAAATAAACTCCTCTACTCTTCATTCTCAATTAGGTGTCAAAAAGTCTAACAACATTTGACATTTTTATAAATCTTTCCCGTTAATTATAAAGAAAGCATCATGATACGTCAAGACTAAAAACCATTTTTAATTCTCTACGGGAACAGAAACCGTACTTGCCGCGCCGGTATTCTTTTCTGAAAGCGCCGAATATCGTGCCCGACGGTGTGCTGCAAAAATTTTCAAACAGTAAAAAACGTACATGATGGCTGCCTGTTTGTAATACTTTTGCGATCATAAATTGATATCATTTTACGCTCGGATGGTTTTAGCGAATCTGCGCCGACGACAAATCCGGTTTTACGCACGCATTGACGAGTCAAGAATGGTATAATAACAATAAGGTAAGGGGGTATTATGAAAGAAACTTTGTGGCGCCTGCTGGCGCTTTGTTTGGGAGTATTGATGCTGGCGGGTTGCGGCCAAGAGTCCGCGTCCCCTTCCGCGACGCCCATCCCCGTCAAAGTGGGAATGTTGCGGCTGGCCAGTTCCGCGCCGCTTTTCATCGGCATCGAAAAAGGATATTTTGCGGAGGAGGGCATCGCGCCGGAACCGGTCTGGTTTGACGCGGCGCAACCGATCGCGGTCGCGACGGCATCGAACGCCATTGACGTGGGCGCTACCGGTTTGACGGCGGGTCTTTACAATTTGGCGGCGGCCGGACAGGTTCCCTACCTTGTCGCCGATAAAGGCCGGGAAGTTCCCGAACACTCCGGCAGCTTTCTTGTTGTAACGCCGCAAGCGTATGCGACGGGCGTGCACGAGGTGAAAGATCTGGCGGGGAAAACGCTGGGAAATACGCAGGCGGGTTCCACTTACCAGTACATGGCAGGTCATTTGCTGGAGCAGGCAGGCTTGGATCGCGCCGCAGTAAATTATGCGAACCTCGGCAAAGTGAGTGCCGTTTTAGCGGCGCTGACATCGGGACAAATTGACGGCGCGATTGTCAATGAACCCTTTGCCTCCCAGCTGTTGGAAAGCGGTCAGGTAAAATTGCTGACGCCGGTGGGAGAACGCTTGACCTATCAGACCTCAGCCGTTTTTTACGCGCCGCGTTTTGCCCAAAATAATGACGCCGGGAAGCGTTTTATGCGAGCGTATATCCGCGCCTGCAGAGACTACTATGATGCGGTGTTCGCCGACGCACCGGCGGTGACGCCGGCCAAACGTCTGGAAACGGATGCGCGTTTTCGCGAAGTGGTCGAAATCATCAGTCGGTATACGCAAACGCCGGCCGCCGATGTCAGTCGCAGTCTTCCCTACATCGATCGCGACGGTAAACTTGCGACCGATGATATCGCCAAGCAAATTGCCTGGTATCGGGTCAACGGTTTTATGGAACATGACCTCGCGGCCGAAACCTGTATTCGGACACAAAGCTGGCAGGCCGCATATGACAGTTTGAAATAATTACGGAGGTGCGAGATGAAAAACGGATCGCTGTATTTCAAGACCAAAGACGGCACGTCACTCTACGTGGAGATTTCCGGCAAAGGCCGACCGCTGATGTTGTGTCACGGCTGGCTCTGTTCCGGTCGCTGCTGGCAAAAAAATCGTGACGAACTCAATCGCCACTTTCAGGTCATTACTTTGGACTTGCGGGGCCACGGTCGCTCCCAGAAAACATTGGCGGGGCACACGATCCGTCAATATGCTTCCGATATTCACGAAATTATTTTAAATTTCGGTTTGCAGGACGTTATCTTAGGCGGCTGGTCGCTCGGCGGACCGACCGTGCTTTCCTACTGGGACCAGTTCGGTACGGAAGGCCGCGTCACGGGCGTACTGCTGATTGATATGACGCCGTTCCCCTACAGTCCCGAGCGTTGGAACAGTCATGCGCTGAAAGGTTTCAACGCGGATCAATGGAATGCGCAGGTCAACCAATACCTTAACGATCGCGACGGTTTTACCGAAGCGTTTTTCCGTAAATGTTGGCACGGAGAGCCGCCCGTCGATGCGGCGTTTGCTCTCGAGGACATGCGCGCCGCCGCTCCATGGAGCGCGGTCGCGATTTACAACGATTATCTGGCGAATGATTTTTCCGCGGTCTTGCCGACCGTCAGCGTACCGACACTTGTCATGAGTTCGGACAACCACGTCTTCCCCGCCGGCGTTACGCAGGGTCAGCACATCACGACCTTGTTGCCGCGCGGCGATTATAAAGAATTTACCGATGCCGGTCATTTCTTTTTCTTTGAACAGCCGGAAAAATTCAATCAGGCTGTCATTTCCTTTGGGAAGTAATATTGGCAATAAAGAAGTGTATATTATTTAAGGAGGTCTTTTATGAAAATTCAAGTGGATCCGAAGTACCGTTCGTTTTACTACCAGGACGTCGAAACCTATCCGGAGCTGAATCTGGATCCGAAAACAACGGCCTTGTTGCTCGTCGATCTGCAAAACGAATTCGCCCATGATGAAATGGGCGAAGCGCTGGAATTGAAAAAAGAAGGCACATGGGATCGCTGGAAGTATTTCCGCGATCGTTTGAAAACGACGACGATCCCCAACGCGCGACGCCTGCTCGATTATTTCCGCGACCATGAATTGCGCGTCACATTCGGACGAATCGCCTGTTTGCTGCCTGACGGAGAAGATCGGGAAACCGTACAGAAGTCGGACGGCTGGAACGGCATCTTCATTCACGCGGATTCGACGGAAGCCGCGATGGTGGAAGAACTCACCCCGCAAGACAATGAGCTCGTTTTCAACAAAACGACCGACAGCGTGACGACCGGCACGAATATTTGCCGTATTTTGCGCAATATGGGCATTAAAACGGTGGTCGTCGGCGGCATCGTCACCGACCAATGCGTCGCCGGAACGGTGCGCGGCTTAGCGGACGACAGCTTCCAAGTCATTTGCGTAGAAGATGCGTGCGCGGCCGCGACGCAGGAACTTCACGACGCGGAACTGAAAATCATGAATCTGATTTATTGCCAGGTACTCTCGACCGATCAAACGATCGCTCTGCTTGACGAAGCGCGGGAAAAACACGCTAAATAACGCAATAAAAAAGCACACCTTTCGGTGTGCTTTTTTATTTGTCGTTACGCCAGTATGCGCATGATGAACATGGCAATTACGGCATTCAAGATACTGGTCAGCATCAACAGCGGCCAGTATTTCTTTTTGACATCGGCGACCGCGAGCAGTCGACCCATGTACTGCAGCTGCGATCCCATCAGAACCATCGCCGGCAGCAAAATCGTCAAATGCGTGCCGTTCAAAAGGCCCTGCCCCGCGAGCGATACCGCCATGCCGACGCCGGCGGAAAGAGAAAGCCACGCCGTCAAAAGCGCCATGACAGCCTGTCCCGGCAAGCCGAAGATCCCCATGACCGGTCCGAAAATCACGCTCATGAAATCGAGCACGCCCAGAAGATCCAAAATGTGCGCGATCGCAAACGCCATCAAGACGTTCGGGATCATGTTGTTGACCGCGATGTTCCAACCTTTGCGAGCCCCGATGACGAATACGTCAAAAGGATTTTTGCTTTGCGTATCTGTGTTATTCATTGGCAAAATCCTTTCCGTAAACCGTACTTAACATAAAGCGGACAAAGGCGCCGCCGACAAATTTCATGACGAAAATAATTCCCAGCGGCAAAATAACCGGTACGGTCAATACGGCAAACACCGCCGAACCGGTGGCGAAGTAATTACTGATCATGCCCGCGCCGCTGTACTGCCAGGAGGTCATAATCGTGTGTTCCTTATCACTGATCAAGCCTTCATCAAACAATTCTTTCGTCTGCGCCGCGCCGGCATCCGTACTCTGCAAGTCCGTAATCAACGCCAGCCCCGTCAATCCCGGTAAGCCTAAAATCGGTTTCAACAACGGCGTCATCAATTTATGCGCCGCGCGAATCGCGCCGTATTGCGCAAGCACTTCGATCACGCCCAATGCAAGCATCACGGACGGCGCCAACGAAAGCGCGAATAAAAAGCCTTGCCGTGCGGCGAAACCGCCCATACCGAGCCAAGTCGCTTTTTCCGGTACTTTCATCGTACCGTACTTACCGATCAAGGTCGTATAGTCAAACGCGCTCAACCATTTCATACCGTCGACTTTCATCAAAATGCCGGAGAAAAAAATGATTGCCGCAATCAACGCGATGTAAGCGCCGATACCGACTTTACCGCCGAGCAGACGTTCCGCTTCCTGCCGTCGATCTGACTTTGCTGTCGATTCGGCAGGTTGGCCTTGCGGCGCGGCAGTTTTCTGCTTTTCTTCTGCCATCTGCATCCCCTTCCTTCCTGTTAAAAAAACCGCGCGATGCCAAGGCACGCGTCGGGCGGAATAGAATATTCCTAAAAAAATATTACGTCCATTATAACATTTATCATTTGCTTTACCAACATATTTTAGTCGAAAATTAGAATTTGTCCGTTCAGCAGAAGCGATTGTGTTATACTGATGGTACTAAAGGAGGGAATAGTATGGCAAGAGAACAGGATTTTAGGGAATATTTACATACCATCCCGGAGTTTGGGTTGGAGGAGCATAAAACGTCCGAATTCGTGGCCAAAACGCTGCGGGAAGCAGGCTTTGACGCCACGGAAGGACTGGGCGGGCACACCGGTGTCGTCGGTGTTTTCGACAGCGGAAAACCCGGTCCGACGATGGCCGTACGCGCCGACATGGATGCGCTCGGACACATCATCGACGGTAAGCATGTCGCGATCCACAGCTGCGGTCATGACGGCCACACGGCAATGGCGCTGGCGGCCGGCGAAGAAATTATTAAAGAAGGCATCATCAAACGCGGTAAGCTGAAAGTGATTTTCCAGCCGGCGGAAGAAATCGGCCAGGGCGCGTACACAATCGTCGACAGCGGCGTGTTGGATGATGTCGATTATCTGATCGGGCAACATGTCCGTCCGATCCAGGAAGCGAAATTGGGACAGGCGATCGCCGCCCTCTACTACTCGGCAAGCCACACCGTGGAATTCGAAATCAAAGGACAACGCGCGCACGGCGCGCGCCCGCATTTGGGTCACAACGCGCTGCACGCAGCGGCGCTGGCGATTCTCGCCGCCACGGGAATCCAACCGAATCCGGAGCGCTCATTCAGCGTGAAAGCCACCCGCTGCCTCTGTGATTCCGGCGCGACAAACGCGATCCCCGACAAAGTATTGCTCGCTTTTGATATGCGAGCCGGTGATAACGATACCATGGCGGAACTCAATGAAAAAATCAAAATCGCCGTGGAAAACGCCGTCGCCGCTTTTTCCTGCACCTGCACCTGCAAAACATTGATCGATTTGCCGGCCGCCGTATATAACGACGACATGTGCGAACTGTTGGAAGAAAGTATTGCCGAAGTTCTCGGCCGTGAAAACACATTGCCGGCGCAAACTACGCCGGGCGGCGAAGATTTCTGCCACTACGTCATCGCCAAGCCGAATTTGCATGTCGGCTTCTACGGCCTGGGCGCCGATCTCAAACCCGGGTTGCATCAGCCGGATATGCATTTCAATACCGAGGCCCTCACGTACGGCAAAAAAATTCTGAAAACGGCCGTATCCAAAGTACTCGGCGAAAATTCAAAATACAACGGTGAACATAACCGCTAATCTCACAATAAAAAAAGACGAGCTGAGCTCGTCTTTTTTTATTTCTTTTATTATGATTCCGTAATCGCGTGCAACAGATCTTCTATCGCGCCGATCTCCTTGTCCGCGCCCTGGTACCAGGTCAGCGGCGTCACCGTGATCCAGCCGCGATGCAACAAGTAAACATCATCTTCCTGATCCGAATCCGGCAGCGCGCGTCCTTTGACGCGGTAGTAAGTCTGACCGTTTTCGTCCACCGCCGAACTGATCGCGTTTTCATACACCTGCACGCCCTGACGACAAACTTTGACATGATGCCAGTCGATTTCCGGAATATTGGGAATATTTAAATTCAGCAATCCCGGGTATTTGCCTTCCACGAAAACTTTTTGAATAAAGTCGCGGACAAAGGGTACCGCCCGTTCCAAAAACTCTTCATCAAAAGTCTGCCCCGAAACCGCGAGCGACGGGATTTTTTCGTAATGCCCTTCGAGCGCGACCGCCACCGTTCCGGAATACGTCACATCGCTGCCGACATTGTAGCCGTTATTGATACCGGACACCACCAAATCCGGCGGCGTGTCCTGCAACCAATACGCGATGCCGAACTTCGCGCAATCGGCGGGCCGCCCGGT
>NZ_JAHAHH010000085.1 GCF_018373335.1 Negativicoccus succinicivorans
GATTCAAAAAGATCTCCTGCCGGCGCGACCATCGCTACCGCCATAGCTAAACCGAGTGCAAGAGAAAGCGGTACTTGACCGGCGTACGCATATATGAGCAATCCCACTATTGTAAAAAGGGCTCCGCCGATAAAACCTTCAAGCGTTTTATGCGGGCTGATTTGCGGAACCACCGCTTTGGTTCCAAATCGTTTGCCGGCAAAATAAGCACCCGTGTCGCTCATCCACGTTCCCAAAAGCGCAAACCAGACCCAAAAAGTGCCGGAGCCGAATGCCGCTCCATGCAAAAACGACGCGCTACGCAACAAAAGCAAGGTGCTGAAGCCGACACCGATGTACAACACGCCGCCAATAGTGAAAAACAGCGATAAAAAGTCCGGCGCACGTCGTAAACAAAATGCTACGAGGAACAGACATGGCAAAATCGCCGGCAAAAGAATCAATAAAAAGATACCGCCGACAGTCTCTGCACCGATAATCATCAACGTCATGACAATAGTCATCACGATAGCCGATGTATAAATTTGCCGTTGTTGCAAAATATGTTTATATTCCAATAATGCTAAAAAAGCTAAGCCCCATACCGGCAGCGCCAACCAAATCCCGCCCAAATAGATAAACAGGAGAAAAGCGGCGACACCGATAAGTGCTGTAATAACGCGTGTTCGTAACATATTTACTCCTCTCCCTGCAAGCCTCCAAACCGTCGTTCACGGCCTGCAAAGGAGGCGATCGCCAGCGCTAAATCTTGCGGTGAAAAATCCGGCCACAGAGTATCGCTAAAATAAAGTTCCGCATACGAAATCTGCCATAAAAGAAAATTACTGATACGCTGATCGCCGCCGGTACGAATTAATAAATCCACATCCGTCATCGCAGGCGGATACAAGTAGCGCTGAAATTGTTCCTCCGTCAATGTCGATGTTTTCTTTTGCGCAAAGTCATCCGCATATCGGCGTGCCGCCTGCAAAATTTCTTCACGGCCCCCGTAATTGAGTGCGATATTTAAAACTAAACCTGTATTTTTTTCCGTTGCCGTTTCAAAACTTTCTATTTTCGCAATTAAGTCGGCGCTTAATCGTTCTCTGTCGCCGATGACATGCGCTTGTACATTGTGCTCATTTAACTCATCAATATAATGTTCTAAATACCAGCTGAACAGGCGCATCAGCAAAGCGACCTCCGTAGTAGAACGCCGCCAATTCTCCGTAGAAAAAGCATATAAAGTAAGTGTTTTTATCCCCTGATCCGAAGCTGCACGGACAATCGTTTTAACATTTTGAGCGCCTGCTTTGTGCCCCATTCGCCGAAGTTGTCCACGCATTTTCGCCCAGCGTCCGTTGCCATCCAAAATAATGGCTACGTGAGCCGGCAATGAATTAGGCTTTGACGACATATTGTTCCCCATATTGCTTGCTAATGTATGCATTTACCTCATCACTATAAACTTGTTTGGCACAAGTGACGATCGACTGATTATCTATACATACTCGTACGACGTATTGATGTTGCGGAGCAACGATATAATGACGGCTGTCTTTTTTCGTTTCTGAAAATGAATAAAGCAGACCTCTTTCGTGCAGCGCATCTGCCACTTCACCAAGAGGTCTGCCCAGCCACTGCGTAGAAATAGCAGTACTCAAACTTCGAGCACTTCCTTTTCCTTCGCTTCTACCAGTCGATCGATTTCTTTCATCTTTTTATCGGTCAATTTCTGCACATCGTCAGTGGCCACTTTTACCTGGTCTTCCGATACGCCGTCTTTCTTTTCTTCGCGTTTCAATTGCTCGTTACCGTCACGACGCACGTTGCGAACTGCAATCCGTGCTTCTTCCGTGCGCTTATGCACCAATTTAACTAACTCTTTACGACGTTCTTCGGTCAATTGCGGAATGTTCAGGCGAATTTGCGAGCCGTCGTTATTAGGTACCAAACCCAAGTCCGACATTTGGATCGCTTTTTCAATAGCTCCGAGCATGCTTTTATCCCACGGCTGAATCAACAGCATTCGCGGTTCCGGAATGGAAACTGACGAAACTTGAGTAACCGGAGTCGGAACACCATAATAGTCCACCATAATGTTTTCCAAAAGACTTGTATTGGCGCGACCGGTACGAATCGTACCAAATTCAAACTGCAAGTTTTCAATCGCTTTATCCATACGCATTTCCAAGTCCAGCATGATTTCATCAAACATTTTCGTCGCCTCCAATATACGTACCAATCCGTTCCCCCATGCTTGCTTTTAAAATGTTGCCCGGAGTGTCAATATTAAATACAATAATCGGAATATGATTATTCATGCACAGAGTAATCGCCGTGTTGTCCATCACACCCAATTGTCGACGCATGACTTCAAAATATGTCAGCGAGTCAAACATTTTTGCGTCAGGGTTGGTTTGCGGATCCGCATCATATACGCCATCCGTACCGCGTTTTGCCATCATAATAGCGTCCGCTTCAATTTCCGCCGCACGTAAAGCGGCGGTTGTATCGGTAGAGAAAAAGGGATTGCCCGTGCCGCCGGCAAAAATGACAATTCTGCCTTTTTCCAAGTGCCGAATCGCCCGTCGACGAATGTACGGCTCCGCTACCTGACGCATCTCAATCGCCGTCTGCACACGTGTGGACGCACCGATCTGTTCCAACGCTTCCTGCAGTGCCAGGCCGTTGATCACGGTTGCAAGCATACCCATATAGTCCGCTGATGCACGATCCATGCCCTGGGCGCTGCCGGAAATACCGCGCCAAATGTTTCCGCCGCCGCAGACCACTGCAACTTCGACGCCGCTGTCCGCAACCGCAGCAATTTCCTTGGAAATCGATTCGGTGACAATCGGATCAATGCCGTGACCCGCTTCGCCCGCAAGGGCTTCTCCGCTTACCTTTAATACAATTCGACGATACTTCCTTGCTTCCATAACAAACCTCCGCATCTGCACCTAGAAAATAAGAGAACACATGTGTGTTCTCTTATTGATTCATCGTGGCCATTACTTCGGATGCGAAGTCATCTTGCCGTTTTTCAATTCCTTCGCCGAGCTGATAACGTGTGAATCGACGAACACTGATATTTTCACCGATTTTCGCGATCATTTCGGTGATCATTTGCTGTACCGATTTGTCCGTATCTTTAACGAATTCTTGTTCCAATAAAACGTTTTCGCGATAGAACTTTTCCAGTCGACCTTCGGTCATTTTATCAACGATCGCTTCCGGTTTTCCTTCGTTCAGAGCTTGCTGACGAAGTACTTCTCGTTCATGATCAATCGCTTCCTGAGGAACGTCTTCTCGCGTGAGATAGCGCGGATTCGTCGCCGCAATCTGCATTGCGACATCTTTAACGAGTTGCTGGAAATCTTCCGAACGAGCTACGAAGTCCGTTTCGCAGTTGACTTCCACCAAAACTCCGATACGACCATTTCCGTGAATGTAGGATGCTACCAAACCTTCCGCCGTTACGCGGTCCGCTTTTTTTGCGGCCTTGGAAAGACCTTTCTCACGAAGATAGTCCACCGCTTTTTCGAGATCGCCGTCCGTTTCCACCAAGGCGCGCTTACAATCCATCATACCCACGCCTGTTTTCTCGCGTAATTCTTTTACCAAGCTTGCTGTAATCATTCAGGCAGTCCCTCCTTATATGCTTGTCGTAATTTATTCCGCTGTTTCTTCTGTAGCTTCTTCAGCACTTTCTTCCGCTTCCGCTACTTCATCCTGCTCGCCTTGACGGCCTTCCAAAACGGCATCCGCCATTTTTCCGACCAACAATTTTACGGCGCGAATCGCATCATCATTCGCCGGGATCGGAAAATCAATTTCATCCGGATCGCAGTTGGTATCAACTGTAGCAATAATCGGAATATTAAGCTTCCGTGCTTCCGCTACCGCGATCTGCTCTTTCTTCGGATCAATAACTACGAGCGCTCCCGGCAATCCTTTCATATCTTTAATACCGTTGAGATATTTTTCGAGTTTACTCATTTCGCGACGCAAACCGATGACCTCTTTTTTCGGCAAGAGATCGAAGCGACCGTCTTCTTCCATTGCCTTCAGTTCCTGCAAACGTTTGATGCGCAATTGGATCGTTTTGAAGTTGGTCAGCATGCCGCCCAGCCAGCGTTCTTTTACGTAGAACTGGTTGCAGCGTTCCGCTTCTTCCTGAATAGTATTCTGGGCCTGTTTTTTCGTCCCGACGAACAATACCGACTTACCCGATGCCGCCAAGTCACGAAGGAAATCATACGCTTCGTCTACTTTTTTAACGGTCTGCTGCAGATTGATAATGTAAATGCCGTTGCGTTCCGTGAAAATGAAACGTGCCATTTTCGGGTTCCAACGACGAGTTTGGTGTCCAAAATGAACACCGGCTTCCAACAATTGTTTCATAGATACTACTGACATTTTACTACCTCCTGTTTTTTACCTCCGCCGCTTCCTCTCCGACAGGGCCCGGGTCATCCGGACACAGCTGTCTGAATCCATCGGCGTGCGTATTTTGACCTGTACAAGTATATCACAGCTTACGGTAAGCCCGCAAGTGTGGGATTAACCAAATAAATTTAATTGTTCTTCATCGGGCATTCCTTCCAAGGCTCCCATTTCCGTTAGTGTTTCAACAATCGTCTGGCTGACCTTACCGCGTTTGCGTAAATCCTCTTTTGAAGTAAAGGGGCCGTTTTCACGTGCCGCCACAATTTCTTCCGCCACAGTTTCGCCAAGTCCCGGTACACAGGAAAGCGGCGGCAACAACATCCCATCTTCCACCACAAAATCGCGCACGTGGGA
>NZ_JAHAHH010000086.1 GCF_018373335.1 Negativicoccus succinicivorans
TTGGCAGCTGGCGCTTGCGGAAGAGGATACTTCGCTGGAAGAGGAAATTCAAAGCGAATTGGAGGAGCTTTCCGCTATCGTCGAGGCCAAAGAGATCGAGCTGATGTTGTCGGGCGAATATGACGGCAATAACGCGATTTTGACCTTACATGCGGGAGCCGGCGGTACCGAAGCGCAGGATTGGACACAAATGTTGTTGCGGATGTTCACCCGTTGGGGTGAGCAGCATCACTTCAAAGTGGATCTGGCCGATATTTTGCCCGGTGATGATGCCGGCGTAAAAAGTGCGACTGTCACTTTTGAGGGCAAAAATGCATACGGTATGTTGCGTGCGGAAAAAGGCGTACATCGCTTGGTGCGCATTTCACCGTTTGACGCAGCGGCACGGAGACATACCTCGTTTTCCGCGGTCGATGTCATGCCGGAAATTGCTGATGATGTAGTCGTCGATATCAATATGGACGAAGTTCGTGTGGATTATTTTCGCGCCAGCGGTGCAGGCGGCCAGCACGTCAACAAAACGAGTTCCGCCGTGCGAATGACACACTTGCCTACCGGTATTGTGGTGCAATGCCAAAATGAACGTTCCCAGATGCAGAACCGCGAGCAGGCCATGCGCTTCTTGCGGGCGAAACTGTTTGAATTGGAATTGGAAAAACGCGAACAGTTGCGTAAGGATATTGGCGGTTCTCATGAAGCTATTGAATGGGGCAGTCAGATTCGTTCCTATGTATTCCATCCGTATACGATGGTAAAAGATCATCGTACCGGTGTAGAAACCGGTAATGTGCAAGCGGTTATGGATGGCGATTTAGATCCGTTTATCGAAGGCTATTTGAAACAGAAAATGAAGAAATCTGAGGCGAAACCATGAAAAAATTTCTCCTGCTTATCATCATTCTGCTCCTAATCGTTTTTGGGGTGGGGTGGTTTGCGTTACCGAAGATGGTAGAAAACGGTTTGGAAAACTATTTGGCGGAAAAAGTGCCGTCGGAAAAAATTGAAGTTAAAATGGATTTACAGAATCCGTTAGTGCTTTTGGCGGGAACGGTTGACCACATTCATGCGGATGGTTCGAGGGTCGCCCTGGATCCGTTGACGTATGATCGCTTGACGATTGATTTACACAACGTCAAATTTAATATGCGGAAATTGCTCGCCGACCACCGTTTTGAACCGGAATCTATAGGTGATGGTACGCTGGGGGCGACATTGACGGCAGCGGATCTGCAAACTTACCTGCAGGGGCATGTCGATAATATCGACAATTTACAAGTGAGAATTGATGATCGACAAATCAACGTTACCGGTAATGTCGACTTGGCCGGGTTATTATCCGGTACGGTTCTTGTTTCGGGTGAACCGCTTTTATATGACAATGTTCTGCAAATTCGTCCGACCGATTTGAAATTTAATAATATGGGCTTTGCCGGTGTTACGACTAATTTTATGAAACCGATCAAAGTGTATGATTTTCGTGACTTCCCATGGCCTGTTACGGCGAATAAAGTAGAACTCAGTAATCACAGCGTCGTTATGACGGCGTTGGTTCGTTAGGATGGACCGATGTTTGATTATTTGAAAAAGCATGCGATTTTTATAGTGTTATTGGGGATTGCATTTATAGCTGCAGGTGCCATCAATTGGCAACGAATGGTCGTCGAAGATGCCAATCACAGTGTAGAGATGGTTTATGATTACGGGCATGTCACGGAGCTTGCAGCAAGTGAAGGAAAAACTGTAGACGAGGCGCTCGCCCTGTTTCGCAAGGCAGGCGTCACGTCTTTTGCCGTTTATGACGCTACCGTTGAAAAACTTGTCAATAACGGTTATGTACAGATAAAATCCCAACTTTCAACAGAAGATAAAGCGCGCTTAGGCCTGGCTCCGGAGGCAACTGTTATGACGGCTACCGGAAAACAGGGGGCGAATGAACGTTTGCAGGAGGCAAGCGAAGATTTGGCTTTGCGACTGCCTCAAGGCACAGTGACGAAAGTCACCACGCCGGACGGACAATTCATGTTGGCGGTTAAGGCGATTGACGAAAAGGCTCTCAATCAAATGAGCCTCGGCATTTCAGCTGCTGAAATAAAAGACATTCAGAACCACGGGTTCGGCGTGGTTGTACGGCCAACGAATTATACCGCTATGACTAAGGCGAAAGCGGATCACTTCTTGGCACGTTTAGATGCGAATGCGCCTGTACGCGCGATTATTTTTGTCGGCCAGGAAGCATTCGGATATCCGGACCAGATGGATTACATCGGTGAAGAATTAAAAATCCGTGCCATACCGGTAGCTTTGATCGAATCGCCGACACAGTTGCAGTTTGAGAAGCAGCTGGGCACCGTAGATATGGTAAAAAATTTGGATTATTATGGTGTGCGCGCCTATAGTATGTTCCGTGATGAACTGGTGAAATTGAGCGCGGAGGAGGCTTCACAGCGTCATTTCATCAGCGATACGGAGCGTAATATCCGATTGAATTTGTTTTCAGCGTATAAACGACCGATTCCGGGTAAAACTCTTTTAGAATCGGATGCGGCCTATATCTCGTTGACGGCTGAAAAACTGCAGGTACACGATTATGTGCTTGGTAAAGCAAGCGTCATGCCCCATTTTCATGAAAACCGTGCTTTGCAGTTACTCGTATTACTGGGTGTCGGCGCATTAACCGGAGCCGCATTTTGTGCATTGACGGGAGCGCACCGAAAAATTGGCTATGGGATGGCACTGCTTACGTTTATCGGCTTAGGGACTTTGCTTTTTACCCATTGGCAAGTTCTTGCTCGTCAAGTAGCCGCTTTGTTGATTGCGGTAACTACCCCGACGGTAGCTATGTATGGTGTTTTCCGCTATTGGCAGCAAGTTGATTGGCACGAAATGGAATCGCGTTGGAGTTTATTCGGAAAAGCAATGGTGCAACTAGCATTCGTCAGCCTGTTTTCTCTTATGGGAGGATGGCTTTTAAGTGCGATTTTGGCAGCGACGCCTTTCTTTATGGAAATGGAAATTTTCCGCGGCGTTAAAGTGGCATTTTTGTTGCCGGTCATATGTGTAGCTATTTTATATGTACGCATTTTTCCGACGTTTCGCAACAACGCGTACGAGAATTGGCAGGATTTTCCTGATTTTGTCGCACGCTTTTTACATCTGCCGGTACGTGTAGGTACGTTGCTGTTAGTTGGATTTATTGGCATTGCGGGACTGATTTTTATTGGTCGCAGCGGTCATGAAGAAGGAGTACCGGTATCGCAGCTGGAAATTTCGTTACGACGTTTCTTGGAGTCAACGCTTGCGGTGCGTCCACGATCAAAAGAATTTTTGATCGGACATCCGGCCTTTTTACTCGTGCCTCTTGCTTTAGCAAAGCGCTGGCCCCAGTGGCTGCACTTCCTATTGGTCATCGCAGCGGGTATTGGACAAGCTTCCATGGTAGAAACATTTGCGCATATGCGCTCGCCATTATGGATGAGCACATTACGGGGTGTGAATGGTGTATTGATTGGTATCTTAGTAGGGGTTATTGTGATTTTAGGAACCTATGTGTTAAGTGCATTGAATGGATACAGGAGCCGGGCGCATGAAGAAGCCTAGAATCCTTATATCGGGTTATTACGGATTTGGAAATGCCGGTGATGAGGCAATGCTGACGGCGATCTTGGGAGCGCTGTATGAGCGTGAACCCAACGCAGTAGTGACCGCTATCTCCGGTAACCCTGCACGCACACGCGAAACGCACGGCGTGCGTGCCATTTCCCGTTTAGCAATGCCTCAAATTTTGCGCGAAGTAAGTCGTTGTGATTTACTGATTAGCGGCGGCGGGAGCTTGCTGCAAGACGTAACGAGCAAACGTAGCTTGTATTATTATTTGGGCATTATTCGTTTGGCACTTTGGTGTAAAAAACCGGTGTTTTTATATGCACAGGGGATCGGACCGTTGTTCCGGCCGGCGGCTCGCAACACGGTGAGAGATGTCTTGAATCGTACCCAAGCGATTACGGTTCGTGATGAAGGTTCACAAGCACTTTTGACCGAGCTTGGTATAACCGTTCCTCCGATTACTGTGACCGCGGATGCGGTGCTGGCGATGCATCCGGGAGATCCCGATATTGGTCGCATGTTAATGCGGCGGTACGGTGTTTGCGGCGTAGCACCTAAAATCGGCGTATCGGTACGGCAGTGGCCCGGAAACGGCCAGTATAAGCATAAACTTGCGCAAGCTTGCGATGAACTGCAGCACCGGACAGAAGGCCAAGTCATTTTTGTACCGATGCAGTACCCGGAAGATAAAGTGGCAGCCGAAGATATTGCAAGTGCCATGCAGAAGCCGGCGGTTATTTTGGATGAAGCCTATACCACCGCAGAGCTCATGGGAATTATCGGCGCTCTGGATGTGTTAGTAGGTATTCGTTTGCATGCGCTGATTTTTGCCGCTTTAATGGGTGTCCCTTCGGTAGGAATTTCGTATGACCCGAAAGTGGATCGTTTTTTGGAAAGCGTTGGCGAAAAAGCTATTGCAACCATTGACACTGTGGATGTCGATGCATTGGTAGAACTTACTTTGAAACGTTTACAGGAAGGTGTTTCCGATACGGAGCGTAAACAAATAGCGATCTTGCGCTCCCGCTCGGAAGCGACAGCGGACTACGCACTCCGGTTATTGGGAAAGGAGAAGCATAATGACAGCACTCACAGAGAAACAATTTAGCGAGGTCACAGCCTTTGCCCGGCAAATGCGTCGTGATATT
>NZ_JAHAHH010000087.1 GCF_018373335.1 Negativicoccus succinicivorans
GCGGTGCCGGCGTATGCGGCGTAAAACCGCCCCATGGGCGTGCCGCCGTGTACCGTGTCGCGGACCAATACCAGCTCCTGGGCTCCGTCAGTCAATTCCATACGGCCGCTCATGGCAGCGCCGTTCCAGGGAATATAACGGTTTTTATCGGCCAAAGCGCCCCGCTCACGGGTGGGCAGGCCATAGAGCATGGAACGGAGAAACGCCAGCCAAGTGGATTTGCCGACGTTGCGCAAGGAGCAGTTGGCGTCGATCAACACGGTTTTGGGTGAATATACTACTTATTACGGCGGCGATGAAAACCGCAGCGCCAACATTTATAAAGGAAGCGCTGCCATTTCCGGGACTTTGTTGGCGCCTGGTGAAACCTTCTCGTTCAATGACACGACTGGCTTACGTACATATGAGGCCGGTTATTTATCGGCGCCTGTTTTTATTAATGGAGAACTGGTTCCCGACGCCGGCGGCGGTATTTGCCAAGTCAGCACGACCATGTTTAATGCGGTCCTTTTGGCGGGGCTTGACGTGGTGCAGCGCACACCGCATTTTGCACCGGTCGGTTACACAGAAATCGGGCGGGACGCGACCGTAGCGGATAATTCCATTGATTTTATATGGGTCAACTCAGCGAAGTCACCGGTGTATGTTATGGCGACAGCCGGCGGCGGTGCGATTAATGTGAAAATTTTGGGAAATAGTGATGATCGTCCTGCGGGAGTCGCGATTACAACAGAACCTGCGAAAGTTTTACCGCATGAGAAAAAAGAAATGGTGGTAAATGATCAGAAAGAGGATGTTGTAGAAGAGAAAGGTCATGACGGCTACTCTGTCGTAGTGCATCGTCGTGTCAGCTGGAGTGACGGACGGGCACTTACGGACACATTTTATTCCGTATACGACCCGGTTACGACGATCACAAAGCTGTCGCCGCAGGAGGCGCAAAAACGCGCGGCATTACTGGCGAAAGCTAAGACGGAATACAAACAGGGAAAAGATCGTGAAGCATCCGAAGCGAAAAATAAAATTCAGACGTAAGGGGGTACCGATAGGCATTGCGAAAGTATAAATTTGTTCCTCGAAAACCGGCAACATTTAAAGAATTAGTTGTCGACATCCATGGAAAAACTTGGGAAATCACAAAGACAGCGGACTTTACGCCGCAAAAAATAAATGAATTTGTACCGCCGGCCGTGACGCTAAAAGTAGACGGTGAAACAGTCACGCTTACGGTGCTTCCCGGTTCGACTGACGAAAATAGCGCGGCTCCGGCGGACAAAGTGGCGCCGGCTTCGTTTGTGCAGGGAAATGGGGCATCACAAGAAGAGGTAACCTCAGAACTGACGTCGACAGAAGAGGTGCCTCCCGAACCAGAAACCAAGGGTGCCGATGCGACACCGTCCGTAAGCACGACGGATATGGTAAGCAACTGGCAAAGTTTGCTGTATGATGATCGATTTTTGCAGGCGCGTGCCCAAGTTAAAGCCGGCGGTGATCCGGAGCTTTTGATCGGCAAGCGCAAAATCAAAGCGACACCGCTTGCGATGCGGGAAATTCACGAAGAGATGGCCACTGTTGTCGTAGAGGGGGATGTTGTATCGGCTGAAGTTCGCGAATTGCGGACAGGTCGCAAACTGCTTAAATTAAAAATGGCCGATGACACGAACGGTCTGGCGGCGCAGTATTTTTTTGAAAAAGGAGAGGATACTTCCTGTTTGGAAAAAAACCTTTGCCGCGGCAAACGTGTACGGGCGCGCGGCGAAGTGCGCCAGGATAAATATTCGGGCGGTTTGGTTATGCAGCTTTCCAATTTGATGCTGGTACCGACCGAAATGTGCAGTCATGCAGATGACCATCCGACACCGCGCGTCGAACTGCACCTCCACACTAAAATGAGTACGGACGCGCTGATTGATGTGGACCGTCTGTTGACCACGGTAAAAGAATGGAATCATCCCGCGGTCGCCATTACCGATCATGGTGTTGTCCAATCGTTCCCTATTGTGCAGGCATTGGCAGCGGAAAAAGGTGTCAAAGTCATTTACGGGATGGAAGGCTACCTGATTGAAGATATCCCGGCGGATATTACGCGCGATCAGCAAAAATATACTCATATTATTTTATTGGCGAAAAATCGCGTCGGTTTGCAAAACTTGTACCGATTGGTTTCGCTTTCGCATTTGCGGTATTTCAAAAAACGACCGCTCATTCCGCGAGCGATTTTAGATGAAAACCGCGAAGGATTAATCGTCGGTTCTGCCTGCGTTGCGGGGGAACTGTTCCGTGCCGTTTTGGACGATTTGCCGCGCTCGGAGCAACTGCGAATTGCCAGTTACTACGATTATTTGGAAATTCAGCCGATCGGGGACAATCGCTTCCTCTTACAGGATGATCGCTATCCCGACGTAAAAACGGATCGCGATTTGCAGAAGCTGAATGAAGTTATAGTCAGTCTGGGGGAAGAGCTAAATTTACCGGTCTGTGCAACTTGCGATTCGCATTATTTGTTTGATGAAGATAAAATCTATCGCGAGATTTTACTCAGCAAATGGGGTAAATCCGGTGAGCCCGAACAATTGCCGGACCTTTATTTGCGTACGACGGTAGAAATGCTGGAAGAGTTTTCTTACCTAGGCGAGGCGAAAGCATTTGAAGTCGTCGTCAGCAATACCCGTGGAGTAAGCGAACTGGTGGAAGATTTTGCACCGCTTCCTGCTGACGGAAAATTATATTCACCCCAGATCAGCGGCTCGGACACCGAGCTCGAACGCATGTGCTATGCAAAAGCAAAACGCCTTTACGGTGACCCTTTGCCGGAGATCGTAGATGAACGATTGAAAAGTGAACTCGAAGCGATTATAGGCAATGGTTTCGGTGTCTTGTATTACATCGCGCATAAGTTGGTAGCCCACTCTTTAGGAGATGGTTATCTCGTCGGTTCGCGCGGTTCAGTCGGTTCGTCCTTTGTGGCAACCATGGCAGATATTACGGAAGTAAATCCGTTGCCGCCGCATTATTTGTGTCCGCAATGTCAATATAGCGAATTCATCACGGACGGATCCGTCGGCGGCGGATTCGATCTTGCGGATAAAGCATGTCCCAAATGTGGCGCGACATTGCACAAAGACGGTCACAACATTCCGTTTGCCGTATTCTTGGGGTTCGAAGGGGATAAGGTACCGGATATTGATTTGAACTTTTCCGGTGATTATCAGCCGCAAGCGCATAAATATACGGAAGAATTATTCGGACGTGATAATGTGTTTCGCGCCGGAACAATCAGCGGAATTCAAGATCGCACCGCTTTCGGCTATGTCAAAAAGTACGCGGAGCAAAGGCAATTGGTGACGAATGATATCTACGCGGAGAGTTTGCTGACCGGTATTACCAAAGTCAAAAACACTACCGGCCAGCATCCGGGCGGTATTATGGTCTGTCCCCGCGATATGGATATTTTGGCATTTACGCCGATTCAGCATCCGGCTAACAAAAAAGAGTCAGGCATCATCACGACTCATTTCGACTACCATTCCATCGAAGGCCGTATGGTCAAACTCGATATTCTAGGGCATGATGACCCGACCGTCATTCGTATTTTGGAAGATTTGACGGGCATCAAACCATCGGAAATTCCCTTTGATGATCCCGCAACCATCAGTCTCTTTTCTTCGACGGAAGCGCTGGGGCTGACACCGGAGCAATTAAATGGAGATACCGTCGGGACGCTGGGGATTCCGGAATACGGCACGCAATTCGTACGCCAGATGCTGGAAGATACGCACCCGCAAAACTTCAGTGAATTGGTTCGTATCAGCGGCTTTTCTCATGGCACGGATGTGTGGCTTAATAATGCCAAGGATTTGATTACGGCCGGTGAAGTCAAGCTGGAAGATGCGATTTCGACCCGTGATGACGTGATGAACTATTTAATTCAGCACGGTGTGGCCCCCAAAATTGCGTTCAACGTCATGGAAAATGTTCGGAAAGGACGCGGTCTCGAAAAGAAAAATAAACAGGGGCAACCTGTCAGCAAAAACGAAGAAGCTCTGCGCAAAGAAAAGATTCCGGAATGGTTCATCAATTCCTGCAAAAAAATCTCGTATCTTTTTCCACGGGCGCACGCGGTGGCATATGTCATGATGGCATTTCGTATTGCCTGGTTTAAAATTTATCATCCGCTGGCGTTTTATGCAGCATACTTTACCGTACGTGCGCGCGGTTCTTTTGACGGCAAGGCGATTTTGCCGGGGTTGGCGAGCCAAGAAAAAATGTGGAAATATATTCAGGCCAAAGGCCGCGACGCCAGTGCGGTAGAAAAGGATTCCGCTACGAATATTGAAGTGGCGATGGAAATGGCGCAACGCGGTTTCCGTTTTAAACCCATCGATCTTGCCCGTTCCCACGTGCGCGATTTTGTGGTGGAAGATGGGATGTTGTTACCGCCGCTTTCCTGCGTACCGGGACTTGGCGAAACCGTAGCGGAAGAAATTGTGGCGGCGCGTGAAAACGGACCGTTTACATCAAAAGAAGACCTGCGTAAACGCGGTAAGGTCAGCCAGACGATTGTGGAAACACTAACGGAAATGGGCGCCTTGGAGGGAATGCCTGATGAAGAACAATTAAATTTATTTGGTTAATCCTACACTTGCGGGCTTACCGTAAGC
>NZ_JAHAHH010000088.1 GCF_018373335.1 Negativicoccus succinicivorans
AGACACCGACGCGGTGAACGTCGCGCAGTTGAAAGCGGTACAGGAAATCGCGGCGGCCAAGACCACTATCGAGGCGGGTGATAATATCACCGTAGCGCCGGGCGCGACGGCAGGCAGCTATAAAATTTCCGCGACCGATACGACGTTGAAGACGGCTGACAACGCGCTTTCCCTCGACGGCAGCAAGCTGAACCTTTCCGTTGAAGATACGAAGGGCAATAAAGTTACAGGCAGTGTAGATCTCAAGTCGATTCAGAGTGCGGTAGATACCAACACTACCTACACGATGACAGGGACGGAAAATGCCGCTGACAATACTACGACTATCAGCTTGAAAGACAGCAACGGCAAGGAGCAGAAAGTCACGGTAGCGACGAAAGATACCAACACTTACACGACCGGCGGCACTTACGACGCGGAGAATAAGAAACTTGTATTCACGCAAAACGACCCCAGCAAAAACTATGAGGTCGATGTCTCCAAGATGATCAGTGATGTGGTAGATACGGATACGAGAAATACGATTGCGGAAACCGATACCGTAGCCGTAGACGCTACCGATAAAAACGCGGACGGAAGTATCAACTACAAGCTGAACGTCAAGACGGACGGAGTAATTGCGAAAGACAATAAAGGCATTGTCACGGGTGGAACCGTTTACAACGAAACAAGAATTGAAAACGACGGCAAATACATCAAAGCCGAAAACACGGCGGGCCAAAACCTGATCGCGTTGGACAAGCAGGTAGACGCCAATACGACCAATATCACCAAGTTGGAAAATAACATTTACGATATGGGCGGTCGTATCGGAGAACTGGGCAACCGTGTTGACCGCGTCGGCGCGGGAGCGGCCGCTTTGGCCGCACTCCATCCGCTCGACTTCGATCCGGATGACAAATGGGACTTCGCGGCCGGCTACGGCAATTACAGCGGCGCGAACGCCGTCGCTATCGGCGCGTACTACCGTCCGAATGAAGATACCATGTTCAGCGTCGGCGGTTCGTTCGGCGGCGGAGAAAACATGGTGAACGCGGGCGTTTCCGTTAAACTCGGACAGGGCAACAACGTCACGACCTCCAGAGTCGCCATGGCGCGCGAAATCAGCGACCTGAAGAGCAAGAATGAAAAAATGCAAGAGGAAAATAAAGAAATGAGGAATGAAATCGAAATTTTGAAAGAACAAATGCAAAAGCTTATGGCAAGAAAATAAGCGCGGTGAAAAAGGAAGGAATCTGTTAACGGGTTCCTTCCTTTTCTTTTTTATTTTGGATCGGGAAAAACGGGCATCCGTTATCGCAAAGACGGACACCTTACATTTATCGGTGGTTAAAATGTATGGTTGTTGGTTAATGCATAAATATCATACAATGTATGCAAAAATTATATAGATATAGGGGGGGTAATTAACCTGTAATACATCTATAATACAAATAGATTTGTATATAGAATCATAATTATATGTCAGGATCGCAAAGAGGCATGCCGGACTTGGTAGATGGTGGAAATAGTCACAATTTCCAAGCCAACGCAAGTCTTTCTGAAAGGAAGTGCTTACTCCAAGACGATAAAGTATGCAAGAAAGAGTATCGGGAAGTCCCCCCGGAAGGTTCATTTTCTATCGGACAGAATGGTAATTCGGAAAGCATGCAGAAAAGCAGAGGAGAAAAACATGAACAAAATCTACAAACTTGTGTGGAGTAAGGTAAAGGGCGCTTGGGTAGTGACATCTGAAATCGCGAAAGGCCATGGGAAATCGGTTGCAAGTCGGCAAAGAAAATCCATCGCGGCCGTCATGGCGGTTCTTGCGTTGGGTTTTATCCCCGGCGTGGCATATGCGGCGATTGACGGAGTGACGACCTTTGTCGAGCCGGGCAACCAGAATGTCAAAATCGGTAATGGTACTTCCTTAGAGAATAATAACGGTAAAAACGGGGCGGTTGTCATTGGCGATCATGCGAAAATTAATGATTATGTCATGCAGGAAGGCAGCGTCGCCATCGGCAAGAATGCCTTTGTCGAAAATATGTATGGCAATCAGGAAAAAAATTTCAAATTTAAACAGGAAGACATCACAAAGTGGGCGAGCAGCATCGCTATCGGGCAGAACGCGTATGCCCGCTCCGGCAGCACCATGATCGGCGACCATAAATACATAGGCAAACTGGGAGATACAGAAGTCGACGGCTCCGATGTGCAAAAAGTGAAATCGAAAAACATCAACATTAATGCCACGACAATCGGCGCGAACAGCTATAACCAGGGCGCGTTTTCCTCCGTCCTCGGGACGTATTCGATTATTTCCGGAAAATACAATGGCAGTAAGTGGTCATTCTATGGTACGCAAAATATGGGCGCCAGTATTGTAGGCTCGCTCAACAGTATCGAATCTGACGGTTCGTCATCTAATTTATCCGGGATCGCCAACAGTGTGGTGGGCGTTGCGAACAGAACGAATAACGCGAATGGCGCGCTGATTTTTGGTGCGGGGAATGAAATTGAAAATTCAATAGGTACACTTTCCGGGATTACGGGCGGCGGCGATTCCGCCAAGGATTTCGCGGATACGCTTCGCAAGACCGTAAAATCTTCCAATGGCGGTGGCGCCGTTCTTGCCATCGGCGGGGGAAATAAGGCGAATTATGCCATGGCCTCCCAGCTGATGGGCGTCAATAATACACTGACCGGCGCGGAAAATGCCGCAAGTGATTACAATCTTCTTAACGGCTTTAAAAATGTGGGCACAAACATCAGTCATGTATCTGTTATCGGCTCGGAAAACCAAGTCACCGATACGAAGAATGCGCTCGTTTTCGGTGATAAGAGAAAACTGACGAAAGCCAACGGCAGCGTTGTCCTCGGGGTTTCCGATACCCTTCAAGAAATCAAAGTAGAAGATGTCACAGTGATCGGACACAATGCCCTCGCGACGGGTGCAAATGCCGTTGCGATTGGCCGCGAAGCGGTAGCCAACTCGTCCAGCGCCGTAGCTATCGGTGACGGAGCCTTTGTAACTCCGGATGTGGATTTACCGGGCGCCGTGGCGATCGGCAAGAAGGCCAAGGTATTAAATGGTGGCGGAAAACAGGAATATTATCTCGGTTTCGACCAATCCAACTGGAACGTGAAAAGGGGATGGACCGGTATTAAAGTTGTAGGGGTTAAAGATCCTAACCGCGTACCCACAGGTATCGCTATCGGTACCAACTCTTTCGCCCGCACGGGCAGTATCCAGATCGGCGCGCATACCTATCAGGGCACGATGGGCGGCACCGACGTCACGAATGGAACGAATGGGGAAGCCAACCACATCAACCAGACCACGGTAGGCACGAATACCTTTAATAAGGGCGTTTTCGGCACGATGATCGGCTCCTATTCCATCAGCACCGGCGACTTTACGGGCGAGGGCGGACTCAATAGCATGAACTATGGAGGACAAAACTTCGGCTCCACCATCGCCGGCTCTTTGAATACGATCCAGTCCAAAGGACATAGCGGTTCGGCAGGCATTTCCAACAGCATTGTCGGTCTTGCCAATATGACGGAAAATACGAACGGTACTTTGATTTTCGGTGCGGGCAATAAAGTGACCAATTCGATCAAAGATCTCTCCGGACTTCCCAACGGCTTCTCCAAGGGCGCGGCTACGCCAGAGGAGTTGATTGAAAAACTCCGCAAAATGACCATTGACAATGAGTCCGGCGGCTCGACCATGGTGGTTGGCGGCGGTAATACCGCGGACTACACCATGGCGTCTCAGATTATGGGCGTCAATAATACACTCACGGGAACTAAAGATAAAGTAAGCACCCATAACCTCGTGGACGGTTTCAAAAATAAAGCGGAAAATGTCACCCATGTCACCATGATCGGCTCGGATAACGCAGTCAAAGACACGACCGGCGCCGTTCTTCTCGGCGACAAGAGAAAACTGACGGGAGCGGACGGAAGCATCGTTCTCGGTTCGGCGGATGAAAGCGCGGAAACGAACGTCAAGGACGCCACCGTCATCGGACATAATGCCAACACCACCGTCGCGAGCGGCGTAGCTCTCGCTAGTGATTCCGTAGCGGATCGCGGCAAAGCGGACGCGGCAACCGTATATCTCAATACAGATAAAGGTGTCAAAGCAACCGTAAAAGGCGATTTGGCGGCCGTTTCGGTAGGAAACGCCAATGCGACCCGTCAGATCACAGGCGTAGCTGCGGGTACAGAAAATACCGACGCGGCCAACGTGGCGCAACTGAGAGCAGTGGAGAAAATCGCGAAGGCTAAGACGAAGATCGAAGCGGGCGATAATATCACAGTAACACCGGACAAGAAGAACGGCACCTACACACTTTCGGCTACCAACACCTACACGACAGGCGGCACCTATGACGCGACGACCAAGAAACTGACATTCACGCGAAATGACAACCAAACCTATGATGTCAACCTTGCCGATTTTGTCGGTAACGTGACGGACACGCGAAACACTATCGTGGACAGTGACACCGTAACCGTAGAAGCAAAAGCGCAAGAAGACGGCAGCAACGAATACA
>NZ_JAHAHH010000089.1 GCF_018373335.1 Negativicoccus succinicivorans
CTCTCATCATGATGAGAGCGGTTTTTACGATTCATATTTCTTCTGCTCAGCCGCACGCCGCTACAAATTTCTCCATGTACGCACGCGCCTTCGCGAAATCGGCTTCATTCGGATGACCGGCGCTTTCCTCCACGGAGCGGCGCATCTGTTCCGGCGTGTGGTAGGAATTCGGCTTGGCGTGTTTTCGCATCGCTTCGATCAGTTTCGGATCGATCGCGCCGCGAAATGCCAGCGCGTCCAAGACTCGACAGTTGTCCGCCAACAGATCCGCCGCTTTTCGCAGCGACGTTTGCGCATGCTCGGATGTCGGATCGGCGCCGAGCGTGGCGAACAATACGACCTCCGTATTTTGCAACGACGCTAAATAATCCCGCGCCTGCGCATTGGGCATTCCTTTATCCACCCAAAAGCCGACGAACACCGCGTCAAATTCCGCCGGATCGACGCCTTCGCGTATTTCCGCGAGACGACTGCCCTTCGGCGCCGCTTCATAAAACGCTTCGGCCATGCGGCGAGTGTTGCCTGTACGGCTTGAATATACAATCAGATATTTCGGCATGATGTTTCTTCTCCTCTTTCTGCCGCGAGCCGGTCATCTGCGCAATCATCGCCTGACACTAAACTCGCGACCGTTTCGTCAATGCTTAAAACGACATCGGATTCTTCGCGGCCAAATTATTTTTCGTGTCTTTGTCGCTTGATTCAAAGGTCGTCGTGTCGTACGCCAAGTAGTGAAACGCCCATTGCAAAAAGCGCGACATCGCTTTGTACGAATATCGGCCGGCCGCCGTGTAGACGTAGGTATCGCCGCACCTCGCGACCAGTCCGTGAGTTTCCCAAGATTGCAAAATCGGCATGAGAAAAAGTGACATGGGCAAATTCGTTTCTTCGTCCAAACGTTGCGGCGCGATCACACCGAGATCCGCCGCCGATGTCAGGCGCCGCAACGCCGCGTCTTCCGCGCCGACGAGACTGCCCGCCATCGGCCGATACCCTTGCGCAACCGCCGCGCGATACATGGGCGGCGCAATCGGTTTCATGAAGCGGACGCGTCCCAAGCGACCGCCGCACGCCATGCCGAGAGCCACCATGTCGTGGCCGGCAAAGACCAATGTATTGTACAGGCTGCGCTCACTTTCGCGAGTGCGCCAATGCGAACAGGAAATCGGCTCGGCGACCGCTTCCAGCTCCTCCGTGGCGGCGCGGAACAACTCCTGCAATGTTTCTTGATCCTGCGTCCAGTTATTTCTTTTATATTGCTGCCCTAAAATCGATTTCGGCAAAATTTGCAATTTGTACAAATCCAAGCCGGCAATCCCGCACTCCATCGCATCACGCACATCTTCACGAATGCTCGCGGCCGTCTGTCCCGGAAGCCCGTAAATCAAATCAATGACAATATCCGCTCGCCCCGCCGCGACGTATTCGCTCAGGCGGCGCTTGGCGCTTTCCCGCGTATCGCGACGGCCGATACGTTGGCGCACGTCGGTCGTAAACGCCTGCACACCGAAACTGAAGCGATTAATCCCGCTCGTGACCGCAGCGTGATATTTTTCCATATTCAAATCATCTAAACTTGATTCAAAAGTGATTTCCGCCGTCGGAGCTATGGTAAACGCCTTGCGCAACGCTCCCATGATCGCTTGAATCTGTTCCGGCTGTAGCACACCGGGCGTGCCGCCGCCGAAGAAGATCGCCGCCACATTCGCCGTGCGCGCGAATTTTGTTTGTCCGACGGAAGCGATTTCCTGCAAGAGCAGCGCCACATATTCTTCCACCTGTCGCTCCTGATAATGCTGCTTGGAAAATGCGCAATACGTGCATTGTAGTGTGCAAAAGGGAATATGCAGGTACAACGCGATCGGTCGTGCGGACGCAGGCCGATCCAAATAATCTTTCAATCTCGCCTGCAGCACATCCGGGGTCAACCGCACCTGCCGTGTCAATGCGGGTATGTCTCGCCATGTGATATCCCAGGGCGCACGTCGCCACTGCGCGCCCGCCGCGGCAAAAAGCGGCTCTTGTTGCAACGACTCCCAGCGGGCCAGCCATTGCTCCTGCGTAACCCTCATCATTGGCGCTCCTCGCCGGAGGCCGCATGACCGCTGACGATATCCGCCATGTACCGAACTGCTTGCGGATACTCAATACCGGGATTGCTCGTGAAAAGTTCCTGCGGCAGCCGGTACACACGACCATTTCGCACCGCCCGCAACGTCGCCCACGCGGGTTGATCCAAAAGCGCCTTGTCAAAAATGCCGTCCGATTCTCCGTGCCGGGCCATCGATCGCAATAAAATCACATCGGGATCCGCCGCCGCCAAAGCCTCCAAACTGAACGGCGCCAAACGCGCGGATTCCGTTTGACCGCGACCGGCAAATACATCCGTGAAACCGAGCCGACGCGCGACGTCGGAAGCGATACTCGTTTCATAGTCCAGCGTCACCGCCTGCGATGTACCGAATAAAATTGCTACCCGCACGGGTTCGCGCGGTGCCCTGGCGATTTCCTGCTGCATTTTTCGCGCCAGTTCTTTTTGCACTTCAGCGGCGCGTTCATCATGTCCGCTCACCGCTCCGCACAAACGAATCGCCTCGCACACATCATCATAACTCGCCAAATTCAGCAAATATACCGGAATATGATTCGCCTCCAGCATCTGCGCCAATTTACCGTGCAGTTTGCCGTATCCGATCACCAGATCCGGATTCGCCGCGACAATCGCCTCCGCATTCGGGTGCGCCAAATGGCCGACTTTCGGTTTATCTTTCGCCCGCTCCGTGACGCGATCATTACCGGTTTCCGCCCAGGCGACGTAATCGCCTCCTACCGCCTCCATAATTCCCAGCATTGACGGCGACAACAATACAATCCGCTCCGGCTTTTTAGTCAGCGTAATCGTTTGTCCGCGCACGTCCGTTCCTCGGAAAAACACATGCTCTTGCTTTTCTTTCGTCGTTGTATCCTGCCCGCAACCGACGAGCAACGCCGCCGCGAGAACAAACAGCAGCCAGCCTTGCCACCAATGTCTATGCACGCAATCATCCCTTCCATGGTACGTATGCCCATTAAAAATTCTCTTGTAGCGTGTCCCGCCCTATGTAAAGAAAAGAGGAGAAGATTCTCCTCCTTTTCTTGCACAGTTAAAACTTGTATTCCAAACCGAGTGCCCATTCGCGACCGTACAAGCCAAGATTTTTATCGTACTTGTCGCCAATGTTTTCGATCTTGCCCCACAAACGCAGATCCGGATTGAATTGACGGGTAACGGTCAGATTCCAAAGTTGATAACTTTTCTTTTCTGTCGCCGCCTGTTTCGGGGCCGGCTCCACTAAGTAGTTGTGTTCACATTGCAACGACAACGCCGCTGACCAACCTGTATCCTGATGGTCATCGTAGCGCAGCTGCCAAGCTTGTGAAAGTTCGGAACGACGCGGTAAATCCTTATTTGCCGTCGTATCTTTCGCATCCAGCCAGGTGGAAACTACTTGCGCGGAAAGGGTATCGCTGAAACGATAGCCGAGAGTGTTTTCCACGCCTTTAATACGGGCTTTTTTCACATTGTTATATCGGTAGAGCTCATGTCCGTTTTGATCCGTGCCCACTTTCGAGCTGTCAATCAGGTCATCCACCTTGTTGTCGAAGTAGGTCAGCGAGCCGTAGCCGCGATCCCATTCACCTTCGACGCCCAAGTCCCAGCCGGTCGATGTTTCCGGCTTGAGATCCGGGTTACCCATGAGATGCACCCACTTCGGTCCCATTCTGCGATCCATATCATAGAAGAGCTGCATGAGCGACGGCGCGCGGAAACCTTTGCCGTAGTTCGCTTTGATGCGGAAATTATCACGCGCGTTATACGTCACGCCGAGTTTCGGCGAAACATGACCGCCGAAGTATTCATTGTGATCGTAGCGCAATGCGGGCACGATAAACCATTTGTCGGCGCGAATTTCATCCTGCACGTACGCCGCGTACGTGGTCAAGGAACGTTCCGACGCCACTTTATCCGTACCATTTTGCGAAACATTATGTTGATTCTCACCGGCGATACCCAAATTCGTGCCTTTGACTTTAGCGTCGGTATACGTTACGCCGTAAGTGAGTCGCTGATTGTCGGTAAGCTGCGTGGAGTTTTTGCCCTCCAACGTCCACTCGCGATTCGTATTGTCGTTGAAGTCGTATGCATTTTGTTTGCGTACCACAGCGTCATACGCTCGTTTTTCCAGAGGCTTCGACCCAGGTACCGTTTTAATAACTTTGGGGTCGGTTGCGTCTTCCCAGTCAAAACGGCTCATGTACGCGCTGATTTCCCAATCGTTCGCCGCCGTGGTGCGTTGCCAACGCAAACCATACGTTTGCTGTTCAGATTTGCTGTCTCTTCCGCCCGCGATCTGCGCCATGCCGTTTAAAGCCTTTCTTCCCATCCCAACTCGCAGAGGTCTCAACTCGGTATTCTGCGCGTCACTGGATATTTTCT
>NZ_JAHAHH010000090.1 GCF_018373335.1 Negativicoccus succinicivorans
TAAGGTGAGAGTCGTTTCGGGCGCGGTGCGAGCTTGTTGAACGGTTTCCGTAAGGGTATTGGGAAGCGCCATTTCACCGACCAACGGCGAAAGAGAGGCGATCACCAGCGCAGGACGGTCTTGTACGGCCACGCCGTCGGCGGTAACGTACACCGCGGTGACTTTTCCGGCGACCGGCGCGATAACGTTGGCGGCGGCAATCTGCTGTTCAATCGTCGAAGTGTCCGGCGTCGCGACGGCGGGCGGAGTATCCACGGACGGTTGCTTTGCCTGTTCGCGCGCGACAATTTTGGCGTACTCCGCTTGCGTAATAATGCCCTGTTGTAAAAGTTGTTGCGCCTCCGTGATCACGGGTGTGTTGACCGGCGGCGCGGCCGGCGCGGAGGCTTCGCTGGCAGCGTTGCGCGCTCGCGCCAGCTGCGCCTCGTACGGACTGACATCGATCGTGAATAAGTGATCATTTACACTGACATTCGTGCCGACCGTCGGCACCGGACCGAGAATCGGCCCGGACGCGGCCGGTGAAACGGTCGCGCTGTACAACGGCGCCAAGGTCACATCGCGCGTGATCATGAGCGGTTCGGTGACGGGTTTGACGATGATCACATCGACGCTTTTGCTGCGCGCCATGTACCACCAACCGCCCAGACCGAGTATAAGTAAAATAAGGAGGATACCCAGTCCCCACCAAAGTTTTTTACGTGGTTGCATAATTCACCTCTGTTCTATCGTATTATAGCATTTACGCTCCTAAGGCAATAAAAAATACCCGCCGCGGCGGGTATTTTTATAGGTCCTGAAAGAGTTTTCGAAACGCGGTATTGCGCCATAAGAGCGGAATCAGTACGCAGCCTAACACGCTGACTGCGACGAATTCGCCGGCGGCAATGTAGAGCATGGTCAAACCGACGCTTTCGCCTTCGAGCGCACCGAGGTACGCAAGCTCCGCGCCGATGAGCACGCCGTTGGAGACAACGGGCAAGAGCGAAGCGGTCCAAATGTTGGGCATGTAGCGCATACCGTAGACGGCGATCGCGGTGGCGAACGTGCCGACCACAATGTCGATCATGCCGAACGGGCTCGCAAGGTTGGCAAGCAGGCAGCCGAGAATTAAGCCAGGCACGACTTTCGGTTGGTAAAACGCGAGCAGCGTCAGCACCTCCGATAAGCGCACCTGTACCGGTCCGTAACTGAACGGCGCCAGCGCGACCGTAAGGAGCGCGTACACCGCGGCCAACACCGCATTGATGACGAGCATACGAGTATTCATGTTCCATTCCTCCTTGTTTTTGTTTTTACGAAGTGGGACCAAGAAAACACTTCGCACCGATATAGTGTAGCATAGAGCGGAGCGGAGAACAAGAAATGAATAATTTTACTGATAAATCTTAGTTTTTGATGTATACTGTTTATGAATATATTTGACAAATCGATGCGGCTACATACCGGCAGGAGGTTACGGCATGGCAAAGTTGGCGGTTATCGGCAGTTGTTCTGTAGACTTGGTCGTGGAAGCGACCCGGCGTCCGCAAGCGGGAGAGACGCTGTTTGCAGAACATTTTTTTATGAGTTGCGGCGGCAAAGGAGCCAATCAGGCGGTCGCGGCGGCGCGACTCGGAGCAGACGTGGCAATGATCGGCGCCATTGGCGAAGATGCCTACGGGAAAATGCTCTGTGAAAATTTTGTAAAAAACGGCGTAGACGCCCGCTTTTTAATGACGCTTCCCGACGTTTCAACGGGTACGGCGCATATTACGCTGGCCGAGGGCGATAACAGCATATTGGTCGTGCCGGCGGCGAACTTTCGGTTGACCGCGGCGCATATTGAACAGGCGCTGGATCAACTGGGAGAATTGGATATGGTGCTGTTGCAAAACGAAGTGCCGCAGGATGTGACCGAAGACGCGATTCGTCTTTGCGCCGAGCGGAACATTCCGGTGCTTTGGAATCCGGCGCCGGCGCGTGAATTGGCGCCGGACGTTATGGCGATGTGCCGCTATATTACGCCGAACGACCATGAACTGGCGCTCTTGTTTGATGTGGCGGATCCGCTGGAATTATCGGCGGAATGGCAGAAAAAACTGATTGTAACGCGCGGTAAAGACGGCGTCGATTACTATGACGGCAAGGGCGTTCACCGCGTCGCCGGTGAATCGGTCACCGTCGTCGATACGACAGGAGCGGGAGATACGTTTAACGGCGCGTTTGCGGTCGCGATCAGTGAAGGACAGGATCTGGAAACGGCGCTCCAATTTGCCAACCACGCGGCCGCCCTTTCGATTACGGCGCACGGAGCGCAGGGCGCGATGCCGTGGCGCGACGAGATGGAGGCATGACATGCAGAAACACGGAATTTTGAACAGTAAGATCGCGAAAGTGCTCGCCGATCTCGGTCATACTGATCGGATCATGATTGCCGACTGCGGGTTACCGATTCCGCGCGATGTGGAACGCATTGATCTGGCGCTGGAGTTCGGCGTGCCGTCCTTTTTGGACGTGTTGCGCGTCGTCATGGATAACATGAAAGTGGAACAGTACCTGATCGCGAGCGAAATGGATTCGCAAAATCGGTCGCTGTTTCAGGAGATGCAACAATTAATGGGAGATATCCCCGGCGCGTATGTAACGCATGAGCGTTTGAAAGAATATTCGCACGACGTCAAAGCCATTATCCGTACGGGTGAGGCGACGCCGTACGCCAATGTGATTTTACAAAGCGGCTGCATTTTTTAGCTGCAAGGAGTGACGGTATGCAAATTGAGATGCGTGACATCTCCAAAGCATTCGGACAGAACCGAGTGCTTTTAGGAGTCAATCTGACGGTTTGTCCCGGTGAAATTCATGCCTTGATGGGTGAAAACGGGGCCGGCAAGTCGACTCTGATGAATATTTTGACGGGTCTGCATAAGGCCGATAACGGCACGATTATGGTGGACGGCGCGGAACGTGTATTCACGTCGCCGCGCGAAGCGGAAGACGCAGGAATTGCGTTTGTTCATCAGGAATTGAATATTTGGCCGAATTTGACGATCCTGGAAAATCTTTTTCTGATGCGCCCGCTTAAAAATTCGTGGGGCATGCTGGATTGGGATCGCATGCGCGAGTTGGCGGCGGCCAAATGCGCGGAACTGAATATTTCCCTGCCGCTTGAAAAAGAGGCGCAGGATTGTTCCGTCGGGCAGCAGCAGCTGACGGAAATCGTGCGCATGCTGATGCTTGACGCGCAAATCGTGATCATGGATGAACCGACCGCCGCCTTGAGTGAGCGGGAAACCGAAGTGCTGTTTCGGGTGTTGGATCAGATGCGGGCCAAAGGCGTCGGCATCATTTACATCTCGCACCGCATGGAGGAAGTATTCGAACTTTGCGACACGGTGACCGTGATGCGCGACGGTATGGCGATTTCCACGCAGCCTGTCGCGGAGACGACGATGGATCGAGTCGTGGCCGATATGGTCGGCCGTTCGTTGACGGAATACTATCCGGATCGCACGGTAACGCCGGGGGAAGTCATTTTTGAAATTAATAATTTGAACAGCGCGGGCGTGTTCCACGACGTTTCGTTTACGATTCGCGAAGGTGAGATCTTGGGGATTGCGGGCCTGATGGGGGCCGGCCGTACCGAGATTATGCGCGCGCTTTTCGGCGTCGATAAAAAAGACAGCTGTGAAATTAAAATTCACGGTCAGGCGATGACGATCGATAACCCGTCGGACGCCATCAAGGCGGGGATCGGTTTCATTACCGAAAACCGCAAGACGGAAGGTCTGATTTTAGATTTTTCTATCGGTGATAATATTTCGTTGCCGAGCATCGAAAAATTTGCTTCGCATAAATACGTACGCCGCGGCGCGGAAAATAAATTTACGGAAATGCTCGCTAAACGCCTCGGCGTCAAAGCGCAGTCGCTGACGGAGCCGGTCGGAACGCTTTCGGGCGGCAACCAGCAAAAAGTCGTCATTGCGAAATGGATCGGCATGAAACCGGCCATTCTGATCATGGACGAACCGACGCGCGGTATCGACGTCGGCGCCAAGCGGGATATTTACGATTTAATGAATGAGTTGACGGCGGCCGGCGTTGCCATCATCATGGTTTCTTCGGAGTTGCCGGAAGTCATCGGTATGAGTGATCGCATTATGGTGATTCGCGAGGGTTCGATCGCGGGCGTGCTGGATCGCAGTGAAGCCACGCAGGAAAAAATTATTACATTAGCTACAGGGGGACAGTAATTCATGTCGACAAATGTTAAAAATTTATTGCGTAATCTCGGACCGCTTCTGGGTCTGGTACTGCTGTTCATCATTTTGACGGCACTCAATCCGACATTTCTTAATCCGTCCAACCTGTCGAACCTGTTGCGGCAAGTCTCGGTCAACGCGCTGATTTCCTTCGGCATGACGTTTGTCATTCTGACCGG
>NZ_JAHAHH010000091.1 GCF_018373335.1 Negativicoccus succinicivorans
CATCGCCGCACTCTTCTTCTAAATGAGTTGGGCTTTCTTCAGAAAGAGCTTCACGGACTTCCTGCCATTCTTCTGTCAATTTTTCCAATGCGGGACCAATCGACGGCCAATCAAAGCCGACACGTGCTGTTTTCTCTTGTATTTTACACGCTAACAAAAGACTTGGCAAGCCTTTAGGCACGCCGTCAAGGATATTTTGCCGTTTTTTCTGAATTTTTTTCTGTTTTTCCCAATCAAAATTAGAAAAATCGGCTTTTCGGCCGTCCGCATCGCCAAAAACATGCGGATGGCGAACCGTCATTTTATGCGCGATGCCGCGCGCGACATCGGCGAAATTAAATTCTCCTCGCTCCGCCGCCAGTTCGCTGTGAAAAACGACCTGCAATAAAACGTCGCCCAGCTCCTCTTGCAAGAGTTTCATATCATGCCGATCGATAGCGTCCAATACTTCATGCGTTTCTTCGACCAGGTAACGGCGCAGGCTGGCATGCGTTTGCTTGCGATCCCAAGGGCAACCCGTTTCGCTGCGTAATGTTTTCATAATGCGGTAAAGCGCGAGCACTTCCGCCGCGACGGCCGCGCGCGGCGCCAATACTACGGCTTCACTCTCCACCGGCAGCGGCGCGTCAACATATGTTTCCCACACGCCGTCGCGATACACGCGGAACTCACCGTCAATGAGCGTGCCGGCGAGTTGTGAAATCGCTTCCTCTGTCAATATAATCGGCAACACGCGTTCGGCGGGAATCTCATCGCAAACGCGATACCCGTCAGCAGGATCCCACCCCAATTCCCGCAACCACTGCTCGTGTCGCATCAGCGATGCTCCCAGCGAGCGATTATGGTCGCCAATTTCGGGCCGATTTTCGGCAGCATGGCGACATCTTTGGATGAGATGCCTTTCGCCAAAATCAAACCGACCGTATAGACGATCATGCCGATAATAATCGCGCCCAACGTCGCCAGCGTATTACTGTGCACGGCCGCCAGCAGGCTCGTATACCCGAAATACGTAAAGATGCCCATGCCGATGGCGGCGGCGAAAATACGCGCGGTATGCTGCCAATCCATGCGGTAATCAAGATATTTATGCAGGAAGTAAAGATTCAACAAGGCCGCGACACCGAAATCGGCGTTGGTCGCCCATGCCGCGCCTTGAATACCGAGCGCCGGCATCGCCGTCAATGTCCAGTTCAAAATAAATTTCACGGCGGCGCTCACGACCATATTGATGAGCGGGATCGCCGTCCGCCCCATGCCTTGCAAAATCCCCGTCGTCACCTGCTGAACCCCCAGCAGAAAGATGCCGAAACTCATGATCTGAATCGACGATCCGGCGTTCGGCGTGGCGTAGAGCATGAGTGAAATCGGCGTCGCGATGACGCAAAGACCGACAAACGAAGGAATGGTTAAAATATTGGCGATCCGCATGGCGACATCCGTGCGGCGGAAAATCTGCGCGCGGTCATGCACCATGTACGCCGCCGAAATCGCCGGCACAAGGCTCGCGGCGAGCGATGCCGTTAAAATGGTCGGCAAGTTCACGAGCGATGTCGCCATCCCCGTCAAGTATCCGAAAAGTTCGGTCGATTCCTCGACTGAATACCCCGCCACCGCTAAGCGATGCGGCACAACAAATAAATCGATGTTGGCCACTACCGGCAGCATAATATTCGCCAAAGAAACCGGCAACGCCAACACCAATAAACGTTTCAAAATCGTTTTAAGCGACTCGCGCGGCAATGTCGTATCCTGATCGGCCAACATACGCCGACGTTCATGACGATCGCGGTAATAAAATATTCCCAGCGCCACGAGCGCGATCAACGCGCCCGGGAACGCGCCGAAGGTCGCCCCCGCCGCCGCGTATTCCAAACCGTACGGCAACAATAAAACGGCGAACGCGATCATGGTCACGACGCGGAACAACTGTTCCAAAATTTGACTGATCGCGGTCGGTTTCATCTCCTGCAAGCCTTGGAAGTAGCCGCGCAGACAGGAAACGATCGTAACGATAAAAATCGCCGGTGAAAGCGCGACCAGCGCCCAGTACGCGCGCGGATCCCGTACCAATCCCGTATCGACCAGCCAATGCGCGCCCGCGTATAAAAGCAGACTGAAAATAAAACCCGTGACGGTCAGCGCCAACGACGAGATCTTAAATACTCGTTGCGCGCCGATGTAGTCGCGGATCGCGTTCTTTTCCGCCACCATGATCGAAATCGCCACCGGCAAACCCGCCGACGAAATGCTTAAGGCCAATAAATAAATTGGGTAGGCCATCTGGTATAAGCCGATGCCTTCGCCGCCCAGTAAGCGGGATAGCAAAATACGGTTGACCGCGCCGATGATTTTCACGATAATACCCGCGATCGTTAAAATCATCGCCCCGCGAATAAATGTATCTTTACTCACACATTACTCCTTGCTTTGCGCAATATCTTCCTGTAAAAAAGCCGCTAATATTTCCGGCAAAAAATCTACCGCGGAATGACTCCACTGTAACTTATTTATTGTAGCACGCGGCACCTCGCCTGGCAAAAAGCGTAAACTTTTCATCACTTTCGCGGGCACTTTGGATACATCCCAAGTCGCCATCGCTTCCGGTCGGTTCCACGTGATCTCCACCGTGTTTTGCAATTCGCGAATACTGCCGATGCCGGCTTTCGCCGCGAGCACGCGCAACTGCGCCACGCGCAGCAATTGTTCCACAGGCGCGGGCGGCGTGCCGAACCGGTCCACCAATTCGTCGATCAGGTCGGACACTTCGGCCGCCGTATCCACTTCCGCCAAACGACGGTACATTTCGAGTTTTTGCGTCGGATCTTCAATGTAACGGTCCGGAATATACGCTTCCGCGGTCAGTTCCAAGAGCGGCGCCGCCACCGATTTACGCGGCGCGCGTTCGCCCTGTCGGGCGGCGATCGCCTCATCGAGCATCGTTGTATACGTGGTGAAGCCGACGCCGACCATATTGCCGTGCTGTTCACTGCCGAGCAAATTCCCCGCGCCGCGAATTTCCAAATCGCGCATCGCGATTTTGAAGCCGGCGCCGAGTTCGGTAAATTCCCGAATCGCGTACAGGCGTTTTTCCGCCGCCTCATTCATGATCTGATCCGGACGATACAGAAAATACGCGAACGCGTTGCGCTCCGAACGCCCCACGCGACCGCGCATCTGGTACAGCTGCGAAAGACCGAGCCGATCCGCGTCGTACACGATAATGGTATTGGCGTTCGGCTGGTCCAGTCCGTTTTCAATCAGGCTGGTGCAGACGAGCACATCAAAATCGCCCGCATAAAAATCCGCCATGACCCGTTCCAGCTCTTCGCCGGACATCGCGCCGTGCGCGATATCAAACGTGACCGACGGTCCGACGAGCGTTTCCAGCTTGCGCACCATGTCGCGAATCGTGGCGATCCGATTGTACACGAAATAAACCTGCCCGCCGCGCTGCACTTCCGCCAAAATCGCATCGCGCAAAATCGCGTCCGAGGTTTCCACCACATACGTTTGCACCGGCTGACGATCCGCCGGCGCTGTATAAATTACCGAAAGCTCGCGCACGCCGGCAAGCGACATATGCAGCGTGCGCGGGATCGGCGTAGCCGAAAGCGTGAGCACATCGACCATCGTGTTGCGCGCTTTCCACTTTTCTTTTTGCGCTACGCCGAACCGTTGTTCTTCATCGACTACCAAAAGTCCCAAATCGCGGAATTGCACCGCTTTATTCAACAGCGCGTGCGTGCCGATCAACACATCCGTCGTGCCGTTTTTGACGCCGCGCAAAATTTCTTTTTTCTCCGCCGCGCTGCGGAACCGGTTCAACACCGCCACATTGACGCCGAACGGGCCCAAACGCGCGCTAAACGTGCGATAATGCTGCTGCGAAAGCACCGTCGTAGGCACTAAGACGGCGACCTGCTTATTCGCCATAACCGCCTTAAAAACGGCTCGCATCGCGACTTCCGTCTTGCCGAAGCCGACATCGCCGCAAAGCAATCGATCCATCGGCTGCGGCTTTTCCATTGACGCTTTAATCTCGGCCGCGGCCTGCAACTGATCGGGCGTTTCTTCGTACATAAAGGCGTCTTCAAATTCACGCTGCCAGGGCGTGTCCGGCGGGAACGCGAAACCCGGTTCCACTTCGCGCTCGGCGTACAGCGCCACCAGCTTATCCGCCAAATCATCAATCGATTTTTGCGCACGGGCCTTTGCTTTCGTCCATTGCGCGCCGCCCATTTTGTGCAGCGTCGGCA
>NZ_JAHAHH010000092.1 GCF_018373335.1 Negativicoccus succinicivorans
GCCAGTCGCTGAATGGGCGCTTTGGATTCCTGCGCCGCCGCTACAACGCGAATAATTTGGGAAAGCACCGTATCGGCGCCGACCGCTTGCGCCGTCATCGTAAACGGCGTGGCGCCGTTCACCGTGCCGCCGGTCACCGTATCACCAACCGTTTTTTGTACCGGCATGCTTTCGCCGGTCAACATCGCTTCATTGACCTCCGGCGCGCCTTCGCTGACTTGACCGTCCACCGGAACTTGCTCGCCCGCTTTGACCCAAAGCGTCATACCGACTGTCACGTCATGCGCGTCAATGGTTGTGATTTCTTCCCCGTCTTTGCGATGGGCTCGCGCGGGCGCCGCGGCAAGCAATGTTTCCAGCGCTTGTCCGGTACGGCGTTTCGCGGCCGCCTCCAAGTATTTACCGAGTAAAATAAAGGTAATCAGCCACGCGGACGTTTCAAAATATAAATGCCCGGCGCCGCCAAAAAGTTCATACAGCGAGTAAAGATACGCCGTCGTCGTTCCCAAGACCACGAGCACGTCCATATTGAGCGAGCCGCCGCGCAATGCGCCCCACGCGCCGCGATAAAAATAAAGTCCCGGTCCGAATTGCACGACCGTCGCCAAAACGAGCTCCGCAACGCCCGGCAACATCGGCCACCAGCCTGTAAGCGCGCCAACCATGCCGATCATCAGCGGCAAGGCGAAAACGAATGCGATGAGCAAACGCCGTTTCGCCGCTCGCACCTCCGCCCCCGGATCTTCCCAAGCGGCATCGGCGATATGCGCACCGTAACCGCTTTTTTCAATTTTGGCAATGATATCGGCGGCGGTTACCGTCTGATCATCGTACGCCAGCCGAGCGCGGCCGGTGATCAGATTGACCGCCACTTCCTGCACCCCCGCCATGCGTCCGACGACCTTTTCGATCCGCGCGGAACAGGCCGCGCAATGCATGCCGGTGATGGCAAGTCGTAACGTTTGTTTCATTCTATACCTTCTTTCCGTCAACTTCGATGGAAATTACATCGAATATTTTCTATGTATCTTTAGTATAGCACTTTTGTCAAGAGTTGCCTACATGGTAAAATGCAGTTACTCTAATAGCGGAGGTCATATGTATTTTTCAATCAAAGAACCTTTTCATTATGAAACGGTCATCAAAAAATCGCGCTTTATCTGTGATCTGATTCCCGTCAATGATGCGGAGGAAGCCAAAGACGCGTTGTCGACCATTCGCAAACGCTACTACGATGCGACGCATCACTGCTCGGGGCTTCGCCTCGGCACCACCGGCACTTTGCAGGAGCAATCCAATGACGACGGCGAACCGGCCGGCACGGCAGGTCGTCCCATGCTGCATGTGTTGCAGCAAAAGGACATGACAAATGTACTGGCCGTAGTGACGCGCTATTTCGGCGGCATCAAACTCGGCACCGGCGGCCTGGCGCGCGCGTACGGGGGAACTCTCGCGGAAAGCGTAAGTGCCGCGCCGATCGTCGCGTATGTCGCTCACCATCGTTACTCGGTCCAAATCCCCTACGATCTTCTGGGCGCGCTGGAAAACGCCTGGAAAGACATGCCTTACATCATTATCAATCGCCAATTTACGGATACCGTACGCTTTACGATAGATGTACCGGCAACGGCGGCCGCAGCCTTTGAACAAAATCTGACGGAACTGACCGCGGCGCGAGCCGTTTGGCAAAAAGATCCCGAACGTCTTTTAATGATTGACTATGATTTAATAAAATAAATCACTTTTTTTGCTAATTATTCGCATTTATTTGGTTATCAATAAAACACTTTCATTTTACATCCCTCTCCATTCCTCGTATCCTATAAATAGAAAATTCCGTTAGGGAAGGGAAAGGAGATGATTTTATGTCGAGATTTTGGCAGCATTACGCAGACCATCGTTTGGCGGCGGCTACCGGTCTGAATACCGAGACAATGGAAAGTTCCGTGATGGTCGCACCGCGCTTGGCACGCAAAGAAGTGTTTTCATTGCAAGGCGTGTGGCGCTATCTCGCAAAAAAACGGCTGGCAACCGCGGATGCTCTGTACTACCACAATGCATTCCCGGTGGCGCATGTCTGACATGCTCTTTTTTCTCCGCTTAAAGTACCCGGGCCTGCCCGCTCGGGTAATCTGCCTACAAAAATAACGGCGTCATGACGCCGTTATTTTTATGTCGAAATTTATACCGATACAGACGCCAACGTGTCAACCGCGTTGGCGCTCACAGAAGCGTCGGCGTTCTCCGCCTCCAAGACGCTTGCATAGTAATGTAAAAACACTTGCGCGGTGTGCGAAAGCGGTCGATTCCGCGGACGCACAATCGCTTTTTTCAGAGTGACACCGCTCAGCTTTCGGGAGCCCAATCCCGGCCAAAATTCTTCTTCCTCTTCCGCCGGAATGAGGGCCGCTACATTTTCCGTGCGCGCCCAAGCCAGCGCCGATGCTTTGGTCGTACAGACGGCTACCAATTGAAAAAGCGTCTGCGGATCGCCGATTTCCTGCCGTAAAATGGCGGCGCCGCTGCCTGACGTGGCGATCGCCATACCGCGTAAATCGGAAAAGCTCGCCCCTTGCATCGGCACCTGACGCAGTAACTCTTCCGTGCCGACGACGGTCAGTGTTTCGGCGCGAGTAAATAAAAATTCAAACTGCTCCGATTGCGGAAACGTCGTATGACATACCCCGAGATCCGTCTCACCGGCGAGAAGATCCTCCTGCTGCACACTCGTGATGCCTTCTTTCAGTTCAAAGCGCACGTTGGGATATTCTTTGTGAAACCCCGCCAGTACCCGATGAATAAAGCGCGGCGACCGTCCCGGCGAAATGCTGAAACGCAAGGTGCCGCGCACCTCTTGCGTGGCCGTTGCCATTTCATCACCCGCCAAGTCCTCTAAAGCACAAATCTCTTTTGCACGCTGATAGAAGATTTCCCCGGCTTCCGTCAGATGCAAACGGCGACGACCGCGCGCGACAACGACCAGTTTTGTTTCGAACCGTTTTTCCAAAAGCTGCAGCTGCTTACTCAATGTCGGTTGGGTAATATGCAGGTACTCCGCAGCACTCGTCATATTGCCCGCGTCCACCATCGCCATAAAATTACGGTAATACTCAGTGTCCATGGCTTCCTTTCCGCGCCAACTTATTATATTTAGCGCTAAAATATATATTTATTTGATAATATAAACTTCCTCTCTAGTTTACATTATTATAGTATATTGTAACATATATTTTACATATTTTTTAGCACGTAAAGATGATAAATAACGTTTTTCCTTTGCTCGAGCGTTTATTCTTTTCGCGCCGAAATCATTGCCTGACCGTCCCGAAAAAATAGTAAGCATGCTATAATATTTTTAAATTGGATAATTAAACTCAAAATCCGATATTTGTCTGTCCACAATCACTGAATTGCTTCGCCTGCGGATGTATTTCTGCGATGACAGACTCACAACGGCATCCGTTCTTTCATTTCACTGCGCCGTTTTCTCTGTTGTGTTTCGTATCCGTCGGCCGGATGATCCCGGCAGCGACTTCGGCTGCCGGGTATTTTTCTGTCCGTTCCCACGCGGTACGAGGACAGCATTACATTTATGTATTTTTCACTTACATATAAATTTTCGGAGGAAAGTATGACACTGGATGACTTACGCCCGGGCGATATCGCTATCGTCACGGGACTTGCGCAAACGAGCATGAAGCGTCGTTTGCAGGATTTGGGGCTGATCGAAGGCACGCGCGTCACCTGCATCGGCATCAGCCCGCTCGGCGACCCCAAAGCATTTGCGGTGCGCGGCACCGTCATCGCGATTCGCGCGACCGACAGCCGCCACATCGCGGTAAGGAGTTGTTGAGATGACTCCCGCCATCGCCCTCGCCGGCAATCCGAATGTCGGCAAAAGCACCGTTTTCAATGCCTTGACCGGATTACATCAACACACCGGAAATTGGCCCGGTAAAACGGTGGAGACCGCGCACGGCTACTACGAAGATGCCGACGGCCGACTGGAGCTTGTCGATCTGCCCGGCTGCTATTCTCTTTTGGCGCATTCCGAAGAAGAGGAAGTCGCCCGCGATTACATCTGTTTTGAACAACCGGCCTGCGTGATCGCCGTGTGTGACGCGACCGCGTTGGAACGCAATTTGAATCTTGT
>NZ_JAHAHH010000093.1 GCF_018373335.1 Negativicoccus succinicivorans
ACGATACGATTTGGTGCAGAGTAATAAACTTCTCCAGCCGTTTGCGGCTCTCCCGGTACGATATAAAAAGCAACATTTTCAGGCGGCATTTTCGTCAATTCATATACCAGTTTCGCTCCGTCGCCTGCTGAAATATTACTCGTAAAATGATCCCACGCAAAATATGTATACATGTAGTTTACCCAACTATATTGTTTTTGCAGTTGTGAAAGATATGCTTTCAAAAATCGTTGTTGACGTTTAACACGCCCCAGTTCATCAGCAATAGAGTCGCGATACCGTAAGTAAGCAATCGCTTGATTACCGTCAAGCTCCTGATAACCTTGTGCTAAACGAATAGGTGTGGTCATGCCGTCGTCGTATTCCATGTTTTTTTCTACATAGATTGACACCGGACCACGCGTATCAAGCCAAGATGCAAAGTGCGATTCGTCAACTACTACATAGTAAGGAATAAAAATCTGAAATAAGCGCTCTACCTGCTCTTTTAATGCAGCTATCCCGCCAGCCCTATACGAATCCTTTAAAAGCGGCACGTGTCCGTCTTCGGTCGGTGTTCCCATATTGGGCAAAAGTGAAATCGCAGCTGCGGTTTGTTTTTGAAAGTTAACGGCAATAAGCATGATGGTATCAGCCGTTTGCGGCTCACTTTGATCAATTCCCGTTGCCAAGATATAAATCGGTGTATCTGCCGTTCCCTGTGTCAATTCTTTGGTGCCGTTGTCATGTGCTTTTTGTTGTCCGAACCAATATACAGTACCGACCAAAAGCAAAAAGGACAACAACATGACTATCCATTTTAACCGTGAAAGCCAGCCTCTGCGCTTCTTACGTCGCCGTTTCGGCAGCTTTATTCTTTCATCATTCATGCTTGCTGCGTTTCCTTTATTAAATAATTACGCACATCTACTGTCGGCACATAAATTTCCTGTCCCAAATTCAATAGGTGACGAATAGTCGAATCAATACCGGCCAAGGCGGCTTTGTGCAAATCGGTTTTGGCGAGGGCACGGATCTGTTCTACGCCGTCATATTCACGCGTCGGTTCAATATAATCAGCTACAAATATAAGTAATTCAAGACGGCTCATTGCCACCCGTCCTGTAGTATGATACGCAATTGCGGCAAATTCTACAGGATCCGTAAAACCGAAATTATTTTGGGCGTATACAGCCCCGGCAAGACCGTGCAACAAACTGCGCATATGCCACATCATCGGCGAAATTTGTTGCTTTCGATCCGCCAACAGCTCATGCATTTCTGTAAGTGACATTTCTTTCGCACAATCATGAACCAAGCCACAGCGCTCCGCCTGTTCGGGATCGCCGCCAAATTGTTGCGCCAAAATACTTGCCGTATGAGCAACCCCCAGTGAGTGACAATATCGCTTTTCGGAAAGCAATTCTTTCATTTTTTTGCGAAGTTCTTTGGTAGAAACAGTTTTAACAGTCATAAATTCCCTTTTCTGTCAGCCGGCAACGTACAGCGTCCGGCATTAAATAACGTACGGACTGCCCTGTGCAAAGACGCCTGCGCAAATCTGTCGCGGAGATTTCCAATTGTGGAGTTGCCAAATAATGGATACGCGTTTGCGCTAAATCCCCAAAGCGTTCGGTAAGATGTTGCCAATTGACCTGGTAATGAGGCCGCAACGCACTCACAAAATGGCATAATTCAATCAATTCATCTATGTACTTCCAAGTCGGTAATTGTTCCAGTGTATCGGTACCAACAATAAAATAGAATTCAGTACCGGCGGGATATTGCGTGTGAAAATATCGCAATGTATCTACCGTATAGGACAGTCCTTCCCTCTGCAACTCGACGTCGGAAATGGCAAAATGCGGGTTGTCTGCGATCGCCAAACGTACCATCTCATATCGCAATTCATCCGGTGCGACATCTAAATTTTGTTGTTTATGCGGTGGATGCGAAGCCGGAACAAATACCACTTTGTCCAAATCATATTCTTGCCAGGCCGCTTCCGCTATTACCAAATGGCCAAGGTGAATGGGATTAAATGTCCCACCGAAAATTCCAATTCGTTGCGGCATTATCATAAGCTATCTTCCTATCCCGAGAATTACAATCAACAGCACCAAAAAAACTATGAGTAGTATGTATTCTTTGGTATCATGACGACCTTTTTCAGTTGTGAAATGGTACTTCCACCAAATTTTCCATTTGTGTAACATCATCGTCTTACTTGCCCTGTACTGAAAAGACAATACTTGTATGTACTAAAGCTTCCAACCCTATAGGACTGCATGCATGCAATGTTTGTGTACTGCTCCCAATCTCCGCCCCCGGATCAAATTTAAAATCGTCAGCAAAACGAGTGTAAACATTAGCATACACTACCGCACGTTTACAGGTCTGAAAGTCGCTTTTCACGATTCCGGCAACTCAATCTTGGAATCTTTTTCTTTCGCGCGAAAAAATACACCTATACCGCCGATCTGTTGTACTGTTTCAGCATGCAACACAGATGCTAACGTATTCATTGTGGCATCTTTTTCCGCCGGTGAATTCTGATGAATTTTAACTTTGATCAATTCGCGCTTGGTAATGGCCTTGCGCGCACTCTCGATCACTGTATCTTCTAAACCGTTTTTGCCGATTTGCACCACCGGATCCATATTCATCGCCAATTTTTGTAAAAATTTCTTCTGTCGATTTGTTAACATAATTACTCCTCAAAGGTAAACTCTACTTCTCCGATGCGAACTGTATCGCCTTGTTTCACACCCTGCTCACGCAAAAATTCATCAAGCTCCATATAGCGCCAAATTTTTTGAAAACGAAGAACGGAATAATCGTCATCAAAGTTTGTCATGCCAACCAGTCGTTCGATCCGACGGCCATGTAATTCATAAGCGGCATCATCGCCACGCGTCACCGTAAAATCCGGTTGCGGTGTTTCATCATATATTGCTTCATCAATGACGGCCGGCTCTTCCTGCGATTCCATTGCTACCTCTTGCAAAACCTCCCAGGTTCGCTGCAGCAGTGCGGGAATCCCTTCGCCAGTCGCAGTGGAAATGGGAAAGACTTCGCGACCTTTTTCTGTTTGTATTTTAGTAAACGTCCTCAGCACCTCAACGTCAGACAAAACATCTATTTTATTCGCAACAATTAATTGGCGCTTCTGGGGTAACAGATCACTATACAATGCCAGTTCGGTGTTGATAATTTCAACATCTTCCAATGGATCTCGCCCTTCGGAACCCGTGACATCCACCATGTGCAACAACACTTTACTGCGCTCCACGTGACGTAAGAACTGATGTCCTAAACCGACACCTTTACTGGCACCTTCGATGAGGCCGGGGATATCTGCCATCACGAATTGTCTCTCTTCGTCCAAACGGATTACACCTAAACTCGGCGTAAGTGTAGTAAACGGATACGCGGCCACTTCCGGTTTGGCGGCGGATACTTTGCGAATCAGAGAGGATTTACCCACACTCGGATATCCGATAATTCCCACATCGGCTAACACTTTTAATTCCAAACGCAACCAACGTTCTTGTCCCGGCTCCCCCTGCTCCGCAAATTTCGGCGCCCGATTAGCGCTGGTGGCAAAGCGCGCATTTCCGCGGCCACCGCGGCCGCCCTTAAGTGCAACATACTCTTCGCCGTCCGCTACTAAGTCGGCCAGTAACTTGTCATTTTCGTCATCATACACAGATGTTCCCAAGGGAACATCAATGTATAGATCATTGGCATCTTTGCCAAATTTATTGCTTGATTGTCCGTTTTCGCCCGGTTTCGCTTTGAAAATCCTGCGATAGCGAAAATCAATTAACGTATTCATGTTGCGCGTTGCACGTAAAATAACGGCACCGCCGTGACCGCCGTCGCCACCACTCGGACCGCCTTTCGGCACATACTTTTCACGACGGAAACTGCTCATCCCGTTGCCGCCGGAACCGGATTCTATTAAAATTCTTGCGCGGTCGATAAACATCTTGTTCCGCCTTTCTAAAAAGCGCAGGAAGCGCCTAATGTAATCGTTTCTACTAAATTAATTTCATGTTACATAATTCATTCAAAAAAATCAAATAGAGGCATTTATCGCCTCTATTTGATTTTTTTTA
>NZ_JAHAHH010000094.1 GCF_018373335.1 Negativicoccus succinicivorans
TACATCGTTCGTTGCGCCGATGATACCTTGTATACGGGGATCGCGCGCGACGTCACCAAACGTCTTGCCGTGCATAACGCGGGCGACGGGGCGAAGTATACCCGCGCCCGCCGACCGGTCGTTTTGGTGTGGCAAAGCGATGTGACGGACGAACGCACCGCGCGGCGCACGGAATGGTATATCAAGCGATTATCCCGTCGCGAAAAGGACGCGTTGATCGACGGGGATGCGCGCGTGCGGGCGAAAATTGACGCGTGGTTGGCGGCGCGCCCGTAAGCGGAACCGGACCGGTCTCGTGGTATAATAAAGAGAAAGCATAAGAACGGAGTGAACCATGTTACTACAGTTACAAGCGCTGCTTTCCACGATGCGGATCCTCGATATCGTCGATATCCTCGTGGTAGCGGTGATCCTTTACCAGTTGTACTATTTGATCCGCGATACCCGCGCCGTCTCCCTTTTAAAAGGGTTGGTGGTGCTCGGCGCGTTTACGATCGTCAGCAACTGGATGGATCTGCACGTCGTGAATTGGTTGTTGGAAAAGTCGATGACGGTACTTATCGTCGCGTTGCCGATCGTGTTCCAGCCGGAATTGCGCAAAGCGCTCGAACGGCTCGGCCGCGGTCGTTTCATCAGCCGTTCCTCCATCGTCGATGATGAAGAACGGATGCGCGTGATTGATGAAGTGGTGCTCGCCTGCGAACGGATGAGCGAAAAGAAAATCGGCGCGCTGATCGCCTTCGAACGGGCGGTGCGTCTGGCGGAATACGGCGACACGGGCATCTACTTGGACGCGGTCGTGAGCGAAGAGTTGTTGGGCAATATTTTTATTCCCAATACGCCTTTGCATGACGGCGCCATTTTAATTCGGGAAAATCGCGTGGTCGCGGCGGGTTGCCTGCTGCCGCTGACGCAGGATCAAAACTTATCGAGCGCGCTCGGCACGCGGCATCGCGCCGGCATCGGCCTGACGGAGCAGGGCGACGCGCTGGTCGTGATCGTCAGTGAAGAAACGGGAGCGATTTCTTACGCGTACGGCGGTCATATTTATCGCCATTTGGACGGCGACAATCTGCGCAACATGTTGCGCAATTACCTCCTCAAAGGAAACGATAACCGATTGCGTTTGGGCGAATTCTTTAACTGGAGGAAATCATGAGAAAATGGCTGGGCGGCAACTGGACGGCGAAGCTTATCTGTTTTTTCGTGGCGGTGTTTCTCTGGGTGTTTATCATGAACGACCAGAACCCGCTTGTCGAAAGCAGCTATGAACTGCCGGTCGAAGTGACGCATTTGGACGATTCATTGGTGGCGCTGGACGCGCCGCAGAGCGTGCATGTCAAATTGCGCATGCAAAGAAACACAATGTTGCAGCTGCGCGAATCCGATATGAAAGCCGTGCTGGACATGATCCAAGCGGATGTCGGGGAAAATGAAAATATGACCTTGCAACTGATACTGCCGCCGGGCGCGGAAGTGATCGAGCAAAAACCGTTGCGTTTCACGGTCAATGTGGATGAAGTGGCCTCGCGGACCATTCCGGTGACGGCGAAGGTAACCGACGATCCGGCCGGCGATCACGGCGGCGCGGTGACGGCGATCACCCCGAATGTAGTGACGATCACCGGTCCGTCGAGTCGGGTGTCCCAAGTGAAAACCGCGCAGACGGAGATTCACACTGCGGGACGCAAAACCGATTTTGATATCGTGGCGGCGGTCGCGCTGTATGACGCGGAGGGCAATAAAGTGAACGGCGTCACCTTCGCGCCGGAAAATGTGCTCGTCAAAATAAAAATCAATCCGCTGCGGGTCGAGAAAACCTTGCCTTTAGCGGTACAGACAAGCGGCTCGCCGGCGTACGGTTGGCGGGTGGACGCGATTGAAATCATGCCGCGGGAAGTGACGCTCGCGGGTGAAAAATCGCAGTTGGACGCGCTTTCCGCCTGGCAGTTGCCGGCGATTTCGGTGAGCGGCGAGTCCGGAGAGGTCATTCGACAGGTGGAAGTTCCCGTACCGAGCAACGGCGCGGCGACACCGGAAACGGCAACGGTGCGAATCGTATTAAAAGCGGAATAAAGGGAAAACAGTAGGAGGATTTTATGGCACGATTGTTTGGCACGGACGGTGTGCGCGGCGTCGTCAATGACACATTGACACCGGAACTCGCGTTTCATTTGGGACGCGCGGCGGCGGTGTTTTTCGTACAGGGCGATGACACGGCGGCGCGCCCGCGTTTTCTGATCGGTTTCGATACCCGCATCTCGGGCACGATGCTCGCCGCGGCGTTGGCGGCGGGCGTTTGCTCGGCGGGCGGCGATGTTGATATCGTCGGCGTGATTCCGACACCGGGGGTCGCGTACCTGACGCGCACCGGCGATTACACGGCGGGCGTGGTGATTTCCGCTTCGCACAATCCGTATCCCGATAACGGCATCAAATTTTTTGACCGGTTCGGTTTTAAGTTGCCGGACGCGGCGGAAGATGAAATTGAAGCCATGCTGCGCGGCGACGCGCTTGATAACAGCGCGCGACCGACGGCGGAGGCGGTCGGCCGCATTCAGCTGATTCCGGAAGCGGCGCAACGCTATACGGACTACATCGCGGCTACGGCGCCTTGCCGTTTGGACGGCTTGAAAATCGTCGCGGACGCGGCGCACGGCGCGGCTTCCGATGTGACGCCGGCCGTTTTGCGTGAGCTTGGCGCGGAAGTCATCACCATCGCGTCCGAACCGAACGGAGTCAATATCAACGCGGGCGTCGGCTCGACGCATCCGGAACTTTTGCGCGAACGAGTACTTGCCGAAGGAGCGGACGCGGGCGTCGCGAATGACGGCGATTCGGATCGTTGCCTTTTGATTGATGAAACCGGCGCGGTGCTGGACGGCGACCATATATTGCTTTTGGCGGCGCAGCAACTGAAATCGCAAAATAAGCTGAAAAATGACACGGTTGTCGCAACGGTCATGAGCAATATCGGTTTCAAAAAAGCGCTCGAAAAAATGGGTTTACAGGCCGTTTTTACATCGGTCGGAGACCGGTACGTGCTGGAAGAAATGCGCGCCCATGATTACGTGCTCGGCGGCGAACAGTCGGGCCATGTCATTTTTCTCGACTACAATACGACCGGCGACGGCGTATTGACGGCGGTGCAGACCTTGGCGATCATGAAGCAGAGCGGCCGCAAACTTTCGGAATTGGCGCAACTGATGGCCACGTATCCGCAGATTTTACGCAATGTGCGCGTGTATGATAAAGAGTCGTGGCGGGAGAATCCGTTCATCATGGCGGCGATCGGCGCGGCGGAAGAAGAACTCGGTGAAAACGGCCGCGTTTTGGTGCGCGCGTCCGGTACCGAACCGTTGCTGCGCGTGATGGCGGAAGGGCCGGATCATGATCAACTCGAACGCATTGTAACGGATATTTGCGCGACCGTTCAGCGTGAAATCGGCGTGGAAGAATAATTTTCACAATAAAAAAGAAGCCCGCGGGCTTCTTTTTTTGATGCGTTGATTTAATTCGTGAGACTGCGCACCGGCGCGGGAATACGGCCGCCGCGAGCGATGAACTCCGACGCGTCGAAACGATTCACCGCTATGACGGGCGCGTATCCCAACAGGCCGCCGAATTCGACCAGGTCGCCGACTTTTTTGCCGGGCACCGGGATCAAACGGGTCGCGGTCGTTTTGTTATTGATCATGCCGATTGCCGCTTCATCCGCCAAAATCGCGGCGAGCGTCGCGGCCGAGGTGTCGCCGGGGACGGCGATCATATCGAGACCGACCGAGCAGACGCAGGTCATCGCTTCCAATTTTTCCAGCGTCAATGAGCCGCGTTCGACCGCTTCGATCATGCCGAGGTCTTCGCTGACGGGAATGAACGCGCCGGAGAGACCTCCGACACGACTGGCGGCCATCATGCCGCCTTTTTTCACGGCGTCGTTTAAGAGC
>NZ_JAHAHH010000095.1 GCF_018373335.1 Negativicoccus succinicivorans
TTGGCCGGGTGTTGGTAAGCCGGTACAAATGACAGGTCCGGTAGTAGAGGTATTCAGTGGCGAATATAAAGGAATCGGAGAAAACGATGATAAATGTACGATTAATTAATATCGGATTTGGTAATATGGTTTCGGCCGCGCGACTGATGGCGATCATCAGTCCGGAGTCGGCGCCGATCAAGCGCATGATTCAAGAAGCTCGTGAAGAGAGAGTTCTGGTAGATGCAACATATGGCCGAAAAACGCGCGCCGTTCTGATTATGGACAGCGGACAGATTATTCTATCGGCCATACAGCCGGAAACAATTGCTAATCGCCTACATGAGTTCGGTGAAGAATGGGATGAAGAAAAAGAATGAGCGCGGAGCATAAACATGACGAAGGCGTTCTTTTAGTAGTTTCCGGTCCTTCCGGTGCAGGCAAGGGCACGATTTGTGATGCGCTGCGCCGACTTCATCCGGAAATTCGTTACTCTATTTCGGTCACTACCCGGCCACAACGAGTCGGTGAGGTTGACGGGGTCAATTATTTTTTTACTTCCGTCGATAAGTTTAAAGATATGCTGCAACAAGATGCCTTCCTTGAATATGCCGAAGTTTATAACAATTACTACGGCACACCGAGAAAGCAAGTACTTGATTTGGTTCATGAAGGTAAAACGGTCTTACTTGAGATCGATATTCAAGGCGCAATGCAGGTCAAGAAAAAATATCCCGAAGGGATTTTTATTTACATTGTCCCGCCGTCTTTACAGGAGCTTTCTCATCGTCTATATGCTCGGGATACTGATTCCAAGGAAGTGATCCAAATGCGTCTTGCGAAAGTGATTAGCGAGCTTGAGTTGGCGCACCAATATGACTACATCGTTGTCAATGATAAATTGGATGAGGCCGTAGACAAGGTTCGCGCCATTATGGTGGCAGAGCGTTGTAAACTGTCTCGTAATAAAGAGCAAATCGATACTATTTTTGAAAAGTATATTACCAGGGAGGTTATGTAGTTATGGTATTCCCATCAATTGATGACTTATTGGAGCGTGTAGATAGTAAATATACCTTAGTTTCTATGGTGGCTAAACGAGCACGCGAACTTACCGAAGGCGCTGAGGCCTTGGTAGAAGCGGATGCGAAAAAGCCGACAACGATTGCTTTAGAAGAAATTTATTACGGTAAAGTCAAGAAAGCGGCTACCCATCCGGCGGGAAATATACAATAATGGGACGCTTACAAGGGAAAAAAGTAGTTCTTGGTGTAAGCGGCGGCATTGCTGCTTATAAAGCACTTTTTTTGGTTCGAGAGCTGCGTCGACATGGCGCGGAAGTTCATGTGATTATGACGGAACACGCAACGAAGTTGGTGACGCCGCTTTCTTTTCGTGAACTTTCCGGTCAGCCGGTTACGACAACGATGTGGGGAGAGATTACCCATTGGAATGTAGAGCACATTGCTCTGGCCAACTTGGCAGATGTTTTCGTCTTGGCACCGGCGACCGCAAATTTAATTGGCAAAGTAGCCAACGGGATTGCCGATGATATGCTGACGACAACCGTAATGGCAACACCTGCCCCGGTAGTTGTCGTGCCGGCGATGAATACCCGAATGTACGAAAATCCTTTTACGCAAAGCAATTTACAAAAGTTGGCCAGTGCGGGCTATACCGTCATCGAACCGGAATCGGGGGATATGGCTTGCGGCACAAACGGTAAGGGACGTTTCCCGGCCGTAGAGACAATCGTTGCCACCATTGAAAGAGTGGCATCGCAAGGTTTGTTACGAGGTAAAAAAGTGGTTGTCAGCGCCGGTGGGACACGCGAGGCTATTGACCCGGTACGATATCTCTCCAACCGCTCCAGTGGCAAAATGGGGTATGCGGTAGCCGCTGCTGCAGCTTGCCAGGGAGCCGAAGTGGTCTTGGTCAGTGCTGCAACATCGCTGCCGGAAGTTCCCGGTGTACGTATCGTTCATGTCAATAGCGCACGGGAAATGAAAGACGCCATTGATGCCGAATTTGATACTGCCGATATTGTTGTCAAAGCGGCAGCTGTTGCAGATTATCGCCCGGCGAAAACCGCATCTCAAAAAATCAAAAAACAGGACGACGATATGCAAATCAAGCTGGTACGTAATCCTGATATTTTATATGAACTGGGCCAACGTAAAAAGCAACAAATTTTGATTGGGTTTGCGGCGGAAACCCAAAATGTTTTGGAATATGCCAAGGGCAAATTGGTCAAGAAAAATTTGGATATGTTGGTGGCCAATAATGTAGCTGCCCCCGGCGCCGGTTTCCAGACGGAGACTAACATCGTAACGTTTGTCTATCGTGACGGCAGTCACGAATCTTTGGATATCATGACTAAAGACCGGGTAGCGGAAGAGATCATTAAACGGGCCGCGGAATTGGTGAGCGCTTGCAAAAAATAGCATAATATCATAAAATAATAACTGTACTCATCCAGAGTGGTGGAGGGATTCGGCCCGCAGAAGCCACAGCAACCGGTTCAATTCGGTGCTACATCCGACAGGCAACTGGAAGATGAGGGAAATCCCTCATGGAGGGATTTTTTTATGCAAAAGGAGCGAATATTTTGGCAGAAAGAGAATTTTTCACTTCGGAATCGGTAACGGAAGGACATCCGGATAAAATTGCCGATCAAATTTCAGACAATATTTTGGACGCGATTTTGGCACAGGACCCGGATGGACGAGTTGCCTGTGAAACAGTAGTCAGCACCGGTTTAGTACACGTTGTTGGTGAAATATCAACATCTTGCGATATTGATATCAATAAAATTATTCGTGAAACGATTCGGCGCATCGGTTATGATCGTGCGAAATATGGATTTGATGCGGATACTTGCGGGGTGTTGGTATCTATTGATGAACAGTCGCAAGATATCGCTATCGGTGTAGACAGCTCGTGGGAAGCAAAAGAAAAAAGTGAAGACCGCTTTGACGAAATCGGTGCCGGGGACCAAGGCCTGATGTTCGGCTATGCAGTTCGCGAAACGCCTGAATTGATGCCGTTGCCGATCTCGTTAGCACATCGTTTGGCGCGACGTTTGGCGGAAGTTCGCAAGGACGGTATTTTGCCGTATTTGCGTCCGGACGGTAAAACACAAGTAACCGTAGAATATGTGGATGGTAAGCCGGTACATATTGATACAATCGTTATCTCGACACAGCATAGCCCCGAAGTAGAGATAGCAGAATTGCGTGACGATATTATCGAGCAGGTCATCAAGCCTATTTTGCCGGATAACTTGTATGACAATAAAATGAAGCTCTATATTAATCCTACAGGGCGCTTTGTCATTGGCGGTCCGCAAGGCGACGCCGGCTTGACCGGTCGTAAAATTATTGTGGATACCTATGGCGGGATGGCTCGTCACGGCGGCGGTGCATTTTCCGGTAAAGATCCGACAAAGGTGGATCGCTCGGCTGCTTATGCAGCACGCTATGTGGCGAAAAACATCGTTGCGTCGGGGATTGCGGATCGGTGTGAAATTCAGCTGGCATATGCGATCGGTGTGGCACACCCGGTATCGATTTTAGTTAACACCTTCGGCACGGGGAAAGTTCCCAACGAAAAAATCACAGATCTGGTTCGTACTCATTTTGATTTACGCCCGGCAGCGATCATTCATGATCTTGATTTAAAACGCCCGATTTATGCACAGATAGCGGCGTATGGCCATTTTGGCAGAACGGATATTGATTTACCCTGGGAACACACCGATAAGGCAGATAAATTGCGTAAAGATGCGGGATTATAAGAAGACGGTACATGCCGTCTTCTTTTTCACATAGGAGAAGCTATGACGGTAGCGGAAATTATCATTAATCGACCGACTAAACATTTGCAAAAATG
>NZ_JAHAHH010000096.1 GCF_018373335.1 Negativicoccus succinicivorans
TCAGTTTTCAAAGAACCGTGTCGCTTCATGCGACTTGATTATGATAGCATCTCTTTTTTCCGGTGTCAAGACTTTTCTGCAAAACTTATTTTTTCCAGTCGATCGGCCATGTCGATGATAATATCACGACATTCCAAATGCTCCAACCATTCTTCCGGAATCCGATTGCGTCCGGCTTCCGCCGTGACCAATTGCGCGCAAATGCCGGCCGTTGAATCCGAATCACCGCCGTGATTCAACGCTGCCAACACGGCATATCGCGAACCGGAGTAAGCCAATGCGCAATACAATGCAATCGCCAAGGTTTCTTCGGCCACAAAACCTTCGCCGAGTGTTTCCAGTCCCGGCAAATAGTACCACCAATCATCAGCTCCGGCTTTTTTACGCAATGCCGGTACTTTAGCCGCTGCTTTTTCCGCGGCCACGATAGCATCATATACTTCGTCTGCGTTTTCTTTTACGCGCAACATTTCCTTGACGATTTTTCCCGCCTGCCGCAACGTATGTCCGTCGCAAAGCAAGGCCAGGTACGACGCCATCGCACCGGCAGCGATGTATCCCGACGGGTGCGAGTGGGTAATCGCGGCGCAAGCGCAGCCGTTCTCATAAGCGGCTTGCGGATCACCGTGAAAATATAAACCGATCGGCGCCACCCGCATGACACCGCCGCAACCCTTGCTGTCATTAAGCGGCTGCGTCAAACCGCGATCCGCCGGATCACGCAATGCCGTAAGGCAGGTCATACCGGGATGACGCCGCTCCTGCAGACGATGATCTTTCGCTAAGTTGTACGTCGTTTCGTAAGGTTGCTTTTTGAGCCAGCTTTTCTGCCCGCGCCGAGGTTCTTCTCCCGTTTGCATATAGTACCAGCGCATATACGAACGGTAGAGACCTTTCGTCAAAGCATCCCCGCGCTGTCGTGACCAGAAGATACCGTCAATGGTAAAAAGCGTCATCTGCGTGTCGTCGGAAATCAACCACTTCCCCGAGCCGTCTAAGCTCAAAGGACCGCGCAAACCGTGCGGGCCGTAGTTTTCTTTGATCGTTTCCACATCGTCAAATTCAACAACGTAGCCAATCGCATCTCCGGCGGCGCCGGCGAGCAGGATATCGCGAAACGGTACAGTACTCATTCGTCTTCCTCCTCCAACAGCTCATAATCTTGCGCCATCCAACGACGGCTGGTAGTAAAGGTAATGGTCAGCCACTTGCGTACCGATTTACCGCCCAGGGACTTATCAATCTCATCACGAATGCGGTCAAGATCTCCCACATCCTGGATCGGGTAATTTTTCGGAATTAAAATATCGATATCGATAAAGGCGATTTTGCCATACCTTTGTACGGAACTCACGTAGTCTTTGAAACGGTAGCGGGCCATGAAGTCGTCCATCACTTCATGAACCTTTTCATGTAAACCTTCCGGCGCCATGCCGAGCACCTGCCTTACCGCAGGTCCTAAAATATTGAGCGCGACGGGCATCATGGTCAATGACAGAATGATTAAAATCACCGGGTCGACGTATACCCCGTAATGCGCATATTGCGTTCGTTCAAGCAGGTAGGCCAAGCCGAAACTGATAAACAAACTGGCGGCGAAACAGGCATCGACAAGCCAACTCATATTATCAAAATGAATCAGGCTGGATTTCAGTTTCCGATTTACCCGATGCACATAAAGGTAGTACCCCATGTTGGCAAACGTAAACGTCAAGGCGTAAATAATCGCCAAGCCGAAGTTCATTGCATTGCCGCCGCTGAAAAGACTGATCATGCCGTTCAAAAACGCATAGACAACAATGATCAGCGTGAAGCCGCCTTCTGCCGCAAGCACGAGCGGTTCAAACTGCCAATATCCGAATTGAAATTTTTTGCTCGATTCCCGCGTTGTCAGACGCGAAGTCATGATCATTAAAATCTTAATAATGACTGCCACAAACGAGAAAATCCCGTCAATCAAGATCGCATGCGAGTTCGTGAGCAGGCCGAACCAGGTCGCCGCGACGGCAATCAGTCCCATCAGACCCGCCGATTGCCAAAGTAAGCGTTGCTCTGTCGCGTAACGTTGTTCCGCCGTTAAACTTGTTTCCATAAATAGTGTAAATCCTTCCCGTAAAATCTGTTCACAAGTGTTTAATATAAATAAATGGTATTTTTCGCCGTTTCCTTATATTATACTACATCTATTTGATTTCTTGCGTTTACTTTTCCCAAAGAGTTCAATGTGCGGTTTTTACGGGTGCGGTTTGACGAACGAGAATTTCCGCGCGACAAACCGATGGACTGATCGGCGCCATTTTTGTCAACGTGATTTCCGTCGCATGCGGGTGGCCTTCCCATGCGGCAAATAATTCCAGCAGATGAAAATAATCGCCGACCAATGTCATCTTCCATTGTTTGGTCTCGTCCGCAGAAGGAATCTCTTCGCTGCTTTCCATTTGCACGTGCGCCCGGTTCGCGTCCGCTTCCCAGTCGATTATTCGCGCGGCTTCGTTTTGATATTGTTCCTGTTGTGCCAGTTGGGCTGTCAGTCGTTCGATTTCATGCGCCTGCGCCGCTTCTGCTCGGATAGCGTCCGCGGTCCGAGTTTGCCAGTGGTATCCGCCGCCGAACGCGACAACAGTCAATAACCAGAGTGCCGCCAACAGCAGCAAAGGATATTTAGTGACGGATGGCATTAGCTTCCTCCTCCGCATGACCGAGCCACAGCGTAAAGGTATGCGCCGCCGCTACATGACGATCGATTTTACTTCGTACCGGTCGTTCCAGACGAGCGCTTAAATATTCGCTCCAATCATGTAAGGGCGCGCCCGATTGGAAGTTTCCGGTGACAATAATGTCTTCATTTTCCGTGCGAATTTCCGTTAGCGTCACATCGGCGGGGCAGGAGTCGCAAATCACGAGCAACAGTTTGCTTGCCGTTAAGCGCGTTCGCTCATGTTCTTGCCGATCGTGTACTGCCGTCTGATATGCGGCTACCTGTGTGCGCAATGCCGACAGTTGAGCGACCGTCGTTTCGTTTTGTAACGCGCTCATTTCTTTTTGATACATGGCGTAATGAAACGCCGCATACCCGAACGCGAGCACCAGAATACAGAGGCTTCCCGCCAACACGGGTCGAAACCAAGACGGCGCGGGTTGCGGCGCGTGATTTTCTAAACGAATCGTTTGGCAAAGCGCGGCATTCTCCGGTCGTTGCGCCGCTCGCGCGGCGGCTACCGGCAAGTACGCGACATCACGCCATGGCGAAGGTGTATCACCGAGCAATTCCGCAGGAATGGTCGCGGGCCAAGGTCGGGTCGTGCCGACATCACTCGGCGCGGCCGAGCCATGCACGTAGATGGCTTCATCTTCCGACCCCGCGTCCGAATGCGTTACGTCAATCGTATGTAGCCGCCAATCCGTCCACACGCGCTCCCGATACTCCGCCACCATTTGGGACGCGGCGCAGTAAACTGCTCCCGTGGAGTCCGCCAATGCTTCCCCCAGCGCGACGACTTCCGGAACCGTGATCACGCATTCTACGCCCAATGCCACCAAGCGCTCGTCGGGCACCGCATCAGACGTCAGCGCCGCCATCAAGACGCGGACACTCCCCTCCGGCAACGGAACCGAACGCGTGCCGATCCATGGAGCCGCTACATCCGGAAAGAAACGTTCTCCTTCCCAGCGCAGCATTTCTCGCAACTCACGTTCGTTGAGCGCTCCCATTTCTACCGTTTTATACCGTACCACCGCGGGGGATGCCGTCATCACTGCCGTATGCAACGGCACA
>NZ_JAHAHH010000097.1 GCF_018373335.1 Negativicoccus succinicivorans
GATATTCTTACCTTTGTAGTTTATAACGTCTCTAGCATCACCACAGAAGATACATGCTGGTTCATATTTCTTTAAGATTATTTGTTCACCGCCGACGCGATGCTTCGCGGCGCTGAACGAGCGGTACAAGCACTTGGCGCGACACGCGAAGAGCTGGATGAGTTGGCGTTACAAAGTCATCAACGCGCATTAGCCAATGCCCAAACAGATACGTTAAAGAATTGGCTCGTGCCGGTGCCCGAATTAGCAAACGATGAATGTTTACGACCGCGCATGCGTTTACAACTTCTGCAACGCTTACCGTTGCTCTTAGGATCGGGCACACATATTACGGCCGGTAATGCCTGCCTGATTCATGACGGGGCGGCGTTTGCCATGCTCGCCGGTCAAGAAGCGATCGAACGGTACCACTTACGACCACTTGCCAAAATCATTGCGGTCGCGCAAGGCGCCAGTGATCCTTTACTGTCTCCGCTCGGTGTAAAGCGCGTCAGTACATTGGCATTGCAAGCGGCTCATTTGCAAATGGATGACATGGATACAATCGAATGGAATGAGGCGTTTGCAATCATTGATTACCTCTTTACACAATCGTATCCGCAGCTCGTCGAACGGTATAATCCGCTCGGCGGCGCGTTGGCCTACGGTCATCCTTACGGCGCCTCGGGGGCGATCATTTTGACCCACTTGCTGGCCCGCCTGCATGCTATCGAAGGCCGTTACGGATTGTGTGCCATCGCCGGCGCCGGCGGCACCGGTTGCGCCATAATCGTGGAGCGTTGCCATGAGTAATTTCATTCACCGCCTCCACCATTGGGCTGAAATACGTCCGGAAAAAATAGCGCTGCAAGTCGATGACAGAATGTATACCTATGCCGAATTGCTTCATGAGATCAACACGCTTGCTGCGAAGTTACCGTTTCCGCCCGGTAGCGGCGTCCTTATTCAAGAAACGGATCTCGCTCAGCAATGGTTGCTTTTTCTCGCGTCACGCAAAGCCGGTTTACGACCGGTCCTCTGCCACCCCGATTTACCGGCGGAAGATGTGCGAAACATTGCCGAGTCAAATGGTCTCTGCCTTTTTGACGGTACCATCGGCCCATCTGACGTGACAAAAATTCCGGCCACGGCGGAATTCGGTGTGCTGTCATCCGGCAGTACGGGGCTGCCCAAACTTTTTTGGCGGGAAGAACACAGCTGGACAGACTACTTCCCCATTCAAAATAAAATTTTTGGAATTAATGAAGGATCTCGCTTGTTTTTTCATGGCTCATTCAGTTTTACCGGGAATTTCAACTCGTTTGCCTGTGTATTTTGGGCCGGCGGGTTTGCCCGTACGATTTCCGCGTATACACCGCGCCGCTGGTGGCACATTCTCCAAGAGGAATCCATTAACACGCTGTATCTCCTGCCGGTAAAGTTGCGTCAGATTCTGCACGCGGCAAAAACGGATATTGCATCCTCTATGCGTGCTGTTTTTACCGGCTCGCAGTCGTTGGACAAAGAGCTTTCCGCCGCATTGCAAAATCATTTTCCGAAAGCGCTGATTACGTTATATTACGGCGCCGGTGAGCTGAACTATATTACCTATTGCCACATTGACGAGTGGGATCGGGAGCCGGGCATCGTCGGTAAACCGTTTCCGCAGGTCAGGGTCAGAATTAAGGATACGTCGATTTACGTGACAACTCCTTTCGGCGTTATCGGCAGCGATCACGAAATGACCCTCGGCGATACCGGTACATGGACGCCGCGCGGCAACATTCGTTTTACCGGTCGCTCCAATGCGGTGATTAATTACGCCGGACGTAAAATCTCCGTCGCTAAAGTCGAGGACGCATTGCGTGAAACGCCCTTGATCAAAGATGTTACCGTATTTGCTGTACCCGATACGAAGCGCGGTGAAGTGCCGGCTGCCGCTGTGGTTGTCGAACAAAAACAACCCCTTTCCGCATTGCGAAAAATGGCGCTGCGCTTACCCTCCATCGAGCGGCCGCGTTATTGGTTGCAATATGCGGAATTGCCGCTAAATTCCTGCTCTAAACCGGATATTCATGCCATGCTCGCCGATTGGCAATTCGCACAAAAAAAAGACGCGTAAGCGTCTTTTTTAATGCTGCAGCAATGCAAGAAATGCTTTCCCGAACCGTTTTTGTAATTCGCCAAGCAATACAGGATCACTTGTTTGAGCATAGCTTTCCGCCACTTCACGCGCTTTCACCAAGAGCGGTAAATCGCGAATAGGATCCGCCACTTTAAGATTCGGCAAACCATGCTGTCGATATCCGAAAAGTTCTCCCGTACCGCGCAGCAGTAAATCTTTTTCCGCCAACGTAAAGCCGTCCTGAATTTCGGTCATGTAACGCAAACGCTCCTGTGCCAGTTCCGTTCGGCTGTCACTTACCAAAATGCAATATGCCTGTGCGTTGCCGCGACCGACACGACCGCGCAACTGGTGCAGTTGCGCTAAGCCGAAACGCTCTGCGCCTTCCACGAGCATGACCGTCGCATTCGGCACATTTACGCCGACCTCCACCACGCTGGTGGCGACCAGCAAATGGTATTGGTGCTTGGCAAACGCTGTCATCACCGCCTGTTTGGCGTCCGCTTTTAACCCGCCGTAAACCAGACCGACGCCGAATTCGTGAAATCGATTTTTCAGCTCTTCGTATACCTCTACAGCAGCCTTTAAATCCATTTTTTCGGATTCTTCGACAAGCGGACAGACAACATAGACTTGGTGTCCCCGCTTCATTTCTTTCTCCAAAAAACGCAAAATTCGCGGCATATACGAGCGGTTCACCGCAAAAGTCTGAACCGGTTTGCGACCCGGAGGCATTTCACGAATAAGCGATATATCCAAATCGCCATATACGGACAAGGCCAATGTACGCGGAATCGGTGTCGCGGTCATGACCAACGTGTGCGGTGCGATCCCTTTTTCTTCCAAGCGCATGCGTTGTCGTACACCGAATCGGTGTTGCTCATCCGTCACGACCAGGCCCAGAGCCCTCAATTCCACGTCTTCTTCTAAAAGTGCATGCGTACCGATACATACCGTTACGCTACCGTCAAGCAGTCCGGCAAGAATATCTTCCCGCTCGCTTTTATTGGTTTTCCCCGTCAAATTGGCAACGCGGATACCGAGCGGTGCTAAGAGTGATTGCAGCGTTTCATAGTGCTGATTCGCGAGAATTTCCGTCGGCGCCATCAAAAGCGACTGGTATCCGTTTTCCGCCGCTTTCGTCATTGCAAGCGCCGCCACTACCGTTTTGCCGCTGCCGACATCACCCTGCAGTAACCGCCGCATCGGCAAGATCCCTTCCATGTCATCGCAAATATCCGCCAACGCTTTTTGCTGGTCGCCGGTCAAACGGTACGGTAAGGTTTGCATCAGCTGTCGAAAAAGATTACCGTTCGGTGCACATTTGATGCCGACGGCTCCTATCTCACGCTGCGCGCGCAAGCGCAAAACGCCAAGCTGTAAAAAGAAGAGTTCTTCAAAAGCCAACTCCTGCCGCACCGCGGTCGCCGTTTCCTGATTCGGCGGTTGGTGCGCAAGGCGCGTCACCTCAGCGCGCGAACGTAGGCCGAGCTGCTGACGCACATCCGCCGGTAATGTCTCGGGAATATCTTTTACCGCAGCCAATGCCGTTTGGATCCAACGCTCCAGACTTGCCGGCCGGATGCCTTCCGTCAAGCCATAGACCGGTTGC
>NZ_JAHAHH010000098.1 GCF_018373335.1 Negativicoccus succinicivorans
AAACTTTTGGACGGCAGCATTGATTTTGCCGTGCACAGCTTGAAAGATATGCCGACCAAGCTGCCGCAAGGTCTTGTGATCGGCGCGATTCCGCAACGGGCCAACGTAGAGGACGCGTTCGTCTCCGCGGACGGCACTCTGTTGCGCGATTTACCGGCCGGCGCGCGGGTAGGAACGTCCAGTTTGCGTCGTACGGCGCAGCTTTTACATTATCGACCGGATTTGGTGCCGGTGTCGATTCGCGGCAATGTGCAAACACGTTTGGGAAAAATCGAAACGGAACATTTGGCGGGCGTTATTTTAGCGCGCGCCGGTTTAGCGCGTTTGGGCTTGGCGGATCGCATTACGGAAGTATTGCAAGCGCCTGAATGGTTGCCGGCGGCCGGCCAAGGAGCATTGGCCATAGAATGTCGCGCCGACGATGAAGAATTGTTGGCGTTGCTGGCGGGCATTCATGATCCCGAAACGGCAGCGGCCGTGGCGGCGGAACGCGCGATTTTGGCCGCGCTGGAAGGCGGCTGTCAGGTTCCGATCGGCGCTGCGTCTGTGTATGAAAACGATACCATTCAAGTACAGGGACGATTATTATCGCTGGACGGCGCAACGGTCATTGAAGCAGTACAAACCGGAAAATGCAGCGCGGCCGCGTCATTGGGACAAGCCGTTGCGGAAGAAATTTTGGCGAACGGCGGACGCGAGTTATGGACGGAAGTCCGCGCGATGTTGGAGGAATGAGATGGCGGGAATAGGATATTTAATCGGCGCAGGTCCGGGCGATCCGGGCTTACTGACGGTCAAAGGGCAGGACTGCTTAAAAAAAGCGGATGTTGTCATTTATGATTACTTGGCCGATGACAGTTTGCTGTTTTTGACGCGGCCCGACGCGGAATTGATTTATGCCGGCAAACAGGCGGGCAATCACACTCTGACACAGTCGGAAATCAATACGTTGCTTGTGGAAAAAGTGGCACAGGGACATACGGTAGCGCGTTTAAAAGGCGGCGATCCGTTCGTTTTCGGGCGCGGTGGGGAAGAAGCGCTCGCGTTACGGGAAAATAACCTGGCCTTTGAAATCGTCCCGGGCGTCACCAGTGCGATCGCCGCGCCGGCGTATGCGGGGATTCCCGTGACACATCGCGCGGTGGCGACATCATTTGCGGTGGTTACGGGTCACGAAGATCCGACAAAACCGGAAGCCTCCATGCGCTGGGAGCATTTAGCGACCGGTGTGGACACATTGACATTTGTCATGGGACTTGGCAAGCTGCGTAAAATTGTCAGTGAATTGATCGCGCACGGACGACCGGCGACGACTCCTGCCGCGGTTGTGCGTTGGGGCACCAAAGCCGAACAGGAAACCGTGGTGGCTACCTTGGAGGAACTGCCGGCGGCGGTGGAAGCGGCGGGCTTGAAACCGCCGGGACTGCTGGTCATCGGCGAGGTGGTGGCGTTGCGTGACCAATTGCGCTGGTTTGAAGATCAGCCGCTGTTCGGTAAACGTATCGTGGTCACCCGGGCGGCCGATGTCGCGTCGGTGTTGGGTGAGAAGCTGGCTCGTTTGGGCGCGCAACCGCTCTATATTCCGGCCATTCGCCGACAGGCGACGGACAATACGGAAGAGCAAAAGCAGGCAGTTCAAAATGCCGCGTCGTATGACTATTTACTTTTCACCAGTCCCTATACCGTGGAACGATTCTTTGCCGTGCTCACGGAATGCGGTCGCGACAGCCGCGACCTGGCGACACTGAAAATCGCGGCGGTCGGCTCGAAAACGGCGGCAAAATTGCGGCGTTACGGTATTGTGGCCGATATTGTACCGGAGACGGCGCAGGCGGAAGGATTGTTGGCGGTTCTGAAAGACGAAGTAATGAACGGCAAGCGCGTGCTTTTGCCGCGGGCGGTGCAGGCTCGTGAATTGTTACCGGAGACGCTGCGCAAAGCAGGAGCCTTGGTAGATGTAGTGCCGTTTTATGAAACCGTACCGGAAACCTCGCGCAAAGATATTTTTCAAAACGAACTGCAAAGCGGAAAAATTTCCGCGATTACGTTTACCAGTGCATCGACCGTGACCGGTTTACTGGCGATGCTGGAAGATCCGCGCAAGGAGCTTGCGGGCATTCCGCTGATTGCGATCGGCGAGATTACCGCCGACGCGTTGCGACAAGCGGGCTTGGAGCCGGATCGGCTGGCGGCGAAAGCGACACAGGATGCCATGGTGGATGCTGTACTGGATGTATTTCGAAAGGAAGCGAATGTATGATTACTCCTTATGATCGTCCGCGCCGTTTGCGCGCTGACCGTAATATTCGACGCATGGTGCGTGAAAACGCATTGTCTGTCAATGATTTGATTTATCCGTTGTTTATCGTTCCGGGGAAAGGCGTAAAAGAAGAAATCGCAAGCCTGCCGGGGCAGTACCATCTTTCCGTCGATGAAGCGGTTAAGATGGCCAAAGAAGCGGCTGAACTCGGCATTCCCGCGGTGGAAATTTTCGGTATTCCGACTTACAAAGCGGCGGATGGCGATTCCGCGTGGGATGACAATGAACCGGTGCAACAGGCGGTTCGTGCGATCCGCAAAGAAGTACCGGAATTGTATGTTATTACCGATGTCTGTCTGTGCCAATACACGGAAAGCGGTCACTGCGGTCATGTGGAAAACGGCTGCATCATGAATGACGAAAGCTTGCCGCTGCTTGCCAAAGTGGCGGTCAGTCATGCGAAGGCCGGCGCGCATATGGTGGCGCCGAGCGATATGATGGACGGCCGCATTGCGGTGATGCGCGAAGCGTTGGATGAAGCGGGTTACAGCGATGTGGCGATTATGAGTTACGCGGCGAAATACGCCTCCGCCTACTACGGTCCGTTCCGTGATGCCGTGCATTCGGCGCCGCAGTTCGGCGATCGCAAAACCTATCAAATGGATCCGGCGAATGCGCGCGAAGCGTTGAAAGAAATCGAACTCGACTTGTTGGAAGGCACCGACGCGATCATCGTGAAACCGGCATTGGCGTATCTTGACGTCGTACGGGCGGCGCGTGAAATTACCCATTTGCCGATCTGCGTGTATAACGTCAGCGGCGAATACGCGATGGTAAAAGCGGCCGGAGCCGCCGGTCTGATCGATGAAAAGCGACTTATTATGGAAACGCTGCTGTCGATGAAGCGCGCGGGTGCGGATTTGATTATCACGTACCACGCATTGGAAGCGGCTCGCTGGATACGAGAGGGGTATGAAGGATGAACCGGACGCGTTCGGTAGAAGCATTCGCCACGGCGCAGAAATTTATGCCGGGCGGCGTGAACAGTCCCGTCCGCTCGTTCCGTAACGTCGATACGACACCGCCGTTTATCGCCAAAGGTAAAGGCAGTCATATTTTTGATGTCGACGGCAATGAATACATCGATTACGTTCTCAGCTGGGGACCTTTGATCCTCGGCCATGCCGATGCCGACGTTGTCGCAGCGATTCG
>NZ_JAHAHH010000099.1 GCF_018373335.1 Negativicoccus succinicivorans
TAAATAAACACGCCTGCACTGCGGGCTGCAAAGCCGCCGGTCGCAATAATCGACATGGCATAATTCAGCGCTTCAAAAATCGGCATTCCTGCCAGGCATAAGAGTCCAAAAAGCACGGCTGAGAAAAGACAGTACATCCCCCATAGCGTGATCGCGTATTTGCGAATACGAGGCATAATTTGACCGTAGCCGTTAATCGCGGCTTCCGCATTAAAAAGGTTCGCCGCCTCCGCGCCCAAACTGCGCAGAAAAGCGAGCAACAGAATAATGATCCCCATACCGCCGAACCAGTGCGTCATGCTGCGATATAGCAACAACGGACGTGGCATCCCATCGACGTCCAAAATCACGGTAGCGCCGGTCGCCGTATAACCGGAAACCGATTCAAAAAGTGCATCGACGAAACTGGGAAGCTCGTTCCACATATAGTAAGGCAATGCGCCCACTAAGGAAGCCAAAATCCAAGTAAATGAAACGAGTACAAACCATTGGCTGAGTGTGATGGACGTGCTTTTTTGACCGTTGCGATCAATCAATACTCCTAATACCAACGTAATTACGGCGCTAAAGAAAAGCGGCCAAATCCACTCGTTAATGCAAATACCGTAAAAAAAAGGAACCAGCATAACGAGGGAAAACACCATGACCACTTTTCCCAGCAAGGCACAAACTGCCTTCATCTTTTTGTTCATACTACGCTTCCATATATGAAATTACCGCATCACTATATTCCGGTAGTGTAAATAACACAATTTGATCGCCCGGTTCACACACCGTTCGTCCATTCGGCACAATCGTTTCCTCGCCGCGAACGATGGCTCCCAATAGAGTGGTCCCCGGCAAATTGATTTCAGCCAACGGGCGATGTACGAGAGGATTTTGCTCGGTTACCTTCAGTTCCAAAGCAACTGCCTTCGAATCCTCGAAGCTGCTTACGGAAAGCACTTCCCCTTTGCGAATCTGTCGTAAAATTTCATTTGAAGTCAATAAGCGCGGTGAAAATACTATATCGATCCCAACCTGTTCCATCAAGTCTATGTACTCCGGTCGTCCGACTCGTACAAGAGTTCTTTGGACACCAAAATGGCGCGCCATTAAAGCGACAAGTAAGTTGAGCTTATCATCATCCGTCAAACAAACAATTGCATCATAATCGCCCACTTCCTCGTCACGCAAAAGATCGACATCCGTACCGTCACCATTAATGACGATTACATTGTCGGTTTCCGCCGAAAGGAGTTCGCAGCGCTCATAATCTTTTTCAATGACTTTTACATGATAATTTGCTTTTTCTAAAAGAATAGCTAAATTACGGCCAACCAATCCCGCACCTACTAACAAAACATTTTGAATTCGCGTACGGGTCGTAGACAGTTCTTCTTCGAGGCCTTCAATCGCTTGTCGTTCGCCGAGAAAGAATACATTATCAAGCATTTGAAGCGTATCATCCCCGTTTGGAATGATCATACGTCCATGTCGGAAAATACCGACGATCAGAACTTTATCGGGAATTTCCAAATCACGAATCCGTTGTCCCAACATATCTTCATTATCACGTGCTTTAATTTCCAAGAGTCGGACTTTGCCATTCGCAAAGTTTTCAACATCCAAGGCATTCGGCATTTTGATAATCTGCATCACTTCATTGGCTGTAACCATCTCTGTGTTAATAATGAGGTTCAGACCGAGCGATGCTAACGCCGGATTATTGTTTTGCAAGATGTATTCTTTGGCACGGACACGCGCAATGGTTTGCGTCGCTCCCAACTGCTTGGCAATGTAGCAGGATAAAAGATTTACTTCATCACGATCAGTTACCGCAACAAAAAGTTCCGTATCTTCCATGCCGATATCCATAAGTAAGCCGGGGTTGGCTCCGTTACCTACCATCAACATGGCTTCCAGATAGCTGCGAATCAAATCAATCCGTTCGGAATTTTCATCTATCAAGATGACATCATGATCTTCTTCCGATAAGCGTTGGGCAAGCGTGTATCCTACCTTGCCGGCACCAATAATCACAATCTTCATAATTCTACTCCACTAATCGTGTCTGCACATTATCTTGGGTAATTTTTCCTTGTTTCATTAAATGCCCAAGTGCACGTTTGAACGCACTTTTACTGAGGTTAAATTGGCGACGAATGACCGTGGGATCGCTTTTGTCCGTATACGGCATTACACCGCCACGTGCTTCCAAATAAGCAAGGATCGTGGCTGCATCCGTGGCTATTGCGGTTTCTTTTTGTGCACGTAGCGATGCATTCAAACGACCGTCCGCACGCACGAATGTAACCCGCGCCTTAACCATTTCTCCTACTAAAATCGTATGATCCCATTCATCACGATGAATAAAAACCAAATATTTTTGCGGCGTAATACCTAATGCGCCGTCAGCGGTAATATTATAAATCGCCGCCGTTACTTCATCGCCACGCTCAATGCCCTCACTGGGTTTAGCAATAGATTGCATGGCCAAGCCGACATCCATGCTCACCGCCAGTCGACCGGATTTATCTTCGTAAAGACGAACCCAAACGCGATCACCTTCTTGAAGATTTCCTTTCATTTCGGCAAATGGTAAAAAGATACCGCGTTCAGTCCCTAAGTCAACGAATGCGCCAAAGCGTGTGCGTTGAATTACTTCGGCATATGCAATTTGGCCCGGTTGAATGCGCGGTAAACGCATGCTCGCGGTCAATCTGCCTTTGGGATCATGGTACAGAAAAACATCCACAAGATCTCCTTCTTCGACCGATGTGGTTTGTTGATCATGGTGCAGCAGAATATCATCCGAAGTATTTCCGGTGCCGGCATCCAAAAAAGCTCCCATTTCACCGGTACGTGCGACCTTAAGAGTGACAAGCGTATTTTCTTTTAGCGTTACGTTATTGGTCGCCGCTGATTTGCTGTTCAATTTTGGCGTCTCCCCACATTGTGTCCAAATCATAGTAAGTGCGTTCTTCCGGCACAAAGATATGGACGATAAGCGATCCGAAATCCTGCAAAATCCAGGTTCCTTCACGATATCCGTTTTCTCGTAAAAGCTCTACATTATTATCTGCTAACAGTTTAGTCACTTCGTCAGCCAATGCCTGTGAATGCTTTTTATTCCCTGCATTCACCAAAATAAAATAATCAGCCAGTGTAGTAATACCGTCCATATTTAAAACTTTGATCTGTTTACCTTTTTTACTTTCCAATAAGGATACAACCTGTTCTGTTAACTGCTTAATTTCCATATTTTCCCCTTCCTATTTTGCCATGTTCGTAGTCAAAGTCTTACCGATCAACGTTTGACTACCAATCGGCTCTATTTGCCAGTAATAAACTTCTCCAGCCGTTTGC
>NZ_JAHAHH010000100.1 GCF_018373335.1 Negativicoccus succinicivorans
TGCGATCGCCATCGGATCCGCATCGGAAGCGCAAAAAGACGGCGGTATCGCCATCGGATCAACGGCAATAGCGACACAAGAGTTCGGCGTCGCTCTCGGTGCGGGCAGCATTGCCGATAGAGATGCGGGAGTAAGCGGCTATTTGGCGGGAGATGACACGTCGGAAGCATGGCAGGCGACAGTAGCGGCGGTTGCTGTCGGCAATGAGGAGGAAGGATTTTCCCGTCAGATTACGGGCGTTGCCGCCGGCACGAAAGATACCGATGCGGTGAACGTCGTCCAGCTGAAAAAATTGGAAAGCAACGTAAACGAACAAATGACGGGTTTGGATACACGTATCACAACGAACACTGCAAATATTACTGCGAACACTGAAAACATCACCGTTTTGAACGGACGAGTCGATCAACTGGACACGAGAGTCGACAGAATCGGCGCGGGCGCGGCGGCCTTGGCGGGACTTCATCCCTTGGATTATGATCCCGAAAACAAATGGGACTTCGCGGCGGGATACGGCCATTACAGCGGCGCGAACGCGGTAGCCATCGGCGCCTTCTATCGGCCGACCGCAAACACCATGTTCAGCGTTGGCGGCTCATTCGGCGGCGGTGAAAACATGCTCAATGTCGGTTTCTCGATGAAAGTAGGACAGGGAACGGGCATCAGTACTTCCAAAATTGCCATGGCGAACGAAATCAAAGATCTGAAAACAGCGAATGAGATCATGCAGAACGAAAACGGAGAAATCAAGAACGAAAACAGAGAAATCAAGAATGAAAATAAAGAGATGAGGAACGAAATCGAAATTTTGAAACAACAAGTGCAGAAGCTCATGGCAGCGAAATAGGAAACAGAAACGAAAAGGGTCACCGCACTTGCGGTGATCCTTTTTACATGGAAAGCTCGGGTTTGGCGGGCGTCGGAGTAAACATGAAATCCCTTTCATGTATCCTTGGACGTATGAATACGTCAAAGGCCTTTGCGAACAAGGCATTATCGAAGGCTATCCGGACGGAACCTTTGCCGGAGACCGCAGCATGACACGTTACGAACTCGCCGCCATGCTTTACAGAGCATTGGCGAAAGGCGTCAGCCTCGATGCCCGCGCGGTGCAGGAATTCGCCCCCGAGCTGGCGCGAATCCGCGTTGATGTCATCACGAAAGACAACGACGGACAACCGGTCATCGAACGCGTCCGTGTGAATGAAGAACAGCAAGCGAAATAAAATTTCATAAACGCGGCATCGCCGATTATGGAAAAACCTCAAGGAAATAAAAAAACTTGAGGTTTTTTCTATGAAAAAAATAAAATATTTGATGATTGACAGGAATTTCGAGGGGGGGGTAACATTAAGGCAAGCATTACCCTTTATTAATTTTTTATTTGTAGCATGGGAGGGGTGTACTTATGAACAGAGTATACAAGGTGATTTGGAATAGGGGTAAAAACAGTTGCTCCGTGGTATCGGAAATCGCGAAAAATCGCGGCAAAGTTTCGATCTGCCGCAACAAAGCGGTGATGGCCGCGATGGTTCTGTCCTTGCTGTCCGCGGGCAGTCTCGCCTACGCGGAAGATCCCGCGACTCCGGTGGATCCGGATAGCTGGAGAACGCATTATGTCTCGATCCATTCCAATGACAGCGCCAATCCTGTGGGAACTAATTGGCTTAATGACGGAGCGAAAGCTCTTGGCGGTATCGCCATCGGACCTCGTACAGGCGCGCAGGGAGAGTATGGTACGGCGGTAGGATCCTACGCGCAAGCGGACGGTGAACAGGCGAGCGCCTTCGGCGTGGCGGCCAATGCGAGCGGAGTAGCTGCCACAGCGGCGGGAACCAATGCGAAGGCCACGGGGACAGCGGCTACAGCGACGGGAAGCGCCGCCGTTGCGAATGGAGAAATCGCGGCTGCTTTCGGTTCCGCAGCTAAGGCGACCGGGACGGCTGCCACAGCGGTGGGAGGTAATGCCGTTGCGAATGAAAGAACCGCGTCTGCTTTCGGTTCTGCAGCTAACGCGACCGGAGTAGGTGCTACGGCTCTCGGATCTTGGGCTCAGGCGAAAAGCAATGAATCGGTAGCGGTCGGCGCTTTTGCAGAGGCGGACAACCTTGCGGCGGCGATTGGTTCGCAAGCGAAAGCGACCGGTCAACAGTCGGCCGCAGTTGGCGGAAGAGCGGAAGCGCAAGCGGTCGGCAGTTTGGCCCTCGGATCGCTGGCAAGGGCGACGCAAATTGGCGGTGTTGCTCTCGGTGGGAACAGCCTTGCCGACAGACAGGCGAAAGTCTGGGGCTTTGACGCGTCGGCAGGCAATGCCATGAATGAAGATACTTTGCTGGGCGAGAAAAAAGCGGAACGCGCGCAAGCAATAGATAAACTTAACGGTCTGCGAGGAGAGCTACAACAATTACAGGCCCAATTCATCGAAAGCAGTAAAAAAGATCCCATTGGCAAACCATCCGATGCGACGAAACAAATTCAAGAAAATCTGAAAAATAAAACGGATGAATTTAACGCGCAATTCAAATTGGTAAACGGATATGTAAATGCATGGCAATCCATCGACGGAGCGGTTTCTGTAGGAAATGCGGACCTGGGAGTTACCCGTCAGATTACGGGCGTCGCCGCCGGCACGGAAGACACTGACGCGGTGAACGTGGCGCAGATCAAAGCCATCACGAAGCAAATGGAAGAGCAAGCGACCCACTATTTCTCCGTTAACGCGAATGACAGTGCCAAGCCTGAGGGAACGAACTGGAATAATGACGGGGCCAAAGGTGTCGCCGCGATAGCGGTCGGACCGCGCGCGGGAGCGCAGGGCGATTACGGTACGGCGGTAGGATCCTCCGCGCAAGCGGGCGGAGTCGCTGCCACAGCTACGGGAAGCAGTGCAAAAGCCATGGGAGAATTTTCTACAGCGACGGGAAGTAATGCCGTTGCGAATGGAAAAATCGCGTCTGCCTTCGGTTCCGCAGCTAACGCGACCGGGACGGCTGCCACAGCGGCGGGAAGTATTTCCGTTGCGAATGGAGACCCCGCGTCTGCTTTCGGTTCCGCAGCTAAAGCGAGCGGGAAAGCTTCCACGGCTCTC
>NZ_JAHAHH010000101.1 GCF_018373335.1 Negativicoccus succinicivorans
CGCGAACAAGCCCTTTACAAAAAACATCCGGATCTCGGCAGCAATATGCTCGAAACGATTCCGGCTTGCCAACATATTATTCCTTATATCCGACATCATCATGAACGCTGGGACGGCACCGGTTTTCCCAAACATCTGCGCGGCGTAAATATTCCTTTGGGCGCCCGCATCATTGCCGTCGCCGATTACTACGAACAAATCACCAATCCCTCGGCGGAAAATTGGGCGAAAACAAAACAGGAAGCGTTAAATGAACTCTTCAGCGCCTCCGGTCTTCTGTTTGATCCGTCGATTGTCCGTGTGTTTATCGATATTTTGAGTTAACGCGCGCCCGACGCGATCACCCAACCGATGATTTGCGCGGCGCCGGCTCGATGCAAAACGCGGGCCGCTTCTTCCAGCGTAGCGCCCGTAGTATAGATATCATCCACAAGAATCACCGTACAACCTGTCAATGGAACTCCTTCCCACCGGAAGGAGTTTTTTATATTGGTATGACGATCCGTACGACTCAATGTGGATTGCGCCGGCGTGTGACGTATTTTGACAAGGTCTTCTGACCATTGCCAACCACGTTCCCGCGCCAGCGGTGCGAAAATTTTCGCCACCTGATTAAAACCGCGCTCGGCGTAGCGCTCCCGCGAGAGCGGAATCGGTACGCACAGAGCGTCATCCGGAAACGCATCCGGCCAGGGGAAATCACGCAACAAATTCTGAAACGCCAGCGGATCCAAATGCTTGCGACCGAATTTATAGCGCAGCAAGGCGCTGCGCACGCCGCCGCGATAGTCGGTACAAGCGTAACATCCCGCGAGTTTGCCGTGATGACTCCCCGCAAGCTGCCGCGGCTGCCATACCTCGTCACGGCAATGCCGACACCATTCACCGTGCCGACTGACCGCTGCGTGACAGCCGAGGCAATGCGGCGGGTATAAAAAAGATAAAAAATGTTGCCACAAACTAGGCATCGATTTCTCCCGTCAAGCGCGCACGCAAAAGGCTGGTGCGACCGGCGGTATGTTGGGTGCGCAAGGCTTTCTTGAATGCCGCCGGCGAGCCGACAATATACACATGGGATTTGGCGCGGGTCACCGCCGTATACACAAGATTTCGTTGCAACATGATTTGTTGCGAAGGCAGCAGCACCAACACTACCGTTTCGTATTCGCTCCCCTGACTCTTATGCACAGTGAGTGCATATGCCAGTTGCAGTTCCTGTAACTCACCGCGTTCGTAGGTGGAATTTTTAATGCGAAAATCGACCGCGATATGTTCCTCGCCGACTGCGTATACTTCGCCCAAGTCACCGTTATAGACGCCTTTTTCGTAATTATTTTGCCGCTGCATGACTTTATCGCCGACCTGCAAACCGCGGTTGGATTTTCCCGTGTATCCGTGCGCCTGCCGCTGCAACGCCTGATTCAACGCGTCGACACCGCAGACACCGCGGTACATCGGCGCCAGCACCTGCATGGCAAACTGACGTTCCGGATCCGCGTAATGAAGCGTGCGACAAAGTGACAACACTTCATCAAGCGCTTCTTCTTCGGCGCAGTCGATAAAAGTAACATCATCACGCCACACCGGCATCTGCCCTTGGCGTATGGCCGCGGCGGCCAGCGCAATCCCGCTGCCTTCCTCCTGTCGGTAAATATGCTCCAACCTTACGACCGGCACCGTATTCGATGCAATGATATCGCGTAACACATTTCCCGGACCGACCGGCGGCAACTGATCGACATCACCGACAAAAATGACGCGAGCGTGATCGGGCACCGCCTCCAAAAAATGATACATCAGGTTTACATCCAGCATGGACGCTTCATCAATAATAAACAAATCACCTTTCAAAGGATTTTGCGCATCACGTTGAAAAACACTTGCGTCCTCTACTAATCCAGCTTCCAACAATTTGTGTAAAGTGGACGCGTCCTGCTCGGAGGTTTCCGCGAGTCGCTTGGCAGCGCGTCCGGTCGGCGCAGCTAAAACGGTTCGTAAGCGCGCTTGCGAAACAACCGCCAAAAGAGCACGCACCAATGTCGTTTTGCCCGTACCGGGGCCGCCGGTAATCACGAGCACGCCGGTTTCCAGCGCGGCAAGGATGGCTTGAATTTGCTCGGCGGCCAACGTCACCTCTTCTTTGGCCGCCCATTTTTCCAAAATCATTTCCGCACCGATTACCGTCAGCGGTTCTACCGTCTGCAGGCGCTCGATGTGGTGCGCTACGCCCGTTTCCGCTTCGTACAAAGAAAGATGGTACACGTAAGCCGTATCGTCGACAATCGTCACGGGATAAACGCCATACTCCAAAAGTTCTCCCAACGCCTCGCGAATACGATCTTCATCGATCCGCAAAAGGCGCGCTGTTTCCCGTGCCAGAGTTTCCAACTTCAAACAGCTGTGACCGCGCTCGGCTGCTCGCAAAAGCACTTCATTCACACCCGCTTCTATCCGATCCATGGAATCTTGCGGCATTCCCGCATGCATGGCCAGCGCATCGGCACTGCGAAACGGAAATCCTTCCACATCGCGCGCCAATCGATACGGATCATTTTCCAACACCGTCAATGCGGACTCGCCGTATTGCTTTTGCAACACTGCGGCAAATCGTCCGGCCACGCCCGCTTCCTCCAGCGCCAACGTCAGCGCATGCAAATCGCTTACTTCGTGATATGTCTGCGCAAAATTACGCCAAGTGGTTTCACCGATGCCGCGCACTTCAGCTAGCCGTTCGGGCGATGTATCCAAAACGGCAAGCGTTTCCTCACCGAAATGATCCACAATTCGTTTGGCAAGCGCGGGACCGATGCCGCGAAACAGTCCCGAACCGAGATAACGAACGATGCCGGCAGCGCTTTGCGGACGCACTCGTCGCAACGCGGCAATGCGCAGCTGTCGTCCAAAGCGCGGATGCTCCACCCATGCACCGCTGACTTCGATCTCTTCACCGACAAGCGGCGCGCTC
>NZ_JAHAHH010000102.1 GCF_018373335.1 Negativicoccus succinicivorans
GATGAGATCGGTCGCGCGCAAGTCGCACAAGCGGAAGCGGCGGGGATGGATCCCATCGTGCAAATGAATCCCGTGCTCTTAAAGCCATCCGGAAATCAGACATCGCAAGTTGTCTTAATGGGGAAACCGGTTGGAGTTTACAGTGCACGTGAATACCATGAACACTATAGTCTGACTGCGTGGGATAAAGTTAAGGAAAGCATGGATTATCTGCGTAATCATTTTGATGTAGTGGTGATTGAAGGCGCGGGAAGTCCCGCGGAAGTGAACCTCAAAGCGACAGATATTGTTAATATGCGTGTAGCGCTGGAATTGAATGCGCCGGTTGTCCTGGTCGCCGATATTGATCGTGGCGGCGCGCTGGCTGCTGTGGTAGGCACTTTGGAGTTATTGTCTTCGGAAGAACGCGCCCACGTAAAAGGAATTGTTATTAACAAGTTCCGTGGTGATATTAAGTTGTTGGAACCTGCCATCGATTTTTTGGAAGAGAAGACCAAAATTCCCGTGCTTGGAGTAGTGCCTTATCTGCAAGATTTGGGGATTGATAACGAAGATTCCGTATCCTTGGCAGACAAAAAGCTTTCAGCGCAGGCAAAAGAACTTGAAATCGCAGTTTTGCAAACACCGAAAATTTCCAATTTTACGGACTTTGACGTATTCAGTCATGAACCCGATGTAGAAGTGCGCTACGTTCGTCGCGGCGACAGTATCGGGCATCCGGATGTGATTATTTTACCGGGGAGCAAAAATACGACAGAAGACCTTTTGTATCTGAAACAGTTTGGTTATGTAGATGAAATTCGTCGTCTTGCTAAAGAAGGTACACCTGTCATAGGAATTTGTGGCGGTTACCAAATGTTGGGTGAAGAGATTACAGATCCGCAACACGTCGAAAGCAAATACGACCGTATTGACGGCATCGGACTTTTACCTCTTTCCACGGAAATGGCAGGAACCAAAACTACCAATCAGGTAAAATTCTCCTGTCGGGACTTTTCTTTTTTGGATTTACATGCGAATTGGGATGACCTTGCGGGCTACGAAATCCACATGGGAAAAAGTGTTTTTACCCACCATGATACGGCTGCTTTCCACATTACTGAACGCAGCCTGCATGAAGTTGATATCCGGGACGGCTTAGTAACCGCAGACGGTAATTGTTTCGGAACCTACATTCATGGCATTTTTGATAATGATGAGTTGCGCCGAGGCATTTTAAACGCGTTACGAAAGAAAAAAGGTTTAGCGCCACTTCCGGTGCAATTTCGTTTACAGGAATATAAAGAATCCGAATATGACCGCTTGGCTGCCACAGTTCGTGAAGCATTGAATATGGATCTGGTGTATGAACTGCTGGAACTTGCACCAACGAAAAATGTCATAAAATGACAACCTACCTATATTGTGCAGTGCCATTTCTGGCTCTGTTAGTCGATACTTTAATCGGTGATCCCCGCAGTCGCTTTCATCCGGTTGTTTTGATCGGCAAAGCGATAAGTTTTTGGGAGTCTGTTTTTTTCCGTCCCCGAGTCGGTGCTAAAAAAACAATTTATGACGGCGTATTTTTAGTCATCGCCGTTTTATTGAGTGTGGCCTTACCGGTGTATATTATTCTGTTTGTTTTGGCGGAAATCCATTATACAGCATACATTATTGGTTCTATTTTCATTCTTTATATCACGATTACACCACATGCTTTAGCTCGTGATGCAAAAAAAATTTATCGCTGCCTTGCCGATAGAAATCTTCCGGAAGCACGTCGTCAATTAAGTTGGATAGTGGGGCGTGATACAGCACACCTTGGAGAAAGCGAAATTGCCCGCGCTACGATTGAAACCGTAGCAGAAAATATTGTCGATGGGATCATTTCACCGTTGTTTTATTTTTGGTTGCTGGGACCGTTGGGGGCTGCTCTATATCGTGCGATCAATACCATGGATTCGATGGTGGGATATAAGAATGAGCGGTATCTGTATTTCGGTCGCGCGGCGGCAAAGCTGGATGATGTGGTTAACTGGGTGCCGGCTCGTTTGACGGCAGGATTACTGTTGGTGAGCAGTGCCGTACTGGGATTTTCAGCTCGGCAGGCCTGGTTGATGATGCGTCGTGATGCGCATACACACCCCAGCCCGAATGGCGGTTACAGTGAAGCTACCGTTGCGGGTGCACTGGGGATTCGCCTGGGAGGCTATAATCAATACCAGGGGAAAACGGAATTTCGGAGTTACATGGGTGATCCGCATGAGAAAATTCAGCGCTTTCATATTCGTAAGACCGTGCAGTTAATGTATGTCAGCACTTTTTTCGGAACGCTTTGTATCACGTTGTTATTACTAGGTGAACTATGAAGCCCTTTTTAATTGGATTACAATTTTTAACACGCTTTAAAATCGTTCGCCAGGAAGTCTGGCCGGATGATCAATTCGGCGCCTCAGTTGCATATTTTCCTTTGGTCGGATTAGTCATCGGAATTTTTCTCGCGCTGTTGTATTGGCTTACTGCCGGTTGGTTTGATTCGTTCTTGATGGCTGTACTGCTCGTTTTGGCCGAAATGACTATTACCGGCGGCTTGCACGCAGACGGATTTATGGATACATGTGACGGCTATTTCTCGGGACGCAGTCGGGAACGAATGCTGGAGATAATGAAAGACAGCCGCGTTGGCGCGGAGGGAATTGTCGGCTTCGTTTTCTTAGTGTTGATAAAAATCGGTTTATATATGAATATCTCCGGACCGCTTTGGCCGTTACTGATCATCATGCCGATGATCAGTCGCTGGCTGATGAGTTGGACGATTGTGCGCTTTCCTTACGCACGTTCGCAGGGAATGGGGAAGGCTTTTGCGGACAATGCTCCCGCATATACGCTACAGGTAGCTACA
>NZ_JAHAHH010000103.1 GCF_018373335.1 Negativicoccus succinicivorans
CAGCTCCTCCACGCTGAAGGGCTTGGTGAGATAATCATCCGCGCCGAGATCCAAACCTTGTACCTTGGAGTCGACATCGTCTTTCGCCGAAAGCACGAGAATCGGTATATTGCTCATCTCGCGCACGCGTTTGATAATCGAAAAACCGTCTTCCTCCGGCAACATTAAATCCAACAAAATCAAATCGAAGTGTCCCTGACCGATATGGTCGATGACACCGCCGCCGGTAAAGTCGAGCACGCATTCATAGCCGTCGTGTTCCAATTCCAGCTGTAAAAAGCGGGCGATTTTCTTTTCGTCTTCTACAATTAAAATTTTTCCGTTCATTTCGGTTCCTCCTAACAGGTTCCTACTCCGTTCCGAATACGTAATAGCAATGGTTCGATAATAGGCAAGGCATCTCCTGAGAAATGCCGTATCTGTGTTTACTATACCGAACCGCCGCCGATAATTCAATCGCATTTTTCAAAATTCGTTTGTTTATTAAAAAATAAATGTTGACAATATTTTTATAAAAAAGTAGCGCGTAACCCTTTCAGTCCTTATATTACGTGCAAAAAACAAGCGCCGCGGACTTTTTCCGGATTTGTTTTTATTCCGCAACGCGAATTGAGTGGCGTATAATGAGCGTTTTTTCTCAGAAAAATATTTTTGACTTTTTATTTTATTTTACGATAAAAATGTTTCACCGCAGCGGACGTCCATATTTGACGCGCTCACGTACGCTTTCCACCGTACCCGCTTCGATGCGTAACCGTTCGGGAGACGAAGCGGCCGCGCCCGTTCCGTTTTATTCCGCTTCGCTTCCTTCCGCCACGCATTTTCGCCGGCGTTGCTGCAGTCATTTTTTAACTTGCAAAAAACGGCATTACTCGCTTCCCTTATATATTTATGTAATATTATATATTATTACCTGAATATAATTGCATTATTACGATCTTCATGTTATTATGACTTTGGGCAGAAGGTAAGTGGAGAAAAAAGAGCATGTATGTGCTCTTTTTTTCTGTCCCGATTTTTCTTTGAGCGCCGCTCCCGGCGTGTTTTTTATTACCGGAAATGAAAACGAAAAAGATTTCGCCCTTTTGTCTGCTATAATAATTCCGAAAGGAGGAGCGATGAGTACCACGACTTTGCATCAATATCTGCAACACTATTTCGGCTTCACATCATTTCGTCCGGCGCAGGCCGACATCGTGCAATCGCTCCTCGCGCGACGCGACACGCTCGCGATTTTACCGACCGGCGGCGGCAAGTCGCTGTGCTACCAATTGCCGGCGCTCGTGCAAAACGGGCTGACCCTTGTCATCTCGCCATTAATCGCGTTGATGAAAGACCAGGTCGACGCCTTGGTCGCCAACGAAATTCCCGCGACGTATTTGAACTCCAGCTTGGATGATGAAACGTATCGGGAACGCATGCGCGCGTTGTTGCGCGGCGCGTATCGGTTGCTTTATATCGCGCCGGAACGCCTGACCTCGTCGTCATTTCTCAATTTTCTCAGCAAGCTCAATGTGACGATGTGCGTGGTCGATGAAGCCCATTGCATCAGCGAATGGGGTTATGATTTTCGGCCGAGCTATCGCACCATCGCCGCCGCCTTGCAAACACTGCCTAAGCGACCGGTCATCGGCGCCTTCACGGCCACGGCGACGCCGCAGGTGCAACAGGACATCATAACGTTTCTGCAGTTGGAAAAGCCGGCGATTTTCGTGACCAGTTTCGACCGACCCAATCTATATTTTGGCGTGGTGCGCGGCGCGAAGAAAAAAGATTACGTGCGCATGTATGTCGCGGCGCATCGCGGCGAAGCCGGCATTATTTATTGCGCGACGCGCAAAGCCGTCGATGAAGTGTACCATGACCTCACCCGCGCCAATGTGCCCTGCGTGCGCTACCACGCCGGCTTAAGCGAGACGGTGCGCACGCGCGCGCAAAACGCGTTTGTGCGTGACAAAGCGTCCGTGATCGTGGCGACGAACGCGTTCGGCATGGGCATCGATAAACCCGATGTGCGCTACGTGCTCCATTACCAATTGCCGAAAAGCATTGAAGCGTATTATCAGGAAGCGGGCCGCGCCGGACGTGACGGCGCGCCGGCGGAATGCATTCTTTTATACAGCGGTCAGGACGTGCGTACGCAACGATTTTTAATCGAACAAACGGAACAGGAAACCGGCGTTATCGATACCGCCGCCCGTGATCGCTTGGAGGAAATGGAAGCGTATTGCCAGACGAACCGCTGCCTGCGCGCGCAGATTCTCCAACACTTCGGCGCGACCGACACCGCGCCTTGCGGTCATTGCAGTCAATGCGAAACCCCGACGGAAACCTGCGATGTGACGGGCGACGCGCGTACGGTTTTCAAAACCGTCGAAGAAATCAAAGAGCGCTACGGTATCGCGACCGTAGTTCGCATTTTACGCGGCGCGTTACAGGCCAAAGATCGCGCGCGCGAATTTGAATACTGCCGCTACTACGGCGCGCGCAGCGGCGAAAGCGAACGTGATTTGCGCCGGGAAATCGAGCAGTATATCGCCGACGGTTACTTATATAAACGCGGCACCAAGTACCCGCTGCTGGCGTTGACCGTGAGCGGTGAAGAAGTATTGCGCGGCACGCAGACGGTGACCATGCCGATCCCGCAAAGTCCGCGCCGACGCGGCGCAACTACCCTGCCGAAAACGCACACCGCGCCGCGCAAAGATCCGCTTTTCACCCGTCTCGCCGCGGCGCGCAAAACGCTGGCCGAAAAACGCAACGTGCCGCCCTACGTCATTTTCAGCGACGCGACGCTGCTCGAAATGTGCGAAAAGCGTCCGCAAACGCTGAACGACATGGCGCAAGTCAGCGGCGTCGG
>NZ_JAHAHH010000104.1 GCF_018373335.1 Negativicoccus succinicivorans
TACCGATTATTTTTGCCTTTGGCTGGATGCAATGGGTGAATGTTCATTTCGTTCGAAAGCTAGGCGGTGTTACCGGTGATACATATGGTGCCGTTACAGAAACATCTGAAATTGTTATTTTATTGATTTGGTTATTACAGGAACGGATCGGTGTATGGAATTTGTTGTAAAATCTCCGGGAGCATGTGGTGAATTAATTCAGGGACAAATTAACGGACAAAACTTCTTGGTTACTTGTCCGATTGAACGATACTCCATCGCAACAGCCTGGCCCAAAACAACCGCCCATACTCATGAGCTTCCGTATAAAGCGCAACAAGCTGTAACGGTGACCAAAGAGTATTTAAAAATTGGGCAGGATATTGATGTGGTACTGTACTCTGAACTGAAGGACGGTAAGGGGATGGCCTCCAGTTCGGCAGATATTAGTGCGGTTTGTTTAGCGGTTGCCTTAGCCGCCGAGCGGCATTTGTCGATGCAGGAGTTGGCGCGTTTAGCACTGTCGATTGAACCCAGCGATGCCACATTTTATCCGGGCATTGTTCAATTTGATCATTTGCAAGGGCGTTTTTTACGGCCGCTCGGGCATTTCCCGGAAGCTTATATTTGCATTTTTGATCAAGGCGGAGTGATTGACACCGTGGAGTTTAACGCCCGGGAAGACTTGATCAATAAGCGTGCTATTAAGGAAAAAGAAATACAAAAAGCCCTTACCCTATTGATAGAAGGTTTACGTAAGGGTGATATGATAAAAATTGGAACAGCTACTACGATGAGCGCCTATGCCAATCAGGAAATATTGCCGCGTCCGTATCTAGCGGATTTGCATGCATGGGGAAAAGAGTTGGGATCTAATGGTGTCATTGTTGCGCACAGTGGCACCGTTTGCGGGTTGCTGTTGACAGATCTTAAAAAGCTGGAAGACATTCGTAGTGGCCTGGCGGTTGAGTTTGGCAATACACTGACATTTTTAGACTGCGTAAAAGTTTATAATGGAGGCATACATTTTGTCCATAGATCTTGATGCACTTTATACTTCGTTTCAACATGGCGGCAATATTTATGCCTTGCCGCTATCTGTACGGAGTCGAGTGGAAGACTTCAGTGCCAATATCAATCCGTTAGGCCTTTCTCCGGAGGGCGTAGAGGCTTTGCAGGATTGGCCGACTCTGGCTTTGCATTATCCGGAACCGAATAACAGAACGTTACGAAAAGCAGTGGCTCGATTTTACCAATACGATGAGGCTGGCGTTGTGCTTGGCAACGGGGCTACGGAACTTTTATTTGCTGTCTTCAGGTATTGGCGACCGGCTACCGTCTGGATCCCCGTGCCGACATTCAGCGAATATTCACGGGCGGCCATTGCCGTCGGAGCGGAAATACGCCAAATTGCCTGGGAAGACCTACCGCACAGCTTGACGCAGATGAACAAGGGGGATGTACTTTGCATTTGTTCGCCTAACAATCCGACCGGCGTGTACACCGAGGTAAGTCAGCTAAAGCAGTGGTTGCAAGCGGCTCGTACACGTGGCGCCCGTGTTTTAGTAGACGAGTCATTTATTGATTTTAATCCTAATTTGGATACGGCTAGAAGTCTTCTTGGTAAATGCGATGACTTTGTGGTATTGCATTCATTGACAAAATTTTGGGGTATTCCCGGTTTGCGCGCCGGCGTCATGTTTTCTGCGCCTCAATTGGCGGAAACGGTGTATGCCGATCTCGACATTTGGAATGTCAATGCGCTGACCGCATCCTATTTAAAAGCGGCTTTCAATGATATAGAATATTTTCAAAATACACAACGATTTGTCTATGAGGAAAAAGAACGCGTATATGAAAACTATGCAGCGCTTTCGGAACTTTTTGTATATCCGCCCACGGCTAATTTTATTCTGCTGAATTTACAGGGGAAAATCACTGCTGCTGAACTTACTGAACGCTTATTGGCGAAGGGGTTGATGATTCGCAATTGTGATAATTATCCCGGCCTTGATGCGTACCATGTGCGGATTGCTATTCGCCAAACGGCCGCCAATGACCGGTTGTTTACGGAGATTTCTAAGGAGGTATTGCGATCCCGGTGATTACACTTTATTTGATTCGTCACGGTGAAACCGTTTGGAATTTTTCCGGTCAGTACCAAGGTGTGACTGATGTCGCGCTGAGCGATTTAGGGCGTCGGCAGGCACAATGTCTAGTGGATTATTTTGCTGATTTACCTTTGGATGCCGTTTATGCGAGTGATTTGGAACGCGCTGTGGAAACGGCACAACCTTTGGCCACATCCAAGGGTCTTACTGTTGAATTGCGCTCCGGATTAAGAGAAATCAATTTCGGTGATTGGGAAGGTCTTACTTATGAGCAGATTAATTCCAGGTGGCCGGGAAGTATTGAGCATATGTATGCCAATGCATCAAGCGTGCGTATCTCCAACGGCGAGTCTTTTGGTGATCTTCAACAGCGCGCCGCCATAACGATCGAAGAGATTACTCACGATCATCCGGATGAGGCAGTAGCCATTGTATGCCACGGCGGCACCATTCGCTGTATTTTGTGTACCTTACTGGGGTTGGATTTGGATCTTGCATGGAATTTTCGGCAGGCAAATGCCAATGTTACCATGATCGAATATTACGGTGATCGAAACTTGTTGGCACTTTTAAATGATACGCATCATTTAAAGAAATTGTAAGTTAAAATCATAGTTTTTCAATACTTTTTATGGTAATATTATATTGAATAAATATA
>NZ_JAHAHH010000105.1 GCF_018373335.1 Negativicoccus succinicivorans
GTGAGTCAAGAATTAATTCAAGCAGTTATGGTGCTGACAAAACAAAAAGGTTTTGCACCTGAGGTTATTTTTGAATCCCTAGAAGCTGCATTATTACAACAGCAGAAAGCTCATTTAATTCGTTTTGAATTTCCCCTTCTAATGAGTCGTCTTCCTCCGCGAGTGCCAACTGCCAAAGTTGTTCCACTTCTTTGATGCGTTCTGAAAGCGATTCATATGTTTCGATCGTATCTTTTAAGTCCGTTGCCTCTTTGGAGACCTTTTTCGCATTGTCGGCATCATTCCAGAAGTTCGGATCACTCATCTTTATATCGTAATTGACCAATCTTTCCTTTAATGTAGGCAGGTCAAAGTGAATCCCTGATTTCTATGATTCTCTCTCTCAAACTTTCCAACGGCTGTTTTAAATCTTCCAGCATGTGGTCATCACATCCTTATTTTTGTAATTTCTTTTCCACCGGTTCAATTGGTGCCGGTTCATCGCCGAAGTGCGATGTCGCGTGTTGCAGATGATCTTCGGTTTCCACAGGTTGCATAAACGTAATCTGAATATGGTACAGATACATGACAACCGTTTCCTGAATCGACTGCATCATTTCCTGGAACATTTCGTAGGCTTCGAACTTGTATTCGACCAACGGATTCTTTTGTCCGTAGGAACGCAAGCCGATCCCCTCTTTAAGCATATCCATGGCATCGAGGTGATCCATCCATTTCGCATCAACCACCTTGAGCAGAATCGCTTTTTCCAGCTCACGCATGTTTTCCGAACCGATTTGTTTTTCGCGTTCTTCGTACATACGGTGCGCGGTATCCAAGAGTAAATCCAGAATATCCTGACGGCTTAAATCTTCAATCTGTGCCAGCGTAATTTGTCCCGGTGCAAGGTAATAACTTTCCAAGTACTTAAGCATCCCCGGGAAGTCCCATTCTTCCGGATACAATTTTTCATCCGCAAATCGATTCATCGCATCCAAAATAATGCGATCGGTCATAGACAGGATCTGATCTTTCAAATCTTCACCCATCAAAATTCGGCGACGTTGATCATACAGTACTTCACGCTGCTGGTTCATGACATCATCGTATTCAAGGATATATTTACGGATATTGAAGTTGCGATTTTCCACTTTCTTCTGGGCTTTTTCAATGGATTTCGTAACCAGACTGCTCTGAATTTCTTCGTTTTCTTCCATTCCCAGCTTATCCATGATTTTGGAAATACTGTCGGAGCCAAAAATGCGCATTAAGTCATCCTCGAGCGAAAGGAAAAATTGAGTAGACCCGGGATCACCTTGGCGACCGGAACGACCGCGCAACTGGTTATCGATACGGCGACTTTCATGACGTTCCGTACCAATAATATGCAAACCGCCTAATTCCGGCACTCCTTCACCCAAAACGATATCAGTACCGCGCCCGGCCATATTGGTGGCAATCGTGACCTGTCCTTTTTGCCCGGCTTGCGCAACAATTTCCGCTTCCTTTTCATGGAATTTGGCGTTCAAAACATTATGCGGAATTTCCAGCTTTTTGAGCATATGGCTGAGTTCTTCCGACTGCGCAATCGAGGTTGTACCAACCAATAACGGCTGTCCGTTCGCATAGCGTTTCTGAATTTCGTTAATAACCGCACGATATTTGGCGGTTTTGGTTTTATAAATCACATCTGCCATATCAACACGCTGAATTTGCTTATTCGGCGGAATGACAAATACTTCCAGACCGTAGATTTTGATAAATTCCTGTTCTTCCGTTTTCGCGGTACCGGTCATACCGGCAAGTTTGTCATACATACGGAAGTAATTTTGGAAAGTAATCGCAGCCAGCGTCTGACTTTCGCGCTCGACTTTCAGTCCTTCTTTCGCCTCAATCGCCTGGTGCAAACCGTCCGAATAGCGACGACCGAACATTAAGCGGCCTGTGAATTCATCGACAATAACGACTTCTCCGTCTTTCACCACGTAGTCTTTATCGCGAACCATCATCGCATGAGCACGCAATGCCTGTACGAGTAAATGATTGTATTCAAGGTTTTCCGAATCGTAGAGGTTCTCCACATTCAGCATTTTTTCGACTTTGGCGATCCCCTGCTCGGTCGGCGCAATGGTTTTCGCTTTTTCATCGATCGTATAGTCTTCGTCTTTGATCAGCTTCGGTACCACTTTCGCCATCGTGTAATAGTGATCCGTAGAGCGCTCACCGGGGCCGGAAATAATGAGCGGCGTACGCGCTTCATCAATCAAAATGCTGTCCACTTCGTCGACGATACAGTAGTGCAACGGGCGTTGCACCATTTGTTCGGCATGAATAACCATGTTATCACGGAGATAATCAAATCCGAACTCGTTATTAGTGCCATAAGTAATATCGGCTGCGTAGGCTTGTTTGCGTTGCGCAAAGTCCAGATCATGGACGATCAATCCGACAGAAAGCCCCAATGCGTGGTAAAGTTTCCCCATCCATTCGCTGTCACGTTTAGCCAGGTAATCATTAACGGTAATAACATGCACGCCTTTACCGGTAAGTGCATTCAGATACACCGGCAATGTTGCAACCAGCGTCTTACCTTCGCCCGTTTTCATTTCGGCGATATTACCGCTGTGAAGGACCATGCCGCCTAAGAGCTGTACGTCGAAATGGCGCATACCCAACACGCGACGCGACGCTTCGCGCACAACGGCAAACGCTTCCGGTAAAATATCATCCAATGTTTCGCCGTTATTAAGACGGCGCTTAAACT
>NZ_JAHAHH010000106.1 GCF_018373335.1 Negativicoccus succinicivorans
CGTCAGGAAGGCTACATCGTTCACTTGGGCGACCATGACTGGGTACTTTCCTCGCCGGCCGCGCAAAAGAGCGTGGCGATTCTGAAAGAAATCGCCAAACGCGATTACGGCATGAGCGCTGCCGATCTCGAAGGGGCGCGTTTTAACCACTTCCGCAACTACGTCGGCTCGCAACTTTCCTACATGTTCCTCAACATGCTCGCCGCGGAACCGAACGGCGAAAAACTGATCGCGGCACAGGTTCACAAAGTCATTTTGAAATAAATCCAGAGCGGCGCGATGCTTACACTCACTTGGTAGAGGACGGTAAATATGCTATAATATGTACCGTCAAGCGGGTGTAGTTCATCGGTAGAACGTCAGCTTCCCAAGCTGAATGTAGAGGGTTCGATTCCCTTCACCCGCTCCAATTTCATGTTGATTTCGATGACGTTCAAAGCTCCCGAGTCCGGGAGCTTTTTTGCGCCAACGTGTTGCGTTCCGTTCACGCTATTGCGGAAACCTCCCCCGATGCATTCGCGCCTTACCTCCGCGCCGTTTAGCCGTGAAAATGCGTTTTCAGTGGTATAATAACCGTAAGAATAAAAAGAAAGTAAAGGAAATGATATGAACCGATCTTCTTCTCACTTATCTTGGTGGCGTCGCTACGGCGGATGGTTGCTGCTCGGCGTCGCGTTTATCTACATGTTCGCTCTGAACAATTGGACGCCCTGGCATCGCGATGATTATGAGTACGCGCTGATTTGGCAAACGCTGGTGCCGATCGAAAACTTTCATGACGTCATGACGTCTCTCGCGCGTCACTACCAAATGCACGGCGGGCGCATGGTCGCCTTTTTTGTGTTGGATAATTTTTTGCGCTGGCCCAAGGTTTGGTTCAATATCGCTAACGCTCTTTGCTTCATTTTAATGGCGCTCGGTCTCAGCTGGCACAGCGCGGGACGCATCGAAAAATCCCCCGCGCCGGTGCGCATCGCCGCTGTACTGCTCGCGCTTTGGTACACTCTGCCGCATTTCGGCGAAGTGGTGGTATGGATGTGCGGTTCGACCGTATATCTGTGGACGATGACCATCATGGTCTGGTTTCTTTTACCGTACCATTTTTCTCTGCGCCCGACGCGAACGCTTGCCGACAATTATTGGGCGGCAGGCGCTATGTTTTTACTCGGTATTCTCGCCGGTTGGGGCGAAGAAAACGCTTCGCTCGCGACCATCGTCGCGGCGGCCGCGGTGACGCTGTACAGTTGGCATAAAGGTCAGCGATACCGCTGGCAGATCGCCGGCGTCGGCGGGAGCGTGCTCGGTTTCATCGCGCTGGTCGCCGCGCCCGGTAATTTTGTCCGCGTGGCGGAGGTATCCGCTTCCATCGGTCGAAGGATCGGCAATCAGTTCGCGGGAAACGGCGAGATGATGCTCTATATTTTACCGCTGATTTTCATGTGGATGTTAGCCTATCGACAAATCGCGATATCGCGTTACGGACGCAACGCGCCAGCGCCATCCGGATCGAAACGTCCGCTGTATATCGCCGGCGCTCTCGCAGCGGTACTCGCGGTGTCATATGCTACCGACGGTTTTGTCGGGCGTTGGTTTGGCGACGGCTTAATCGCAATCGTTCACGCGCTCGGTTTGCTCAAGCCGAAAACAGTGCGCCTGCTGCAAAATATCGGCTCCGGCGTCGAAGAGATGGGCCTTTACCTCTTGCTCATCTGGCTCGTCTATCGCCTTTTGCGCCGCCGCTTCATGCTCACGCCCGCGGTAACGAAAACCGCCGGCTGGAGGCTGACATTCCGCACGCTTTGGAATCAATATCCCCCCGTGCGCTTTTTACTGATTACCGCAGCACTTGCCGCCGTCAGCAATCTCGCGATGCTCGGCGCGCCGACGTTTCCCGCTCGCGCGTCGATGTTCGCCGTGTTGTGTCTGATCGCCGGTACGGTCGGTTTGTATGACGTGCCCGTAGTTCGTCGCGCCTTCGCACGGGAGCAACGTTTTATTGTCGGTATCGTTTTGTTGATTACGCTGCCGTTTTTGCTCGGCACATTGTATTTTACCGTGAGAATTTACGAAATCGATCAGGCGCGCATGGCCTATATCCGCGACGCGCGGGCGCAAGGCTATACCGCCGTCGAACTCGAGCCGCTTCCCTTTAAGCAGCGCATGCTGCGCCACATTTTCTACGTGGAGCTCGATAACGGCGTTTCTCAATACGGTTTGAAACGCTACTACGGTTTAGAGGAATTGACGATCCGCAAATAAAAAGAAAAACAGCATGTTATAATGGAAAAAAGTGATCTTTATTTCGAAAGGAGTGGACTCATGTTTCCTGCATTTCGTAAATATACCGCGGCGGTCCTCGCCGCGTGTTTCTTGACTATGCCGCTGGCGGCGCCGGTGGAGGCTGCGTGGGGCGGTATCGGAACTTCCCTACTCAAAGGCGCGGTGCAAATGGGCGTAATTCGCGAACAGTTGCGCGAACTTGACGAAAACGGGCAGGAAGAAGTTCTCGCCAACGCCAAAGAGCAAAGCGGTTACTATGATAATGCCGCCTATCAGGAGCGCGCCAAACGCATTTTGAATTCCCTCGTGAAAAGCGGCGTGCCCAAGCGAGAATATGTGATTTTTGTAAATCCTTCCGATGATATCAACGCGTACTGTACGCTCGCCGGCGTGCTTTCCGTCAACAAAGGCACGCTGGACGTGCTGGACGATCAACAGCTGGCGTTTG
>NZ_JAHAHH010000107.1 GCF_018373335.1 Negativicoccus succinicivorans
TGAGTCGCTTTACCGGTGATAGTACAGAGCTTTTAATTACACCGCGAAGGCGTCTTTTAATCACCGACTCCAGGTATACGGAACAGGCGATGGCAGAGGCTGAAGATTGGGAAGTTGTCAATCATCAAGGGCAATTATATGCCAGCATCAGTAAAATCTTGCAAGAGGAAAATATATCGTTATTATCGGTAGAAGCAAGTTCATTGTCGGTAATGGCATATTGGAAGTTGCAAGAACAGTTTCCTGAACTAGTCATAAATGACATCAATTTAGATTCATTGCGTCAAGTCAAAACAGATACGGAGCTTTACTATTTAAAAAAAGCTGCGCAAATAGCGGCGAATGCGTTGCATGATATTTTACCGCAGATCGCAGCACAACGCACCGAAAATGAAGTGCGTATTGCTTTGGAACAAGCTATGCTTGCGCACGGTTCGGAGCATACCGCGTTTGCTACGATTGTTGCTTCGGGTAAACGTTCTGCATTGCCGCACGGTACGGCAACCGACAAATGCATTGAGAGCGGAGACCTTGTGACGATCGATTTTGGTGCAGTGTACCGCGGCTATCATTCCGATATGACACGCACCTTTGTGATCGGTTCGGCAAGCGATCGCCAACGACGGCTCTATGATGCGGTTGCGCACGTACAAAAAGAAAGCACAAAAAAAGTGCGAAGTGGTGTAGCGGCTCACACTATCGATGCATTTGCACGACAGGAATTCGCTGCAGCCGGGCAGGATCAGTATTTTATTCATTCGCTCGGTCATGGTGTCGGGCTGGAAATACATGAGTTACCCACGCTGTCACCGAAATGCGAAACCATATTGGAACCTAACATGGTAGTAACCGTGGAGCCGGGAGTATATATCCCCGGATATGGCGGTATACGGATTGAAGATACAGTGGTGGTAAAAGAGGGGGAGCCTGAGGTAATCACGCTTTTTCCTCACAAATTAATAGAGCTTTAAAAATCAATGGAATGTTTGAAGTGGAGGACTAACAGATGATTTCTAGTAACGATTTTCGCCCGGGTGTAACGATTGAAATTGACAATCAAGTATGGCAAGTAGTGGATTTTCAGCATGTTAAACCAGGCAAAGGGGCCGCTTTTGTGCGTGCCAAAATTAAAAACTTGCAAACCGGTGCCGTTATAGAACGGACCTTCAACGCGGGTGAAAAGTTACCCAAGGCGCAAGTGGATCGCCGTCCCATGCAGTATCTTTATGCCGACGGTGACAGCTTCCATTTCATGGATACAGAAACCTATGATCAGGTTATGTTGACGAAAGATCACTTGACGGAAGCTCTGAATTTCTTGAAAGAAAATATGGAAATTACGGTGCTTTTCTTCAACGGCACTATTATCGGTGTTGAACTGCCGAATTCGGTAGATTTGACAGTAGTTGAAACCGATCCGGGAATTCGCGGAGATACGGCTACAGGCGGTACGAAACCGGCTAAGTTGGAAACAGGATATGTTGTAAAAGTGCCCATGTTTATTAATGAAGGCGATGTTTTGCGAATTGATACCCGCTCGGGTGCTTACATTGAACGTGCATAATTTTAGAAGTCTACAAAAGCGATGATTTTCATCGCTTTTGTTACATCAAAGGAGATCCATGTCACTTGCAGCAAAACATACCGAATGGGGAGATATTCAAATATCCGACGAGTCTCTCGCGGCGATTGTGGGAATTGCCACCCGGGAATTTTCGGAGATTGTCGGTATGGAGGCCACATTAATCAATGACCTAAGCTCCATGTTCGGAAAGGATCCGAACACGCTGGGGGTATCGATCGACTCCCATGAAGACGAAGTAAAAGTGGATCTTTATATTCGTGTGCGGTATGGTTTACGGATTCCCGATCTTGCTTTACGACTGCAGGAGGCCGTACGCAGTACTTTGGAAAAGTATACGGAGGTTACCGTATTGGCCATCAATGTATATGTGCAAAGTATTGCTTTTGATCCGATAGAAAGTGTGTCAGGTGATGGCTGAAAATAAAAAAGTTACCGACGCAAATATCCAGTTGACATATAACTTGATGGCAACGAAGATTCGCGATCGGATTATGGCCGAGCCCGGGGTCGCCGCCATTACGGAACATATGATGGATGAATTTATGGCCTCACTACCGATGAGTCGCCGCAAGCTGATTGACGGCATCGTTTTAAGCAAACGTAAGGACGGCTGGTATGTTGCCGTTTCTTTGATTTTATATTACGGTTATGAAATCATCCCGCTATGCCGTAAGCTGCAGTCGGAAATCATTCAAAAATGGAAAGAAGAAGGCATTACCATCAAAGAAGTACAGATTTATATTGAAACCGTTGTGAATGAGGAACCCATATGACCAGAAGACAAGCCCGCATTCAGGCTTTGCAATTGCTCTATAGTCGTGAAATCAATCCCGAAGCGGAAAAATTCGCATTACCGAATCAGGAAAGTAACGGTCATGATGAATATGCGCAAAAAATAATCACTGCTGTTGATCAAAATCAAACGATGATTGATGCTATTATCAATCGATACAGTAAAAACTGGAACACTGCACAAATGAATAAAGTGGATCTGGTACTACTTCGGATGGCGATTGCGGAAAGTAAATATATTGAGAGCGAGGGGCTGACACCAGCTATTATCATCAA
>NZ_JAHAHH010000108.1 GCF_018373335.1 Negativicoccus succinicivorans
GCACCGCTTCGATACTTGGTGACTTCCAGCATCACTTCTTTGTCCAACGCAACCGATTTGTCCAGCAAGTGAACCAAATTCTCCAAGATAATCACCCGCTGTTCCATGTAATTATCAATCTCCGATGCCGCCGTCTGTATCCGCTGTTCCATCATGTTTAATTCCGAGCTCGCTTCTCGCAGTGCCCACCAAGGATACCCCGCTAAAACAGCCCCCATACCAATCGTCATCCATGAGTCCAACCACCACCCCGCCACGGCAATGATCACACCGGCTATCATCAGTAACCGAGGGAGCATACGCTCTTGTTCGGTCACCGTCACAGGAATTTGCTTGACAATAACATCGACCTCGCGTCCTTCCTCCATAAATTCAGGATTCATCTCATCCAATTGATTTGCCATATTCTCCTCCTTAACCATGAATAATTTGATCCACTAATTCCTTAATCGGCTGATTTTCATCATATAATTTTGCCACTACATAATCCCGATATGCAAATGCACCGTTACTATTTTTTGCCGAACGTGCATACTGCTCTAAACGACGAATATCCTCGGCATGATCTGTATCCACTCGCATTACTTCCACATACCGATCTTGATACACCCGAATATACTCCTCCCAATGGACGGGAACACTATGCGCACTCCCGTCACTGGCACCGCTCAATACATGCGTTACACGCGGTTCCACTCGGAACGAATAGGCCCGAACACGTATGATTTCCGAATTTTCTCCTTTTTGATACGGATAGGTTTTGACTAACACACCGACATTATTTCTAACAGCTGCATTATTCGGACGGAACAAATCCGAATTCAACTGATTCACTATCATTTCCGTCAAATAGCTATTGTACCGATAATCGAACGTATCTCCGTAAATATAGTCCTCCGCCATGTGCTGCTGATATAAAGGGATACTTAATATCGGCAACATCATAAAAAACAGCTGGTCAAAATACTGGCAATTAAAGTTAATAAAATTCGCTTTCAATTGATCATAAAACACATGGTAGTATGTTTTCAAGCCGGTATTCATTCTCCAATCCATGCTATTTATTGTGCGAACCTCATTGAGCTTACCGCGTTTCCAAAAATAGAAATTATCATGATGCGGAGAATGTGCAAATAAATACATGAAGTTTTCCTGTGCCAGAGGCGTAAACAGCAACCGAAACTCCTGCTCATGATTTCGATCTTCCGCATTAAACGAGCCATCAAACTCCTCGTTTGCCATAATCTGAAAACCTGTTCCTTCTTTTGTTTTTTTGCGGAAACGTTTGATATTTTTTTGCACGGCGGATTTTTTCAGCGGAAACAGCGGCTTCTCCGCTTCCACTGTCGGCTGACGCGAAAAACTTAAATTCGGTGCTGCTTCATTACCGTAATAAACGAACACTCGATGATGATATGCAGGTCCTGGCCGCTGAATTCTCGCAGAAACAGTTTCCGCTACCGTCTTGGATCTGCGATTACCGTCCGAGTCCGTATAGTATTTATTAACACTGACCAGAATACTCCCCGTGTACGTATACGGCTCCATTTGCTCATCCCACTCCCGCACAAATACAAACGGATTACCCACAATGTCTCCGGAGATCAAACTCAATGTAGTTGCATGATCGGACATTCGCTCACGAAGCGAATATCCGCGTACCAACTGCTCAAATCTGCGGATGTCAAAGTAATCATCCAGTTTGACCAATGGTAACACCTGCTTGATTATCTCGTGCGTAATTTCACTATGAAGCAAATTTTTTAGCGGCAAAAGGGATTCATCCGCCTGTCTGCTAATCTCATTCATACGAACTCCAATTGCACTGATATCCCCTTGCCATTTATTAATAAGCCACTTAATAATGCCAAAATGCAAAAATAATAATGCCAGTGTAATCAAAGTCGTTTCAATCAAATTGCTGAACGTAAAATTTCCAAAAAAGAAAATAAACAGAAAAAACGCATAACAAAAGCCCCAAAGCACTTCTGCCAAGATGACCGCCCTTTTTATCCAAGTCAAACATTTGATTTTCAGTTTCGGCCACATCCGGCTCTTCTCTACCCGCTTATACTCCGCTGCAAGCTCCCGATTACGATCGAGATCAACCCCCGATTGCTTTGTCAATTCGGAAAAACGTCTGACAACTGTTGCCCGAAATTGCTCTTTTAATTCATTTTCATAATATTTCAGCGGCGAAAGCAATTTCTCCGTATTTTCCTGCATCACATAAACCTCCTCATTTGTGTATTTTATATATAGCATCTGCTCATTTCTTTGTCAATTCTTTTTAATACTATCGTCGCTTGATATTATGCATACACCAAAAACGCCCCCTTACATTCTTACTGTAAAGAAGGCCGTCGATATCATTTATGATTTTATGATTTTATTATTTTACTATTCTATTATTCTTCCTTATCTTCGGACACATCTTCCAACAGAACAAAGCTGGAGACGCCGCACAGAAAAAGGCCGATTCCCATCCTTGCCCGTTCGAATAAAAAACACCCCCGCTTACGCAGGGGTGTATGTAATCAGCAGCTACCTATGCTCCCGGGCCGTTTCCAGCCAAGTACTTTCGGCGTTTACGAGCTTAACTACTGTGTTCGGCATGGGTACAGGTGTCGCC
>NZ_JAHAHH010000109.1 GCF_018373335.1 Negativicoccus succinicivorans
AGAAAATATCCAGTGACGCGCAGAATACCGAGTTGAGACCTCTGCGAGTTGGGATGGGAAGAAAGGCTTTAAACGGCATGGCGCAGATCGCGGGCGGAAAAGATAAAAAGTCGGAACAGCAAACGTATGGTTTACGTTGGCAACGCACTACGGCGGCGAACGATTGGGAAATCAGCGCGTATATGAGCCGTTTTGATTGGGAAGACGCGACCGACCCCAAAGTTATTAAAACGGTGCCGTCGAATCCCATGGAAAAGAAAGCGTATGATGATAAGGTACGCGCGCAAAATGCATACGACTTCAACGACAATACGAATCGCGAATGGACAGTGGAGGCGAGAAACTCCACGCAGCTTACCGATAATCAGCGACTGACTTACGGCGTAACGTATACCGACGCTAAAGTCAGAGGCACGAATTTGGGCGTCGCCGGTGAGAAGCAGTACAATGTTTCCCAAAACGGTACGAACAAAGTGGCGTCGGAACGCTCGTTGGCCACGTACGCGGCGTATGTGCAGGATGAAATTCGCGCCGACAAATGGTTTATCGTGCCCGCGTTGCGTTACGATCACAATGAATACTTCGGCGGTCACGTTTCGCCGAAACTCGGCGTGACGTATAACGCGCGTGATAACTTCCGCATCAAAGCGAACTACGGCAAAGGTTTCCGCGCGCCGTCGCTCATGCAGCTCTTCTTTGATTTGGATCGCAAAATGGGACCGTCCTGGGTGCATAGCGTGGGCAACCCGGATCTCGATCCGGAAACATCGACCGGTTGGGACTTGGGAGTCGAAGGCGAATGGGATCGCGGCTACGGTTCGTTGACCTATTTCGACAACAAAGTGGATGACCTGATCGAGAGCTTCAGGGTGGGCTTGGATGAAAACGGACATAAGCTCTTCCGATATAGAAACGTTAACAAAGCTCGCATTAAAGGCGTTGAAAATACTCTCGGCTATCGCTTCAACGATACTCTTTCCGCGCAAGTGGTTTCCACCTGGCTGGATGCGAAAGATACGACGAAAAATAAAGATTTACCGCGTCGTTCCGAGCTTTCGCAAGCTTGGCAGCTGCGCTACGATGACCATCAGGATACAGGCTGGTCCGCGGCGCTTTCTCTGCAATATGAACACAACTATTTGGCGGAGCCGGTCACAAGAGGGGGAGCGGAAGAAAAGAAAAGTTATCACCTTTGGAATCTTACCGTTACTCGTCAATTCAACCCGGATCTGCGTTTGTGGGGTAAAGTCGAAAATATCGGCGACAAGTACGATAGAAGCCTTAACTTGTACGGTCGCGAATGGGCGCTCGGTTTGGAATATCAGTTTTAACTGTGTAAGCAAAGGAGGAGAATATTCTCCTCCTTTTTTTACATAGAGCGGGACGCGCTACAAGAGAATTTTTAATGGGCATACGCACCATGCCTGGTCGGAATCCGGTGATGATCGCGTCACAGAGCGGGCAAGAGATAAACCGAAAGTCGGTCATTTGGCACACCTGATCGCTATAGCACGTCGCGACGCAATACACACGTCGGTTCAATCCTATTGCCGGCTCCATACAAAATATGACTCCCCGCTTTTTGCGGGGAGTCATATTTTAGTACAGATGAAAATTCAGATACAAAAATTTTCAGATGATATTCGATGATATTGAATGGTTGAAAAAATAATATAGTTTACACTGATGAAAAAATATATTACAATGAGAACGAATATCAAATATTTTTTTAAAATTAATTAACGGAGGGGAATAATGAATAAATTGGCACGCCGACAGGCTGCGCTTTTGGCAGCGTGTTGTTTGGGATGCATGACTGCGGTGGCGGCAGATGTGCCGGTATATGACATCGGTGATATCGTTGTCACGGCTACACGCACGCAAAATGCGACGAAAGAAGTGCCGGCGGCGATACAGGTTATCGATAGCGAGAAGATCCGGCAAAGCGGCGGGTCAAATCTTCGTGAAGCGCTTTCGTACTATACCAATATCATGCAAACACGGATCGCTCATGGCGGCCATGATGTCATGATTCGCGGCATGGATACGAACAAATCGTTGATTTTAGTTGACGGTCGTAAACCTGCGAACGAGTCTTCGAGCGCCAGCTTGGGCACCGCGCGCGCCATGGAGCGAATCAATTTGCAACAGGTGGAACGAATTGAAATCCTCCGCGGACCGTCGAGCGCGTTGTACGGATCGGACGCGATGGGCGGCGTGATCAATATCATCACGAAAAAATCGACTTCGCCAAGCGGCTCGATCGGCGGCGAATACGCATCCACGGGCCATACGCAGTGGGTTCATTACGATACCGGTCGGCAAGGGAAACTGGCCGCTACCGTAGGGGCGCGTTTCCGTCATACCGATCGGGATACGATCAAAGGCGAAAAGTGGTCGGAATATTTCGGTAATGATCAGACGTATAATCTCGCTCTTGACTACTATTTTGCCGATGCGAATAAGTTGACCTTTACGGCGGATTATTATC
>NZ_JAHAHH010000110.1 GCF_018373335.1 Negativicoccus succinicivorans
TGCTACTCGTAGCGCCGCATTACCGCTGATGCCGACATCGATTTCATCCAAAACAAGCGTCGGCAAGTCCATTTGCGCCGCAAGAACCGTTTTTAATGCCAGTGAAATTCGTGCCAATTCTCCCCCTGAACCAACCTCGCTGAGTGGTTTGGGCGGCTCACCGACATTGGCACTAAACACAAGTTCCGCCTCAGCTAAGCCTTGCGAAGTCAACGTATCTCCGAGGATGAGAGAGTATGACAAGCTGCCATTCGGTAAATCCAAATCGCGCAATGCGCTTTCGATTTCTCCACTTAGTTCCGCCGCAGCACGATATCGTGTTTCATTCCAAGCATCTCTGGCCGTTTGAGCCTCTTGAAAAGCGGTCGCTACAGCTTGTGCTAAGGTATCTCCAGTCTCCTGCGAATTTTCAAGTTCTGTAATTTTTTTTTGTATGGTCGCTTGGTAAACAAGAATCTCTTCCAGTGTATCGCCGTATTTTAATCGCAAGTCTTTTAAAAGCTGGGCCCGTTCCTGCAACTGATCCAATCGCTCCGGAGAGTACTCGATTGTATAAAGACTCTCCTGTAAATTACGTGCGACCTCTTCCGTATTGTAAAAGGCAGTTTCCAAGGTCTGCACGGAAGGCAACAATGCCTCATCGAAGCTGCTCGCCTTTTGCAACTCGTTTAATGCTTGTGAAATTGTTTCCAGGCTTCCTCCGGAAGCATTTAATAGTTGACTTGCCATTTGCAATGCGGCCGTGATCTTTTCCGCATGCGCCAGTCGTTTAATTTCCGCTTCAATATCCGCATCCTTTTCGGGATTGATTTTAGCGGCAGAGATCTCTCTTGCTTCTTTATTTAAACGTGCTAAAAGTGTTTCACGTTCGTCTTCCTGCTCTAAAAATTTACGCTGACGTTGGACCGCTTGCTGCCAAGTTTGATAGGCTTTGTGATAAATTGCTTCCGGTTGTCGGCCATCACGATTAAAAGTATCCAGGACATGCAGCTGGTATCGGTCGGATTGCAATTTCAAATTGTCGTTTTGCCCGTGAATATCGACTAATAATGAGCCTAAACCTGCAAGGGTACGTAAGGAAGTAAGCATACCGTTAACCAGGATTTGCCCCTTACCCGTTTGCGATAAACGTCGAGAAATAATTAATGGCTCATCATCTGTCAGCGGTATATTTTGTTCATTGCAATAGGTTTGAACAGAAGGCATATCCGTGACATCAAATTGAGCTGTCACAAAAAATTCTTCCGTACCCGTCCGGATATAATCGACAGCAGCGCGATTCCCTAATGCAATTCCCAACGCATCTAAAAGGATCGACTTGCCGGCACCGGTTTCTCCGGTAAAAACCGTCACGCCTTCTTTAAATTCAATATCCAGTTGTTCTATGAGCGCAAAATTGCGAATATGTAACGACTGGAGCACAGCAGCTCACGCCTCTCGTAAAAATGAATACAGACGATCTTTTATTTCCTTCGGATCTTTGCCTTCCGCAACGACTAAAAGAATGGTGTCATCCCCCGCTATCGTACCGATAACTTCTTGAATATCGGTATTATCCAAGGCATAGGCCACCGCTTGAGCAGACCCCGGCAACGTTTTGATTACGACCAGGTTACCACTGTATTGAATACCGGTAATAGTACCTTGAAACAAGCTGATAAACCGATCTTTTGCAAATAATGCCGGCTGCTCGGGAGAAACTGCATAACGGTAACGACCGTCTTCCGTTGGTACTTTAATAAGCATCAGCTCTTTGATATCTCTCGAGATCGTAGCCTGCGTTACACTGACACCCTCATCAGCAAGCGCGGCTGCCAACTCTTCTTGCGTTTCAATAATTTCTTTTTGAATAATATCCCGTATCTTCGCATAACGATATTTTTTCTTCATGTTCTGAAATCCCATCCATTCTATAGCAACTATTGTGCAGCGTGATAAATAGATTTGGTTAATTTAGGGAATAATAAGCGGAAGAAATTTTGATCGGAAAAGTAAACAAAAGGTAATGAGTTAGGATGTCGAGTGATCAAAAGCTTCTTTTCATTCGTAAAATAAAAGGATTCGTTGCCGTCAATGGAAGCATACAGATGACGTTCCCGTTCCGGCATGGTGATGGTGACTTCGTCATCGGCATTCAACATTAACGGTGAGCTTTTTAAAAGATGCGGACAAATCGGAATGACCATCATATTTGTTAAGTTCGGATGCATGATCGGGCCACCGCAAGATAATGCATAGCCGGTAGAGCCGGTTGCGGTTGAGACAATAATGCCGTCGGCGGGATACTCTTCTACGAACACGTCATTTACGTATAGACGCAATCTGGCCATTCGCCCCGGCCGGCTACGACCAATCACAACTTCATTCATAGCGGCGGGAAGCTGCTGAATTTGACCGCTTTCGTGCAAAATAGACGACGCTAAAAGGCTGCGTCGCCAGATTTTATAATCGCCCGCTTTGATTTGTTCCAGACGTGTATCCAGTT
>NZ_JAHAHH010000111.1 GCF_018373335.1 Negativicoccus succinicivorans
TGAATTTCTTCCTTATAAGAGCCCAAGCGAAACTCCGGCTGGCCGGACAAGGAGGCACAGGCATAACAGTCACCACTCGGATCCACATATAGTGCACGATTGGTAAGGGCATAACAATGACCGAACGGAGCCAATCTCCCCTCTATTAACAAGCGAATTCGTTCGCTATGAGAAAAGGTAATTTTTTTACCTGTCTTTCGATAAAACCAATCCGCTTTCTGAAGCACTTTGGCCAAAGCCGTCTGCATTTCGCTGCCGGTAACGGTATCGGATACGCTCGCGCGCCCTTGCGGCCGTAAAATATCAAAACCGATGCGAAATACATTCCCGGCATAATAGGCCATGGGGATTAACGAATCCAAATACCGGATATTATGTCGACCCACCACGCTAGTAATACCTACGCCAAGGCCGGCATCACGCAAAATGGATAACCCGCGCATGATATGGTGTGCTGTACCTGTACCGTCAGGATAAGCTCTAGCCGCATTATTACGTGTCACGTCCCCATCCAAGCTCACGCCGATACCGATTTTGTGCTTCGCAAAATATTCCGCGATAGCAGGCGTGATCAAACTGGCATTTGTCTGTATCTGCCACTTGACATGGTAATTTTTTTCGGCGGCATACTCGACTGCGTAGCACAATCGGTCAAAAGCCAACAAGGGCTCTCCTCCGGTTAATTGTACAGTCACCGCTTTTCCGTTAGCCGCGGCCATATCCAACGCCCATCGAATGGCGGCATGAGGCAGTTTAACAAGTGCTTGATTCGCCGCATAGCAGTAACAGCATTTAAAATTGCAGGCTCCGGTTAACGCCAGAATTAAAAACTCCGGAGACAAATAACACCACTTCCCCTGTTCCTTTCGCACGGAGGTCCTCATGCGCATCGTATACGTGCCACATTGCGTTCAGTGGCGACATTGCGTAGGAAGAACCAATAAAGTCTTCAAAAGCAGACCTTTACTCCGCAATAATTGTTTGAACTTCATTATCATAATACACTCTTTTTGCTCTCAACAAAATACATTTTAGCAAATCACTATTCTTGGTTGGCAATACATCATAATAAAGCACCGTACATTTCTGCATTTATCGGATCTCTCCGGCTATTCCCGAGAAGCTAATTCGGTTACTCTAAATATTTGTACCGCATATTCCGTCAGGCTGTCCGGTTACACATCAATCACCGCAAATCGCCCGGCAGTCACTGCATGAATATCGTTTACAAAAACAAACGCTGCTATAATACCTCGGCTCCGACCAAGTAGCGACAATCCCGGATCGGAAACAAGTTTATGAATTCACTCATTCCAACACTACGCCGGTCAATGATACCGTGTCGGCTCCCAAAACAGCTGCGCAAATATGTAATAGTCGAACATACCAGCACTACTGGCTGTTCCTGCGCAAAAAGCTCTCTGCCACTGCAGAGAGCTTTTATATTTCATGACAACCTTATTACTTTCCTCCAAGGCAAACTATCTTGGAAGAAGAGTTTCGTTTCGACAAATACATGTTTATAGGAACCGGCAACGCTCCTCAAACAAGCTCAACGGCTATGCAATGATTTTTATTTAAAAAATGAGTGCATATGTAAATGCGGCAGCAATCAGGCCTGACTGACTACTCGAATTTGTTGGGTGCCAAAAGCATCGGCAATATCTTTACGAAACTTTCCTTCCAACATTGTCCGATTTATTTCCCGACGAGTAATCAGAAGTAATCTTTTCCCGTCATAGTTAATACGCAACAATGAATCAATGTATGTTTCGAAATCTTTCTTTTCCATTTTCGCTTGCAATTCTTCTAAGGCTTTTGCAATCGGTCCCTCCTGATACTCGACGCGCTCCGTTACAGGTACAAAATGCACTTCATAAAGAGAGTCTGAATACCCTTTATCCGTAGTAGAATGTCGTTCTAAATCAATCGCCATATTTTTCCTCCTTATGCTTATGCCTATGCGCGCATTATACCATATTTATTTTAATAAAGAGACCTTGTCGATAAAGCAATTCAATGTAAAGTTTTTTTGAGAACATATGTTTATATCCATTGTATAATTTTCTAAAAGTGTTGACAACCATTTTTAGAGAGATTATCATGATGTTAACTAAAGATTATGCGGTGCACTCAAAACTGGTGAGCGGGGAACATCAGTTTTTGTAGGAGGTGAAGGTGCCTCCCCGTGAAAATTTTATTTTTAATTATCAACAACAAGGGAGCTATTAAAATGAACAAACAATGGAAACGTTTTATGGCGGCTACATTTTGTGCTGCGATCCTGACAGGATTTGGCAGTTTCGGCGTAAACGCGGCATATGAGTTGAGCGATGAAGTAAAACAGCCGACCCCCGCCTTGCTGACTGCTACTGAAATCGGAGTTAAAGTACGCGAAAACACAATCATGCAGCAGATGCAAAATAAAGATGCGATTTTAATTACCAGCTTCGGT
>NZ_JAHAHH010000004.1 GCF_018373335.1 Negativicoccus succinicivorans
AGACCCATTTCTTCCAAGATTTTGGCGACGCTGTCGCCGATTTCACTCGTCGGCGCGAGCGACAGGTCGATGATGCCGAACGGCGCGTGCAGACGCTCCGCCGCCACCTGCGCGACGAGCTGACCGACGCGCGTGACCATGAACGCCGTTTCTTTGATCGTTTCCGCGACGACATCAAACGATTCGCCGCGTACTTCTTCAAGCGCCCGTTTGACAACGCCCGGACCGGAGACACCGACGTGAACGGCGAGATCGCCTTGCGTTACGCCGTGGAATGCGCCCGCCATGAACGGATTGTCTTCGACCGGATTGCAGAACGCTACGAGTTTGGCGCAGCCCAAAGCGTCGTTGTCGGCGGTTAAAGCGGCCGTTTTTTTGATGATTTCGCCGATTTGCCGCACGGCGTCCATATTAATGCCTGATTTTGTGGAGCCGATGCCGATGGAGGAGCAGACGCGATCGGTGGTCGCCAGTGCTTCCGGAACGGAATCGAGCAAAATCTGGTCGCCGCGCGTGATGCCGTTTTGCACGAGCGCGGAAAAACCGCCGATAAAATCAATGCCGCATGTTTTCGCGGCGCGATCCAAGGCCTGCGCGACCGGCACATAATCGGTCAGGTCGCTCGCTTCCGCGACGAGCGAAATCGGCGTGACGGCGACGCGCTTATTGATGATCGGCACGCCGTATTCACGGGAAATGGCTTCCGCGGTGGGAACGAGATTTTCCGCGACGCGACAAATGTGATCGTAGATTTTTTGACACATGGCTTCGCCGTCGCGGTCAACGCAGCCGCGCAGGGAAACGCCGAGCGTGACGGTGCGCACGTCCAGACGATTTTCCTCAAACATGCGGCGAGTGGCTAAAATATCTTCAATATCCAGCATAGAACCTCCTACACGCGGTGCATTTTATAAAACACATCGGCGAGTTGCGCGCGAATATCCAGCCCCATGCTTTCACCGAGCTCCGCGAACTGTTTTTGCAAGGTTTGCATATCCAATTCCGCATCCGTCATGTCGCCCATCAGCACCATGTTGAAGAAACCGTCTAAAATGGTTTGATTAATCGATAACACATTGATTTTTTGTTCGGCGAGCACTTTGGTGACCGCCGCGATGATGCCGACGCGATCCGCGCCGAGCACCGTTATCACTACCCGTTTCATCGCAGTCCTCCTCCTAAATTTTTGTTTATTATAGCACAGCGCGAGTGCTTTACGTGGATCGGTTATGTAAAATAACGGCGCTTATTTTGACAAACGCGCGGCGAGTTTCATACAATAGAACGGACAGTAAAGGAGGATTTCATGCATTACGTATCTTGGAATGTCAACGGTTTACGCGCGGCTGTGCGTAAAGGTTTTATGGAACGATTTGATGAATTCGCCGCGGACGCGGTTTGTCTGCAGGAAACGAAAATGCAGCCGCACCAAATGGAGTTGGATTTGCCGGGCTACTATCAGTTTTGGAACAGCGCCGTCAAAAAAGGTTATAGCGGCACCGCCATTTTCACGAAACATGAACCGCTGCATGTATCGTACGGGATCGCGATCGAAGAGCATGATCAGGAGGGGCGCGTGATTACGCTCGAATATCCGGATCATTACCTCGTCACCTGCTATACGCCGAACAGTCAGCGGGAGCTCGCGCGGCTCGACTACCGTATGACTTGGGAAGACGCGTTCCGCGCGTATTTGTTGGCGTTGAACGAGGAGAAGCCGGTCGTGTTGTGCGGCGATTTGAATGTGGCGCATAAAGAAATCGATTTGAAAAATCCGAAGACGAATCGTCGCAACGCCGGTTTCACCGATGAAGAACGCGATATGATGACGAAGTTGCTGGATGCCGGCTTTACCGATTCATTCCGTTACCTGTATCCGGACGCGATCGACGCGTACACGTGGTGGAGTTATTTCGCGAAATCGCGCGAACGCAATGTCGGGTGGAGAATTGATTATTTCCTGGTGTCGGATCGTCTGGCGCCGAAGATTCAGGAAGCGCGGATTTATCCCGAAGTCATGGGAAGCGACCACTGCCCGGTGGATATCGTGTTGGATTTGGGTCGTTGAGTGAGGCGACGTTTTGAAGAATATATTATTATGGCGCAAGTACGGCGGCCTGTTTCTGCTGGCGCTGATCACGTTGTGCGCGTTTAATTGGAATTTACCGGTGACGGATCCGGTGGAGTCCAACTACGCTTTGACGGCGAAAGAAATGGTGCTGGCAGGAAACTGGATATCGCCGCAGATTTACGGACATTACTGGTTTGATAAACCGATTTTCGCGTATTGGCTGCTGGAAATTTCCTACGCGTTGTTCGGGTTCGGCGATTTCGCGTCGCGTTTGCCCGGCGCGGTCATGGGAGCGGCGACAGTCGTGATGACGGGCGTTTTGGGCGAATGTTTTTGGCGGCGCAAAGACGCGTACTGGTACAGCGGTTTATTTTTGCTGACGACATTTGCGTTTTGGGTGCTCAGCCGCGGCGTGGTCACGGATCCGGCGCTGCTTTTGTGGACGGCGGTGACGATGTACGGCGCGTATCGCGGTTTGACGGAAAATTCGCGTCGCTGCATGATGCTCGCGTACGCGGGCGCGGGGTTGGCCGTGCTTACCAAAGGGCCGGTGGGACTTGTGCTGCCGGGCTTGATTTTATTGGTCTGGCTCGCCGTGACGCCCGACGCGCGCCGCTGGAAACGCCTGTTTGACCCGGCGGGCATCGCCGTGTTTTTCCTCGTGGCGGCGCCTTGGTACGTCACGATGTACATGACGCACGGCGCGGATTTTATTGAAGGTTTCCTGGGTCTGCACAATATTACGCGGGCCACGGTTTCCGAACATCCCGAGGATAATCACTGGTATTATTACTTGCTGATTTTGCCGCTTTCGGTGCTGCCGTGGACGCCGTTAGCGTTGCGGGAGATCGTTCGCGCGCGTTGGGAAACGTCGGCGGCGTATCGTTTCTGCGTGGTTTGGACTGTGGTCACATTGCTCTTTTACACGGCGATGGCGACCAAGTACATCACGTATACGTATATCGCGATTTTGCCGCTGGTGTTGCTCGCGGTACGCGCCTGGCTGCGCGCGGTTGACAGCGGCTGCAACAAATATGACGCGTGGCTCACGGCGCCCGCCTTTTTCATGACGGCCTTGTATCTCGGCGCAACGGCTTACTCGCAGCGTTCGCTGATCGGCTTGGCCGCCGTGCTTTTGATTTTCTTCGCGTACACGTTGTGGCGCAGTCGTCGCAACGGTTCCCGCGCGGGTCGTTTCGCGCGGATTGCGTGGATGCTGGTGATCGCTTCCCTTTTGCTGACAGCGGAAGGATTGCCGTCGGTGCTGCGTGATCGGAGCACGGAAGAACTCACGTCGGCGTGGGCCGCGGAGCCGGGCGTTCACTACTGCTACCGCTCGTACACGACCTCGTTCCCGTTTTATGCGGGGATCGTGCCGATTTTTGCCGATCGTAATGAAGAAAAAAATGAGGTGTGGGCGGGTAAGTACACGATGCCGCAGATGACGGAGGAAGAGTTTATGGAGGTACTGGAGCGCGATGAGGAAGTGACGTTGTTGGTGCCGCGTTCGCAGCGCAAGCACTTTTTCGATGAACCGTACGCGCCTCTTTTGCAGTTGAAAGAAAGTTTTCATTCCGGTGATATTTACGTGAATACGGCTTCGTTACGAAGTCCGGCGGAGGGATAATGGAGAGCGATATCGAAGCGTTGCTTGCAGATTTGCGCGCGTATACGAGTGACGATGTCGCGAATCCCTGGCGCGAGCAGGACGAGACGGAACTCGATTTGCCGGGCGCGGCGGCGTGTCGGCGTGACTATTTGCGCCGCTACCTGGCGGTGCGACCCGCGCCGCGCGTGTTGCTGCTGGCGGAGGCGGCGGGGTATCAGGGCTGCCGCTTTTCCGGAATTGCGCTGACCTGCGAACGCATGCTTTTGGGACATCACAAACGCGTCGGCCCGCAGGATATTTTTCTGACGCCGGAAACGGTCGAACGCACATCGCGCGTGACGGACGAGATGCCGAACACGCGCGCCCGCCTCGGCTATAACGAACCGACGGATACCATGGTGTGGCAGGCGGCACTGGACGCGGGACTGCAACCGGAATCCTTTTTGCTTTGGAATATTTTTCCGTTTCACCCGTATCCGCAGACGAATCCGCTCGCCAATCGCACGCCGCAGGAAGCGGAACTCGCCGCGGGACTGACGTTCGCGCGACGGATTATCGACATGTATCGGCCGCCGCTGATTTTCGCGATCGGTCGCAAAGCGCAACAGATGCTCGCGCAGGGCGGCATTCCAAGCGTCGCGTTACGCCATCCGGCGAACGGCGGCGCGACCGAATTTCGGCGCGGCTTTCAAGAAGCTATTCAATAAAAAAACACCTCAGCGAGGTGTTTTTTTATTGTCTTCATGATCATAGCGGCCGCTTCGGTAGCCGTCGGGCGCGAATTGCACAGCCGCGATACCGAATTGGCGAACGCATTGCAATAATTTTTGTTTACGCTTCGCGGAGATGCGCGCCAATCGATTGGCATCCGCTTCAATCGTCGCGGCGCGACCGTCATAGCGCAGCCGCAACGGTTCGCCCAAGACGGCGCGCAAAAGAGTTTCCACTACCGCGATTTTAGTCAATGTTTGCGCGTCGAGTTCGGTTCCGTACGGAAAGCGGGTGGCGAGACAGGGCGCGGCCGGTTTATCCCAAATGGGCAGACCGAGATGGCGGGCGACATCGCGAATGTCCGCTTTCGTAAAGTGCGCGCCGAGATACGGCGAAGTCACGGGCAGTTCCCGCAGTGCCCGTAAGCCCGGCCGGTATTGGCCGAGGTCGTCCATATTGCTGCCTTCCCAGACCGCCCGGTAACCGTGCGTGCGCGAGTACTCCAGCAAGGCGGCAAAGCGACGATATTTGCAGTGGTAGCAGCGATCCGGCGCGTTTTGCGCGACGGCGTCACAGTCGAGATCCGGCGTCGGCCATTCCATGTGGCGGATGCCGTAATTTGCGGCAAAGCGGCGCGCCGCGATGCGTTCCGCAGGCGGGAGCAGCGGACTCACGCAGGTGACGGCGAGTAAATTGTCGCCGAGCATTTGCTGACCGAGGTACGCGAGCAGTGAAGAATCAATACCGCCCGAATAGGCGAGCACGACGCGTTCGTCGGCTTTTAACAGTCGGCGCAGCCGCGTCAGTTTAGCGAGCGTTTCCGGCGTGAGCATAGATCGCTTCGACTCCTGCCAAAAAGCGGCGCGCGTTTTCTTCGATATCGGGACTTTCACGGAACAACGCGCCGCCGACGAGGTACATAATATCGTCACCGTAGATTTGCGGCAATTCGGCGATGGCGTCAAGCGTCATGCCGCCGCCGATGGCGGGCAACAGCGGGCGGCAATTTCCCCACGCGCAGAGCGCGCCGTCACGGCTCGCCAGACACGCGTCGTTGCGCACGCCGAAACGGCCGCCGCCGCCCACGACGATGACACTGTCGGCGCCGGCCAAGCGCGGAAACAAACCGTTATAGACGAAGGGGGAAACCACCGGTCGCGGACCGCGCACCATCGGGCCGCTCCAGGACGGGTGGCAGACAATGGGCAAGGTGAAGTCGGGATGCTTCGCGAGTTCGTGCACACTGCCCCAACCGGTCAAGGCCGGCGCTACCATAATTCCGTTCGCGCCGAGCTCCTGCGCGCAGAGCGCGCGTTCGATCAATTCCACGCCGGCGCTTGTGATATTCGGCAAGTACGCTGTGTGGTGGCCGGTTTGCGCGTTGGCGTTCGCGACTGCGTTGACGCAAACCGTCACGCGTTCCCGAAAGGGAGAAAATGGTTGATTATGCAAACTGTGGTCGTCTTTTATCACCGCCACGCCCGCGCGGGCGAAGGCGCTCGCCATGGCGGCGAATTCGCGGCTGCTGTGACCGATGGGTTTGAGCACCGCCATTACCAACGGCCCGGAGGGGACCTGCCAATAGTCGCGCAAACCGTTAAGACCGTACCGCGGACCGGGGTATTCGGCGGCGAGTTCCGGACTCAACGTGAAATCCAGCAAGCGCGTTTTTATTTGCAATGAGGAATTTCCGTACAGCATATTCAAAAGCTGTAAAAATTCACACTGCACCGCTTCGGCGGGATAACTGACGGTGACTTTCCATTCCGTTTCATTAAACGGTTCAAGGGCTTCGATACGGCCGGTCATTTCATCGGCGTACCAGGTGCCTTCCACCAATTCGTAGGGATATTCAATCGTCTGTTCGACGGCGAGATTATGAGCGAGTTGCTCCGCTTCGTCGCGATCGTTCGCGGTGACGGCGTACGCGGCCTGCCAGCGGGGAAGAGATAAATGCGTCATAAAGACCTCCTTTATTGTCATTATCTTACCACGGACGAAGGGGCGCGCGTGATATAATATAAGTGTACCGATTCATTTACATGTTATCTGAGGAGGAAAATATTATGGAAAAACGCACTACCAAATGGGATGGTCAGGAATTGGCTCTCGCCGGTAAGGAAATTAAAGTCGGTGATACCGCGCCGGACGCGACGTTGGTCGCACGGGATTTAACGGCTAAAAAATTGTCGGATTGGGACGGCCAAATTAAAGTTCTCTTGGCGATGCCGTCGATGGATACGCCGGTTTGCCAAAACCAGGTTCGCCAGTTCAACAAAGACGCGGTCGATTTCGCCGATGACGTCGTCGTCATCGCGTTGAGCACGGACTTGCCGTTTGCGCAGGAACGTTTCTGCGCGGCGGAAGGATTGGATCGCGTCGTCACGCTTTCCGACCACAAAACGGCGGAATTCGGTGAAAAATACGGTTACCTCGTTCCGGATCTGCGGCTGCTCTCGCGCGGCGTGGTCATCGTCGATCGCGACAATGTCGTGCGGTACATCGAATACGTGCCGGAAGCCAGCGATCAGGTTGACTTCGCGAGCGCCCTGGAAGCATTGAAAAAACTGTAATAAGAGGACCGCAAAAAATAAAAAGTCGCGCCCCGCGGTGCGGCTTTTTATTGCATTGAAACATGCGCGCGTCTTTGCTATGATGAAGTGAGATTATATATTTGAAGGAGGACCGCATGGACTGGAAAACAAAAATGGTGCCGCGGGTCGTTTCGATACCGCCGTCGGGCATTCGCAAATTTTTTGATTTGGCGAGTACCATGGACAATGTGATTTCACTCGGCGTGGGAGAACCTGATTTCAACGCGCCGGACAAAGTCATCCAAGCCTGCATCGCAAGTCTGGAAAAAGGGGAAACGTCCTACACGGGCAATTCCGGTATTTTACCTTTGCGTGAAGAAATCGCCAAACTGTTCGCCGAACATTACGGCGTCGAATACGATCCCAAGACGGAGATCACGGTGACGATCGGCGTTTCGGAAGCGATCGACATGACTTTGCGCGCGCTGTTGAATCCGGGAGATGAAGTACTGATCCCCGATCCGGCCTATGTGGCGTATCCGGCTTGCGTGACGCTGGCGGGAGGCACACCGGTACTCGTTCCGACGCGGCAGGAAGACGGTTTCCGTCTGACGGCCAAAGCGCTGGAACAATATATTACCGCGAAAACAAAAGTGTTGCTGATCGGTTTCCCGAACAACCCGACGGGCACGGTCATGGATCGCGAATCGCTTCTGGCGATCGCTGAAGTGGCGAAACGGCATGACCTTGTCGTCATTTCCGATGAAATCTACGCGGAATTGACGTATGAAGGCGCTCACACCTGCATCGCGTCGTTACCGGGCATGCGGGAACGCACCGTCGTTTTCAACGGCTTTTCCAAAGCCTACGCGATGACCGGCATGCGCATCGGTTACGCCTGCGCGCCGCGCGAACTCACGGAAACGATGTTCAAGATCCACCAGTACGCGATTATGTGCGCGCCGACAACCAGTCAGAAAGGAGCGCTCACCGCGTTGCGCGAATGCGACGCGGATGTCGCCGCGATGAAAGCGGAATACGACCGTCGCCGCCTGTTCGTATACGACGAACTGACGAAAATGGGCTTGCCCTGCGTGAAGCCGCAAGGCGCTTTCTACATTTTCCCGGATATTCGCAGCACGGGACTTACGGATAACGAATTCGCCGAAGGTTTACTCGCCGCCGAACGCGTCGCCGTCGTGCCGGGTTCGGCATTTGGCGAACAGGGGAAAGGCCACGTGCGCATTTCCTATGCGTCGAGCATGGAAAACCTCGCCGAAGCCATGAAACGTATCGCGCGTTTTATCACCTCAAAAAAATAAAGCAATGACCCTCAGACAGCGGACAAAATGTCCGCTGTTTTTGCTTGCGGAAAGGTGCGCGCCGCCGCGCATATGCTATAATAAAAATTAATGTAAGAACGGGGGAAAACATTGCCGAAAACGCAGTTTAACACACTGGAAGATTTAGCGCGCGAGATTGCGAACGGGCGCGGTCAATATACTGAAAAGAATACGATTAAAAGCGCTGCGCAGGATACGGCGCGCATCGCGCCGAGTGAAACCATGGCGGCGACGGAACGACCGGAACTCGAAATGGTTACGCTGGCCTCTTCGAGCAAGGGCAATGCCACGTTAGTGCGCACGCCGCGAACGCAGGTGCTGGTCGATTGTGGGATCAGCGCGCGCCGCATCACGCAGGCGCTGGCGGAACTGCATGTCGATCCGGCGCAACTGGCCGGCGTTTTGCTGACGCATGAACACAGCGATCACGTAAAAGGCTTAGCCGCGTTTTTGAAGCGCTATCCTTTGCCGGTGTATACGACACGCGCGACGTTTCAGGCGCTCGGCGAGACCGCGGTGACGTACGCGCGCCGCTTTGTGGAAATAACGCGGCCGTTTACGCTCGGCGATTTGGATGTGGAACGGTTCGCGATCAGTCATGACGCGGCAGATCCGGGCGGATTCACGTTCGCCGCGACGCGCGTGCAAGCCGCGGTCTGCACCGACTTGGGCTTTGTGTCGTCCGATGTGGAGGCGGCGTTGCGGGAAGCCACGCTGCTGGTGCTCGAAGCCAACCACGATCCCGACATGTTGCGCGAAGGACCGTACAGCGCGTTTTTGAAAGCACGCATTTTGGGTGCGCGCGGCCATTTGGCGAACGGCGAAACCGGCCGCTTGCTGGCTCGGTTGTACCGGGGCCGACGACTGGATGTTATTTTAGCGCATCGCAGTGAAACGAATAATACTTGCGCGGCGGTTGCCGCGGCGATGGAAGCAATGCTCGGCGCCACCGGTATTAAAGACGAGGCGGCGGGGATTCACTGGCAGCACGGCGCCGTTTTGGGAAATGTGCGCTGCGCGTCGAAAACTATTACGAACGAGGAGAAAGAATGCGAAACAATCGTAAATACATCATTATTATCGTCGTCCTGCTGATCATTATCGGGGTGCTGCTGGGCGTCTTTTTGGGACGGCACTGGTGGGCGCCGCAAGGCGACGGCAACGACTTGGAATCCTTGAATACGCCGAAAGAAGAACGGATTTTATCCAATGTCCGCAACACTTCGATCGTGCAGGCCGTCAAACAGGTGGGGCCCGCGGTGGTGGGCATCAGCACGAAAGTGTATGATCGCGATATGTTCAATCGGCGCGTGCTGGTCGGCGAAAGCGTCGGCAGCGGCGTCATTTTCGATAAGCGGGGATACATCGTCACCAACTACCATGTAGTGGGTACAAGCGATGACGTCAACGTCATGTTGGCGACAAACGAAACGATTACCGGCAAAGTGATCGGCCGCGATGAAGCCACCGATCTCGCCGTTATTAAAATTGAACATGAAGCGTTGCCGGTGGCGGAACTCGGCGACTCGAGCTCACTGGTCGTCGGCGAACCGGCGATCGCGATCGGCAATCCGTTGGGCTTGGAATTGCGCGGCACGGTGACGGTCGGCGTGATTTCCGCGTTAAACCGCACGATCAATCCGCTGGAACAGCATTATCCGTTGATTCAGACGGACGCGGCGATCAACCAGGGTAACAGCGGCGGGGCGCTGGTCAACGCCGAGGGCAAGGTGGTCGGCATCAACAGCGCCAAAATCGCGAATAACGGCGTGGAAGGTTTGGGCTTTGCCATTCCGATCAACGCGGCGCGACCGATCTTAAAGGAATTGATTGAGCATGGCGAAATCCGTCGCGCCTACATCGGCGTATGGGCGGTCGATCAAGCCATTGCGGCTCGTTACGGTTACGAGTGGCCGGCGGGCGAAACCGGTGTTCTCGTAGTGAAAAAAGATCCGCGCGGACCGCTCGGCATGACCGATGTGGGATCGGGCGATTTTCTGACGGTGGTGAACGGTCAGGCGATCGCGAGTCTTCAAGAGTTGCGACAGCAGATCGACGCGCAGGCGCCGGGGCAGACCGTTACGCTCGGGTATCGTCATGAAGGCATGGAGAGAACCGCCGAAGTGACGTTGCAGGAGGCGCGCTGATGCGCTATCGTCTGCTTTGCGTCGGCAAATTAAAACAGGATTTTCTCAAAGAGGCTTGCGCGGAATACATCAAAAGGTTGCGTCCGTACGGCGAACTGACATGCATCGAAGTACCGGAAGCCAAGACGACGACGCGGCCGAGCGAAAAAGAGCGCGAAGCGCAGCTGGAAGAAGAAGGAAACGCGTTGCTGCAGCATATTCGTCCGCAGGATTACCTGATCGTGCTGGATTTGCACGGTAAGGAACTGTCGTCGACGGATTTCGCGGCGAAGCTCGCGGATCTCGCGGTCGACGGCGTCGGCGAAGTGACGCTGGCGATCGGCGGCGCGTACGGGCTCGGCGCGAACTTGCGCCAGCGGGCGCAGTTTCGCTGGGCGCTTTCGCCTTTGACATTTACGCATCAAATGACGCGGTACCTGGTATTGGAACAACTCTACCGCGCCGCTAAAATTAATCATCGGGAACCCTATCATTGGTAAGAGGTGACGGCATGGCAAACGAGCAGGATCAAAACAAGCAGGAAAAAGATTGGGCGCAAATTATCGACAAGAGTCGCAAGGACAATGCCAACATCATGTCGATGTTTCCCACCGCGCCTCATCAGCAGGCGACATTTACGGAACGTTTTCGCGCGCAGACGGCGGCCAGCGGCGAAGAACTGCTGACGATGCAAAATCAGTTGCGGGAGATACGTGATGAATGGCTCGCCGCCCGCGCGGAGGCGTTGGCGGCGCAACCGATTGTCACAACGCCGGTGGTCACTCGCGCGGCGCGAACACGCACGCACCGTCACGGTCATTTCACGCGACGCGCTTTCGCGGCGACGCCTCATTACTATGCGAAGACGGCGGACGGAACGCGCGAAGTCAATTTGGCGTACCATTATATGACGGCGCGGCGCGCGCATACGCAGGCGGCGCTCAGCGATTTTCGCGACTTGTTGGCCAACACGCATCAGCTTTTGGGCGGCATCGACGGTTTGACGGAAGTCATTGACGGTCTCGCGGCGGGCGGACTTACGCAAAATCAGCATCTTTTGTATGAAGAGGAATTGAAAAGCCTCGCGCGTCGGGTGAACGATCTGTACCAGCAGATCAACAGCGCGGCGTTTCACCTGAACGGCATGTTTAATAAAGAAAAAGAGATCGCCGTCAACCTGCATACGCACTCCGAAGCGCCGGCGGATATTTTGCGGCATCATCAGGCGGTGCTCTGGGCGTATCGCAAATATCTCGAATACCGGTCGAACGCGGCTCATACGTTGCAGACGGCGATGGAATCGTTGCAGATTTTCCTGCAGGCGATTCGCAAAGAAGTCATGCGCCGCAAGGTGGAAAATTTGCACCGCGATATGCAGGATATTACCGCGCAACGGCGCGAAATGATGGCGCGTCAGGCGGAGGAAGCGGCCGCGAAAGCGGAACTCGGCGAAGAATATATCCCGGAAGAATTGCCGGAACTGCCGCCGGTGCAAGCGCTGGCGGCTGCCGATCAGGCGGCGTCGGCGGAGGAAATGGCGCGCCGCGCAGAACAAATTCGCGCCGATCGGGAAGCGGCTCGCGTCGCCGCGGAGGAAGCGGAACTGCGCGCCGAGGAGGAGGCCGCAGAGGCCGCCGCCAAAGCGCGGGAAGAATCCGAATTCGGCGATGATGAAGAAGGCTCGCGCTCGATCGTGCCGTTGATTATTTTAATTCTTATTTTGGTCGGCGTCGGCGTCTACTACTTTTTAGAAATCAGAGGGTGATGGTTCCCGTTTATGACAGGTTACAACGAACCGCGCCGTGATCGTGACGAGGGTCCGATCGCGGACGGCGAATATCGAGTGATCGAAGATCGCGAATGGTCCACTGAGCGGCCGCCGCAAGAACCGCCGCGCCAACACTCCGGCAACGGCTTTCAGAAATCGGCCGGTCTCGGTCTGGGGGCGATGCTGCTGCTCTTGCTGAGCAAAGGCAAGAGCCTCTTGTTCGCGCTTAAATATACGAAATTTTTGGGCACGGCTGTTTCCATGTTCGTCATGATCTGGTCGTACGCGGTATTTTACGGTTGGCGGTACGCGGCGGGCATCGTGTTGATGATCGCCATCCATGAGTTCGGGCATTACGTCACGGCGAAAGCGGTCGGCATGCCGGTCTCGGCGCCGGTATTCATCCCGTTCGTGGGCGCGTTGATCACCATGAAAGTGCCGCCGAAAGACGCGTGGCAGGAAGCGATCGTCGCGCTGGGCGGTCCGTTCTTCGGGCTCGTGGCGGGACTGTGCGCACTGTACTGGGGCATCGTTAATCATTCCGGACTGGTGCAGGCGATCGCCTACTTCAGCTTTTTCATTACGCTCTTTAATATGATTCCGGTGTCGCCGCTTGACGGCGGTCGCATCGTCACCGCCCTTTCCCCCTGGGTATGGGTGGTCGGTTTGATCGTGATGGCCGTCGCCGCCTGGTATACATTCAGTCCGTTGATGATTCTGATTTTGTTCTTCGGTATCTATCGGGCGCGGCAGACTTGGTCACAACGGCACGATCCGCGGCAGCAGCGGTACTTCACCGTCAGCGCGCCGAAACGCTGGCTGATCGGTATCGCTTACGGTCTGATCACGGCGTTATCCGGCGTGGGCGTATATCTTTTCACCGGCGCGTAAAAGGAAATCGGCGAACGAAAGAGAACATATAAGTAAGAGGAGGTAACGACTATGAAAGCAACTGAAATCATGAGCAAATATGTCTTGACCTGCAGCAAAGATACGACGATTCATGAACTGATCCGGTTATTTGTCCGCAATAAGGTGACGGCGATTCCCGTTGTTGGCGATGATAACGAGTTGCTCGGGATTGTTTCCGAAGGGGATCTCCTGTACAAAAAAGTGCGCCCGCACGTGCCGCGCTACGTCAATGTCTTGGGCGCCAGCCTTTATTACAGCGGCTACGGGCAATATGAAGAAACGTTTCAAAAGTTATTGGCGACGCGCGCCGAAGAAATCATGACGAGAGACGTCGAGTACGTCGAGCCGGACGCCGACTCCAATACCGTTACGGATATGATGGTCGAGGACCATTTGAAAAATGTGCCGGTCGTGAAAGATAAACGGCTGGTCGGCATGATCTCGCGCGCGGATATTTTAGCCTTAATCGCGCGGGAAAATGATTTACCGATCGTATAGAGGCAATAAAAAAAGCAGCTCGTTTGAGCTGCTTTTTTTGTTGTTTTTATGCGATTGCGGAGCGCGGGCGCATTGATCAGTGATGATGACCGCAGCAGCCGCCTTCTTTTTCGTGATGGCCGCAACCGCAGTTGTCCGCGTGTTCATGATGGCCGCAGCAACAGCTTTCTTCTTCGTGATGACCGCAGCCGCAGCCGCAGCTTTCGCCGCCTTCCGTCGTACCGCACGCGCATTTGCCTTGCGCCATGCCGACGAGGGCCTTTTGGACGAGCGGCAGCAAAATTTGTCCCGCGACATCATTTCTCGCTTCTTCGCCCTTGATGATGTCGATTAATTTCAATGCGAAGAAGGGGGCGGTCAAAGGTCCGCGGCTCGTCAAAACGTTTTGATCGAAGAAGACGATTTCTTCATGCGCTTTTTTGAAACCGACGGCTTCTTCCATGCCCGGATAGCACACGCCTTCGATGTCTTTGGCAATGCCCGCGGCGTGTAACACGATGGGGCTGGCGCAAATGCTCGCGACCAGTTTGCCCGCGTCATGAAAATTTTTGATCGCCTTGGTGACGCGTTGATCGGCGGCCAGCGTTTCCGAACCGATCATGCCGCCCGGCGTAATAATGCCGGCGTAATCGTCGAGATGGATTTCATCCCATTTTTTATCCGCCTTGATCATGATATCGTGATCGCCGAGCGTTTCCAACGTGTCCATTGTCGAAATCGTATCGACATCGATGCTGGCGCGGCGCAAATACGTTACCACCAGTAACGCTTCCGTTTCTTCGTAACCTTTGCTCAATAAAACCATGTATTTGTTCATTGTGTCGCTCCTTTCCGAATTTACCGTAACATCTATATAATAATTATAGCAGACACGTGCGCATGCTTGCCAACGGGCGGGGGGCATGGCATACTGAAAACAAAACGCAAAGGAGTCGTTATGAATCAACCCACGCAAATGACACTCGCGGAATTCACCGCCGCTTTGGCAAGCGCCGCACCGACACCGGGCGGCGGCGGCGCCGGCGCGCTCGTTGGGGCGCAGGCCGTCGCGTTGGCGCAAATGGTCGCGGAACTGACATTGAAAAATGAACGCTATGCCGACGCGCATGAGGATATGCAAGCGGTGCGCGAAGAGGCGGAAGGTTTACGCGCCGAGGTTTTGAGCTATATTCAAAAAGACGCGGACGCGTTCGGAGCGCTCGTGGCCGCGTGGCGATTGCCTAAAGACGACCCTTCCCGAGCGGCGCGAAATGAAGCGGCGACGCGCGTGGCGGCGGAAGTACCGTTGGCTTTGGCCGAGGCGTGCGCGCGGATTTTTCCGTTGGCGGCGCAAGTTTTGGAAAAGGGCGTGGCGAGCGCGCGCTCGGACGGGGAATTGGCCGTCTTGTTCGCCGCGGCCGCGATACGCGGAGCGCTCTATAATGTGCGCATCAACATTAAAAATATGCCCGAAAATGAGTATACTAAACTTCTAATAGCGCGCCAAAAAACGCTGGAAACGCAAGCGGAGCAGGCGGAGCGGGAGTTACTCGGGCGCGTGTAGCCGCGCGGTCGACTTGGCAAGCAGGCTCAATTCATGTAAAATATATGTAGTTTCTAGGTAGTAACTATGTAGTAACTAAGGAGGAAACACTATGTTTAAAACAAGTATGATGACGGCCGTATTGGCGGCCGGTACGGTATTGAGTGCGTGCGCTGCGGGCACCGGCGTGTTGAATGTCGACATGGCATTGCAGGCCAGCCCGAAATATCAGCCGATGGTGCAGCAGATGCAGAAAGTGGAACAGCAGTATGCGCCGCAGCTGAAAGCTATGGAAGCGGACCTCAACCAAATGAAAACGCAGCAGGAACAGCAGCAGGCGATGCAAGGCAAATACAAAGCCTTGATTCAGTCCTACATGCAGGATCGTGAAAAAGCGACCGAGGCGTTGCAAAAAGATTTGAACAAAGCGACGCAGGACGTATTGCGCGATCAGAAACTGGATATCATCCTCGCGCAACCGGTTCAGATTGCCGCTAAAGCGAAAGACGAAAAAATCGTTGACGTAACTCCGGAAGTGGCAGCGAAATTGCAAAAATAAGTGAATTCATTAAACCGGCCTTCGGGCCGGTTTTTTGCGTCCGAGAATCAGAAGTTTTCCGCCGGTACGCGCCGCGGATCGGTAACGTTCGCCCTTCTCGATGAGCGAAATTAAGCGAACGTTCGTCATTGTGCGAATACTCCGCGAAAAAAATATAAATTCATTCTACTTTTTGATGAAAATTAGTGATGAGTATGCTATTCTATACTTACAGAAGAGAGGTGATCTCATGCCAAAACTTCGACGTGTCGAACGTATGGCGGCGCTGACTAAAATGTTGGCGGACCGTCCGCATGAGCTGATCCCTTTGTCTTTTTTTTGCGATTATTTCGGCATTGCCAAATCGACATTGAGCGAAGATCTGCTGTCGGTACGCCGCGCTTTTGATGCGTATCGGTTGGGGTCGCTGGAGACCGTTTTCGGCGCGGCCGGCGGGGTGCGTTACATCCCGTATCGGAAGGGGCGCGCCGCCAACCGGGTGCTGGAAACCATGGCGGCGAAACTCGAAAGCGGCGATCGGATTATCGCGGGCGGATTTTTGTACATGTCGGATATTTTGTACGACTGGCAATGGATGTCGGCAGTGGGAGAAATTTTCATGACCCGCTTTGCCGCCACGCAACCGGACTGCATTATGACAGTGGAGACAAAAGGGATCCTGCCGGCCATGATGGTGGCGCGGGCATTTAACAAACCGCTGGTCATCGCGCGGCGCGACAGCCGTGTGACGGAAGGATCGGCAATCAGCATTAATTACGTTTCGGGTTCCACTAAACGAATTCAGACGATGTCGCTTACCAAGCGGGCGCTCGCGCCGAATCAACGGGTGTTGATTATTGACGACTTCATGAAAGCCGGCGGCACCGCGAAAGGCATGAAAGAGCTTGTCTACGAATCGGGTTCGCAAACGGTCGGCGTCGGCGTATTGGTCGCCACCGCGGAGCCGCGGGAGAAAATGACCGGCGACTATATGCCGTTACTGGTGTTGGAAGGCGTCGATGAAGTGGAACGGCATGTCAGAATTCGCCCTCAGTTGGAACCGGAGGAGGAAATGAATGAGTAAACTTGTGGCGACGGTTTTAGCCGCAGGCAAAGGCACGCGCATGAAATCGCGGCAACCGAAAGTGTTGCACGAAGTCGGCGGCGTACCGATGGTGTCCCATGTATTGCGGAGCGCGAAGGCGGCGGGCGCAGACGACGCGGTCGTGATTGTCGGCTTCGGCGGCGATCGGGTTGCCGAGCGTCTCGGTTCGGCGTATCATTACGTTGAGCAAGCCGAACAGTTGGGAACGGGTCATGCTCTCATGCTCGCGCAAGAGGCGTTACAAGACGCGGACACGGTGCTCGTCATCTGCGGCGATACGCCGCTTTTGCGCGCCGAAACCCTGCGGGAGCTGATCGCGACGCATGCCCGACAGCAGGCGGCGGCGACGATTTTGACGACGACGTTCGCCGACCCGACGGGGTACGGTCGGATTATTCGCGATGCGGCGCAGAACGTGCGCAAGATTGTCGAAGAAAAAGACGCGTCGCCGGAAGAGAAAAAAGTCACGGAAGTCAATACCGGCACCTACTGCTTTGACGCCCGTAAACTGTGGCCGCAGTTGCAACGGATTACCAATGACAACGCGCAAGGCGAATACTATTTGACCGATGTCATTGATTTGCTGGTCAGCGCCGGCGAAACGGTGACGGCGGCGACCTGCGCGGACAGCGACGAAACGCTCGGCGTGAATTCGCGCGCGCAATTGGCGCAGGCGGAAGCGATTTTGCGGCAGCGCAAAAACGCGGAACTGATGGCGCAGGGCGTGACGCTGATCGATCCGGCGCGCACCTATGTGGACGCGGACGTTCGTGTCGGCCAAGACACGATTCTCGAACCGGGGACGATTTTGCGCAGCGGCACGGTTGTCGGCAACGGTTGCCATATCGGTCCGGATACGGAACTCGATCGCACGACGGTCGGCGACAACTCGCATTTGCATCGCACGTACGCGCATGAAGCGAGCGTCGGCAGCGGTTGCGAAATCGGCCCGTACGTTCATTTGCGGCCGAATACGAGGATCGCGGATCATGTCAAAGTCGGCAACTTCGTCGAAGTGAAAAACAGCACCGTCGGCGAAGGCACCAAACTGCCGCATTTGAGTTATCTCGGCGACAGCGATATCGGCGGCGGGGTCAACATCGGTTGCGGTACCATTACCGTGAACTACGACGGTCACAAGAAATATCGCACGACGATTGAAGACGGAGCGTTCGTCGGCTGCAACAGCAATCTGGTAGCGCCGGTTGTCATCGGTCGCGACGCCTATATCGGCGCGGGCTCGACGATTACCAAAGACGTTCCGGAAAAAGCGCTCGCCGTAGCGCGCGCTCGGCAATTTGTCAAAGAAGATTGGGTAAAGAAAGCGGAAGAAACAAAATAAAGGAGATCACACCATGTCAGTCGAAACAGGAAAACAACTGAAGTTATTCACCGGAACGGCGCATCCGGAATTGGCCCAGGAGGTCGCGGACTATATCGGCATTCCTGTCGGCAAAGCATTTTGCGGCCGGTTTAATAACGGTGAAATCCAGGTCATGATTGATGAAAGCGTGCGGGGGACTGACGTCTTCCTGATTCAACCGACGGGTACGCCCGCCAATGATAACCTGATGGAACTGTTCATCATGGCGGACGCGTTACGACGCGCCTCGGCTCGTCATATTACCGCGGTCGTTCCCTACTACGGTTACGCGCGTCAGGATCGCAAAACGCGCGGCCGTGAACCGATCACCGCGAAACTCGTGGCGGATCTCATGCAGCGTTCCGGCATCACCCGTCTTGTCACGATTGATCTGCACGCGGGTCAAATTCAAGGATTCTTCGATATTCCCGTGGACCACTTGAAAGCCGCTTCGATTTTAGCGAAGCACATCCGCAAACAGGACATTCCGGATTTGATGATCGTTTCGCCCGACTTGGGCGGCGTCACTCGCGCGCGCGACTTGGCGGACCGCGTCGGCGCGCCGATCGCGATCATTGAAAAACGGCGTCCGCGTCCGGGGGTTGCCGAAGTCATGAATCTGATCGGTTCCGTCGAAGGCAAAAACTGTGTTATCGTCGATGATATCGTCGATACAGCGGGCTCTTTGGTGGAAGGCGCGAAAGCATTGCAGCGTTTCGGCGCGAAATCCGTACGCGCGGCCTGCACGCATCCGGTGCTGACCGATCCGGCGACGGAACGTCTGGCGGCGTCGAATATTAAAGAACTTATGATTACGAATACGATTCCGGTTGCGGCGGAAAAACAGCTGCCGAATATCACGCAACTCTCGGTCGCGCCGCTCTTGGGCGAGGCGATCATGCGGATTTTCCACAATGTTTCCGTCAGCAAACTGTTTGATAAATAGAGGTTTGTTTTGCAGTTGATTGTAGGCTTGGGAAATCCCGGCAGCAAGTACGCCGGTACGCGTCATAACGCCGGTTTCATGGCGGTCGCGGCGATCGCTGAAAAATACGGCGTGACGCGCTGGAAAGAGGAGCATCAGGCGCATACCGCGACGATTAACATCGACGGTGAAAAGGTAATGCTGGTCATGCCGCAAACGTTCATGAATTTGAGCGGCGACGCGGTCGGTCCGCTCATGCGCTATTACAAACTTTCACCGGCGGACGTAATCGTGATTTACGATGATATGGATTTGCCCGTCGGCCAGTTGCGCCTGCGGGTCAAAGGTTCCGCCGGCGGACACAACGGGATGAAATCGGTGATCGCGCATTTGGGCACCGATCAATTTCCGCATGTTCGCATCGGCATCGGTCGGCCGCAACCCGGCTGGACCGTCATTGATCATGTGCTGGCGCGTCCGCAGGAAGATGACGCGACGGCGATGGCGGAAGGGGTTCAACAGGCAGCCGAGGCGGCAGTCGGCATCTGCACGCTCGGCATGGATCTGGCGATGAACCGTTTCAATCCGCTCAAACGTACGCGCTGAATTGACAACTGTTCTTATTTTGGGTTATACTATCTCCACTACATAAAGGAACATATGTAGCGAAAGCATGAAGGAGGTAGGAACATGAGCAAGATTAATACCCTGACAAGTCAGTTAGCGGTACTCGGTTACACCGGGTTTGAAATCAGCGAGCTCATTCGGTCCGTCACTCATGGTCGAACGTTACATCAATTGAATCGCGCGGCGTTGCGTCGCGTGACGAACGTGCTCGAACAATATGTGCGACTGGGAACCGATTATGTCGCTAACTATAGCAAGTAGCAGGTAACCGAAAACGTCTATGCCGAACGGCATGGACGTTTTTTTACAAGGAGAATTATGCAGCGAAAACAGCCTCGCCAACGGACGATGGGTATGTCCGTCAAGGCGATTATTTGGCACCGCGGACGAATTTTAATTTTACAAAAAAAGGATCGTCCCGGCCGTCATCCGTGGGAGTTTCCCGGCGGCGGTTTGGAATTCGGCGAAGATTTCGCGGCGGCGTTACGGCGGGAAGTCAAAGAGGAAACCGGTCTTACCGTGCATATTTTAGGGCCGGTCGGTCTGTGGAATTTTCGTCGGCATCCGGTGCGGCCGTTGACCGGCGTCATGTTTATTTGCCGTTCCGATACGGAGAAAGTCACTCTTTCCTTTGAACATTTGGCGTATCGCTGGGTGCGCCCGGAAGAACTCGCCGAGTATCCGTTGCACGCGTCGTTGCGCAAAGCGCTCGCGCAAATCCGACCGGCGCAGTTGGCGCAGGCGGCGAAACTCGCGCAACAACTGGTGGGGGAAAACAAATGATTCAAATCATCGGTACGAAAAAAAATCGCGCCACGCAGCACGCGTTACGCTTTTTTAAAGAACGGCGCATCACATTTCAATGGCGGGATCTGACGGAAAAAGGACTCAGCCGCGGCGAACTGGAAAATATTCGCAGTCGCCTGAAAACGTTGCCGCTGGATCGGGAAGGGAAAGTCTTTCGCGCCGCGGTACGCCCGGGCGAAAGTTTTGATCCGCTGACTTTGGCGTTGCAAGAACCGCTGGTCTTGGAACTTCCCATTGTGCGCACGAAAACACAAGCCGCGAGCGGCATGGCTCCCGAACGTTGGCAGGAAATGGCGCGGGAGGAAGCGAAATGAAAGGACGTCTGATTGTCTTTGAAGGCGCTGACGGCAGCGGGAAAGCTACGCAGGCGGCTCTGTTAAAAGAAGCGCTTACGGCGCGCGGCGAGCGGGTCAAAAGCGTCACCTTTCCGAACTATGAGAGTCCGGCGGCGGGACCGGTGCGCATGTATCTGGCCGGTGAATTCGGCGCGCATCCGGATGATGTGAGCCCGTACGCGGCCTCCACCTTGTACGCGGTTGACCGTTACGCGTCGTATAAAAGCGACTGGGGCGCGTTTTATGAAGCGGGCGGCACGGTAGTCGCGGATCGTTACGTGACGTCCAACATGGTGCATCAGATGACCAAGCTGCGCAGCGCGAAAGAAAAACGCGAATTTTTGCAGTGGCTGGACGCGTTTGAATACGGCACGCTCGAATTGCCGCGTCCCGATCTCGTCATTTTGCTCGATATTCCGCGTGACGTTTCCGAGAAGCTGTTGGCGGCGCGCACGCAAAATAAAGATCAGGCCGCGCAAGCGACCGATATCCATGAAGCGGATCGTGAATATTTGGCACGTTGCTATGCCGCCTACGATCTTTTGGCGCCGCATTACGGCTGGGTCCGGATCCGCTGCACGGACGGTGACCGTTTGTTGACGGTGGAAGAAATACATGCCAAGGTACTGGCGTGTGTGACGGGCAACCGTTAAATAAGCACAAAAAAAGAATCCCGAGCGGGATTCTTTTTTTATTCTTCCGGAGGTTCTTTCGGCACCATGCGACTCGCTTCCTGGACGTTGGCTGCTTGCGGTGAGATCTGCACCGGATGTTTTTCGGCGGGGAACAGCGTTTTCTTGCGGATCAGCCGCCCGAACTCATCATGGTAATACTGCGCTTCCTGCGGAATAGTAGGTGTTTTCGGCGAGGTAAAGCCGCGCCCCATGACATCCGCTGTCGGCGTAATGAACATGAATGCGTGCGGATCGATCTCGTCAAGCAGCTTTTTGATTTTCGCGATCTGCGTCAGGTTGATGACAACAAAGATAACTTTGCGCATTCCTTTGGTAAACGCGCCTTCGCCGTAGAGAATCGTCACGCCGCGGCCGACTTCGCGAATGATCGCGTCGGCGATTTCATCGGCGTGCTCGGAAACAATATAGGCGGTTTTGCGTTGGTTCAAACCGATGACCACTTTATTGGTGACGAGCGATTGCGTGTACATGCCTGCCAGCGTCAGCACCGCGAGCTCCAGGTTGAAGATGATCGCGCCCGCCGCCATGATGCAGGCGTTAAGGGCGAAGATAACGCTGCCCATTTCCAGCGAATATTTTTTCTTCACAATGGCCGCGACGACATCCAGTCCGCCGGAGTTGCCGTCGTAACGATACATCAGACCCGAGCCGACGCCGAGCAGTATGCCGCCGAAGACCGCGGACAATACGGACTCATGAATGTACATCGTTTGCGCGAGCGGCGCGAGGAGATCGACGGCGACCGACATCATGACCGTGCCGTAGATCGTAATACCGGTAAAGCGTTTGCCGAGATATAACACCGACAGAATAATCATCGGGATATTGATGACTAAGTTCGCGATACCGAAAGAAATGCCGGTCAGGTAGTAGATGATGACCGCCACGCCGGTGATCCCGCCCGAAAGCAAATTGTGCGGAATATAAAACATGTTCAGTCCGACCGCGTAAATAAAGCAGCCGACAGTGACCATTAAAAGCGTATGTAGAAATGAACGCATAAAGCCCCTTTCAGCGCGTGCTCATTGTAAGCGCCGCTAAATTCGAGTATACTGAATAGGAAACGGATGTATCGAAAAAATACCATTTACTTACCGGCGACGCCCTTTTCGGACGGCGCGGGAAACACCCGTATCTTATAAATTATCTTATACGATTCGATTGATTTTTGCTAGAGGCAGGTGACTGTATGCAGGAAGAATTGGCACCCGCTAAAATTAATTTGGCACTTGCCATTACCGGTCGGCGCGTGGACGGTTACCACAATATTGATACCGTGATGCATTCGATCACGTTAAGCGATTCCGTCTTTTTCAGTCCGGCCGATGAATTGATTTTTCGTTGCAATGATTTGTCGCTGCCTTTGGGCGCCGGCAATTTGGCGTGGGAAGCGGCTCAACTGGTGCGCCGTTATGTCGGCCAACGGCGAGGCGTGGCGATTCAACTCAATAAACGAATTCCGGCGGGCAGCGGCCTCGGCGGCGGCTCCAGCGACGCGGCCGCCGTGTTGCGCGGCCTGAACCGGTTTTGGCAACTCGGTTTGACGGACGCGGAACTGTTATGGCTGGCGGGTCAACTCGGGAGTGACGTGCCGTTTTGCGTTTTCGGCGGTTGCGCTCGCGGCAGAGAAAAGGGCGATGTGCTGACGTCGTTGCCGGAGTTGCCCGAAACGAACCTGGTCATCGTCATGCCGCCGCTCAGCGTGGCAAGCGCGCAGGCGTACGCGCGTTACGATGCGACACCCTTCGCGGGCACGGTCGATGTGACCGGCGTGGTCGCGGCATTGGGACAGCGGCCCGAGATGGTATGGCGACGCTTGGGCAATGATTTTTTGGCGCTGCTTGCGCCGACGGAACCGAAGTTGCAGGAGCTTTCAAAGTTTTTGCGCGATCTGCGCTACCCGTATTCACTGACGGGCTCCGGCGCGGCCTTTTTCGTGGCGGTGCCGACGGCTCGCGAAGCGTATTTCGTGATGCGGCAAATCGAACGGGAGCAGCGCGGTTGGCGCAGTTATCAAGTTAAAACGAGGGGCGGTTATCGATGAAAAAACGAACTCATGAACGATTGGCGCCAATTCACTTGGACGCGTATCGTCCGTTGCGTGAACTCGTCGCGGAAACATTGCGCACGGCCATTCAGAACGGCACTTTACAGCCCGGCGAGCGCCTGATGGAATTACAATTGGCGGATGAACTCGGCGTTTCGCGCACGCCGATTCGCGAAGCGGTGCGCGAACTGGAAGCGGAAGGTTTTGTGGTGATGATTCCGCGGCGCGGCACTTATGTCGCGGACATTTCGCTGAAAGATATTTCCCAAGTATTTGAAATCCGCACGGCGCTCGAAGAACTCGCGGCCGGTTTGGCGGCGGAGCGCATCACGGAGGAAGAACTCGAAGAACTTGAACGTCTGCTCGTGGAAATCGGCGATTACATCGAGAACGGGGACATCGACAAGATCGTCGAGACGGATATTAAATTTCATCAAATTCTGTATACGGCCAGTCGCAACAGTCGCCTGAGCGAAATCATCAACAACTTGCGGGAAATGTTGACGCGTTTTCGCTCCGTATCGTTGCACTATCCGGGACGCTTGCAGGATACCTGGCAGGAGCATCGCGATTTGGTCGAAGCCATCGCCGAACACAACGCGACGCGCGCTCGCAAAATTGCGGTACGGCATATGGAAAATTCGGAGCAAACCTTATTGAAAGGCATCGCGGAAGATAAATCGGTGGCGGCATTTCTTTCGCAGCATGTCGGGAGCCGTAAACGATGAAACCGACAACGTTGGTCTTTGTACGGCGCGATGACGGGGCAGTTCTTTTGGGAAAGAAACGTCGCGGTTTCGGCGTCGATAAATGGAACGGTTTCGGCGGCAAGGTGCGCTCGGGAGAAAGTCTGCGCCAAGCGGCGGCGCGTGAACTGCGGGAAGAGACGGGACTGGTTGTCGAACCGGAAAATCTCGTATTGACGGGGCATTTGCAATTTCGTTTTGAAGACCATCCGGAACTCAATCATCCGGCGACGATTTATATCGCGGAGCGTTACGAAGGGATACCGAAGCCGACGGAAGAAATGGAGCCGGAGTGGTTTTATCCGAACGCCGTGCCTTACGAAGAGATGTGGTCGGGAGATCACCTCTGGCTGCCGCAACTTTTGGCGGGGCATGCGATTAAAGGCATGATTTTATTTGCCGAGGATCAGGAAGAAATCATCGCGTTTGAATTGCGCGAAGTCGAGCGGGAGAGTTTACGTGACGACCTGGGTTGAAAAACTGCTGGCCTGGTTCAAAGTCAACGGCCGCGAACTCCCCTGGCGGGAAGAGCGTACGCCGTACCGCACCTGGGTATCGGAAATCATGTTGCAGCAGACGCGCGTGGAGGCGGTGCGCGCCTACTACACGAACTGGCTGGAGAAATTTCCGACGCCGGAGACGGTGGCGCAGGCTTCTACGGAAGACGTTCTGCACGCCTGGCAAGGGCTTGGTTACTACCGGCGCGCCCGCCTTTTGCAGCAGGCGATGCAGGAAGTCCAAGCGCGATACGACGGCGAAATTCCGTCGGGGCGTGACGAACTGTTGGCGTTGCCCGGCGTCGGTCCGTACGTGATGGGAGCGATCCGTTCGCTCGCCTTTAACGAACCCGAACCGGCGGTCGACGGCAATGTCCTGCGCGTATTCGCCAGACTGTACGGGATCACCGGAAATATTTTGGACGCGCCCGTGCATCGCGAAGTGACGAAACTCGTCGCGGAAGTATTGCCCGCGGATCGGCCGCAGGAATTTAACGAAGCGCTGATGGATTTCGGCGCGATGGTCTGTATTCCGCGCGCGCCGCGGTGCGGTCAGTGCCCTTTGCGCGAGGAATGCGCGGCGTACCGAACCGGGCAGACGGACACCTTGCCTGTACGTCGGAAAAAAACACAGCAACAAAAATGGTATGCCTCCGTCGCCGTGGTCGCCCGCGACGGGGCGTTTTTATTGGAACGGCGACCGGAAGAAGGCATGCTCGCCGGCATGTGGCAGTTTCCGCAGCAGTTGGCGCGGACATTGACGGCCGCGAAAGAGGAACTGTTTACGCAGTATCCGCCGCAGTCCAGGCAATGGTTTTGGCGGCATAAGCACGTGTTTTCGCATCGCATTTGGGAATTGCGGGCGTACCGCGCGGCGCCGCCGTCAACATTAGCGGGGGATTTTCGCTGGGTGCGGCCGGACGAATTTGTGACGCTGCCAATGGCGGGACCGCATGCCAAGTTGGCGACATATATTTTAGATCGGGATCGGTAATTAAAAATGACTCGAGTGAACTTTATTTTACTTGCTTTATTGACAATTTCCTTTGTCGTATCTTTTATAAATTCCGCGTGTCTGGCGGCTCTGTGGAGGATGAATCAGTACACGCTTTTCGGCAGCTTTCTAAGCATTTCGTGGCTGGCGGCCGCCTACTACTTTTTTTACGCGGATTTATATTTGACGACCTTCGCCGGCGCGTTCGGCCGTTTTCTGGCATTGCTTAGCGTCTCCTGGCTGATCTGGCAGATCGCCGTGGCGGTGCCGCTGCTCATTGTGCGTATCCTTTCATTATTCGGCGGAAAAAGGGGACTTTGGTCGACGCTCAGCGCGTTCATCATGGTCGGCGCTGTCGTCATGATCGGCGCGGGTCTCTACGGTAGCGAACATTTGGACTATGAAACGAAAGAATTACGCTACACGAGTTTACCGTATCAATTTGACGGTACCAAAATCGCGCTCATTACCGATTTGCATATCGGACCGTACTACCACGTCAGTGATCTGGCGGAGATTTTGGAACAGGCGGAACGCGATGAAGTGGATTACGTCGTTTTGGGCGGTGACCTGATTGATGACGTGCGGGAGCTTCCGGCGTTGCAGCAACTGTTGAAAGAAAAAGCGCCGAACTTTCGACTCGGTATCGATTATGTGTGGGGCAATCACGAATACTTCCGCAACCAGCCGCTGATCGCGGACTACCTTGCGCAATCCGATATTCGCATCTTGAAAAATGAGCACGCCACGCTTTCCCGCGATGGCGCGACTATCTACGTGGCCGGTGTGGATTATCCGTTCGAACGCGGCGAGAACTTGAAAGCGCAAGCCAAAGAGTATACGGATCAAGCCATGGCGGGCATTCCGGAACGTGCGTTCGTGATGTTGCTGGCACACCACCCGCAATTTTTGGAAGAAGGTTTCACGCGTCACGTTGAGCTGACGTTGGCCGGACACACGCACGGCATGCAGTTCGGTCCCGCCGGGCAGACGTTTCCGCTGATGTATCCGTACAATCGCGGCCTGTTTACGCGCGGCGCCAATGTCGGTTACGTCAGTCGCGGCGCGGGCGGCTGGATGCCGCTGCGCGTATTTTGCGATCGCGAAGTGACGTATTTCACGCTGAAATGCGGACGTTAAAAAAGATCCTCCGTGGAGGATCTTTTTTATTGCTTACTTGCGCGCTCGCGTCGCGGCATTCGCCAAAAAACGTGACGTATTCACCGCAACGCGCGTGTGCGTACCTTCGGCGACGACGCCGATCTCGTCACGCACCGTCACGGTAAATTCGTATTGCCGTCCGGTGTGCGCCGTGATTTCCGCGCAGGCGGTCAGCGTCATTCCGACTAAGCTCGGCGCGGTGTGCGTGAGAGAAATGCGCGTGCCGACCGTAGTTTCGTCATCGTTCAGGTGTGGCGCGAGCGCGGCGACGGCGGCCGCCTCCATTACGGCGGCGATCACGGGCGTCGCGCACACGTCGACGGTGCCGCTGCCGACGGTCGCGGCCGTATCCGCGGCGGCAATGACGCGGGTAAAGCTTCCTTTAGTACCGATCATGGACATGGTATCCCTCCTCCGTTTATTTACATTGTACCCAAGCGCGGGAAAATTGTCAGGCGCGTCGCGCTCGGCGCATCTTCACGTATGGTATAATAGGTACTAAATTATGCATATAATTACGGCTGTAAAGTCGTTTTATGCCGTTGGGGCATGTTAGGATCAGGCGCAAGCCAAAGGAGATGAATACCATGAATTTTGTCAGTACGCGCGGGCGCGCTCCGTCCGTTACCGCCGCGGAAGCTCTTGTTTCAGGTCTGGCACCGGATGGGGGACTGTACGTTCCGGAATCTTTACCGGCACCGCGTGAGGACTGGGAAGCAACGGCGAATCTGACATACGCGGAACTCGCCGCCGAAGTATTGGCGCTGTTTTTTACCGATTGGGAAAAAGAAGAACTGTTGACTTTATGCCGCAAGGCATACAACGGGACATTCAATATGCCGGGGATTATTCGCGTGCGCAAAGTCGGTGAAAAACGTTACTTCACGGAACTGTTCCATGGCCGGACACTGGCGTTCAAAGACATGGCGTTATCTTTATTTCCTCATTTACTGCAGGCCGCCAAGGAAAAACTCGGGCGCGCGGAAACGACCTTGATCCTGACCGCGACCAGCGGCGATACGGGCAAAGCCGCGTTGGCAGGATTCCAAGATGTGCCGGGAACGGAAATCGTGGTGTTCTATCCGGAACACGGCGTCAGCCCCGTGCAAAAATGGCAGATGCAGACCCAAGAGGGGGAAAACGTGCACGTGTACGGTGTCGAAGGAAACTTTGACGACGCGCAG
>NZ_JAHAHH010000112.1 GCF_018373335.1 Negativicoccus succinicivorans
GCAAAAAAGAATGGCTTGAAGTTGTAAACGGTGATCCTGACTTGTTCCGCTCGTTGCCCGAACAGGCGCGCAATGATAAAGATGTGGCGTTGGCGGCGGCGCGACGCGGCGGAATGTCCACGCTTTTAGCGGCCGGCGAAACGCTAAAGAATGATCCAGACTTTATTGCGGAAGTCGTTCGCCGCACTGTTGGGCTTTTACATAGTTTTAGACCGGAATTGCGGGCAAATAATTTTGACCTTTTGCGCCGTGTCATTGCAGAAGAGCCGCGGGCGGCTGGACAACTGCAAAATGTTTTAGAAAGAAATGAGCGTGCCGAATTCGTTGCCGATGTAGCGAAAGAAACGCCGGAGGCGGCGGCCTACTTTTTACCGAAAGAAAGCGCGCTTTCACGGGAAGAGGTTGAAAGCATTTTTCAAGCGGCGCCGAAAGCCGCCGAAATTGTTGCCGCGAAAAGGCTTAAAAACTACAAAAGAAATGCAAGAGATAACATGGAACGGTATCAAGCGGTTGCGCGGGAATTTCTGAAAGTGGAATCACGCATTGAATATTTTCAAACGGCTTGGCACGGTTCTCCGCGTTCTTTTGATCGGTTCGACACAAACGCAATCGGCACGGGTACGGGAAGAAAGGCGCACGGCTGGGGCTTGTATTTTGCGCAAGAACATGACGTAGCAAAACAGTATCAAGATAAATTGATGCGACGTGAGGCGAAAAAAGCAGGGGGAGATCCTTCCGCCTCTGCTAGTTTGTATAAGGTTGATATACCGGAGAATGACGTTCTGTTAGATGAGGATACGCCACTTAATGAACAGCCGGAGGCGGTGCGCAAGGCAATCGCCGCATACTATCGATCGCGTCCCGAATCATACAGGGCGGCTACGGCCGACGATCTCGGCCCGCAACGTGGCGAACGCGTTTGGCGTGATGTAGTGTTCCAGATGCAACGAGAAGGCGAAGAAGATCCGAAAAAAGCGGCATCGTTATTGCTACATAAATTTGGCATTGAGGGTATTACCTATAAAGAATACAGGGACGGACGCTGCTTTGTTATATTCAACGATCAAGCCGTGCGCGTGCTGGAGCGTAACGGACAAGCCGTCGGGGAAATGTATCAAGACGGCAAAAAAGTATTACTGCATAGTCAATCGCCACTCACGCGACACGTTCGCGGTATGACGGCGTTACGCGACGGCCGGCAAATGTTGTTCTTGTTCCGTAAGGACGCTAACTTTTCTACTTTCGTTCATGAATCGGGACACGTCTTTTTGGAAGATCTGCAACAAATGGCGGCACAGGATAACGCGCCGGAGTGGCTGAAAAAGGACTGGCAAACGGTCAAAGAGTGGACCGGCTGGAAAGACGGGGCGGACAATCGGACGGCGCACGAAAAGTGGGCGCGCGGTTTTGAGGCCTATGTACGTGAAGGAAATGCGCCGTCGCGCGACTTAAAGGCGGTTTTTCGGCGTTTCCGTCGTTGGCTGGTAGGAATATATCAAAACTTGCTGGACTTGGGCGAAATCCCGCCGGAATCAATCCGCAATGTTATGGATAGAATGCTCGCAACACAGGAAGAGATTGACGCCTACACGGCGGAAAAAGCGCTGGACACGATGCAAGACGTGGACACGAAACTGGCGGCGCGTTTGGTGAAACTGAAAGCAAGAGCCGCGGAAACCGTCGAAAAGAAAGTGGAAGAAAAGATCCGCAAGGGCGTCGAGGAAATGCTGGAAGATGCAATTCAATCGTGGCGCACGGCGCGGACAGAAGAATTACAAAAAGAAGAAATATACAAGCATGAGGCGTTGGCAAAACAATTCGGCGAAGATGTCCTGAGTAAATACTATGCTGATGCGGCGGCGTTCAAAAAGGCGTTGGAAGACGCCGGCGGACCAATGGAAGAACGACTGAAACGCGAAGAACAGGAACAAAGAAAAGCATTCACCGATGAATTAATGAATCCGGAATCTATCCGCGCGCAAGTGGAAGAATACATGACGGGCGAATTGGGGCAAGCGGACCTGCTGGAGGCGGAAACAAGATATATTGCCCGTGAACGTAATAAGCTTGCGGGCGAATACATGAAACAATTGCGCAAGCTGGACAGCCGCCAACAGACAGACGAACAGACGGAGGCGGAACGACTTGCCGAGGTGCTTTCCTATTTGCGTTCTGAATTAAAAGAACATGAGGGCGCGCGGGAATCGGTAAAAGACGCGCAAAAACAACTGTCCAAAATGCGCCAACAGGAACGCGCGGCGGAACAGGAGCTGGAACGCGAACAGACGCTGGTCGCACGGTTAAAAGAAAGTCACGCGGAAGATGCGGAAGAACACGCGCAAAAACTTGCGGAAATGCGGCAGAAGTTGACCGACATACGCAAGGAAAACGCGGCGAAGGTGCAAGCAATCAAGAAAACGGCGC
>NZ_JAHAHH010000113.1 GCF_018373335.1 Negativicoccus succinicivorans
CGACATGATTGCCGCAGGTCTCAACGCTTTAAAAAATGGTGCGGATATTTACTGTGATGTTGAAATGGTCCGCACAGGTATCAATAAAAAAGCACTTGCACAGCTGGGGGGAGAAGTTTTTTGCCAGGTTTCCGCACCGGAGATTGCCGAAGTGGCCAAAGCGGAAGGTATTACCCGGTCAATTGCGGCGATGCGTGCGTACGGTAAGCGATTGGACGGAAATATTGTTGCGATCGGGAATGCGCCGACTGCGTTGTATGAAGTATTGCGTTTATGTGCGGAAGAAAATATTCGTCCGGCACTGATCGTCGGTATTCCGGTCGGTTTTGTCGGCGCCGCCGAATCGAAAGAAGCGTTGGTGGAGCAGGCTCCGGTTCCCTTTGTGACCGTTCGTGGCAACAAAGGGGGCAGCCCGATTGCTGCTTCTGTCATTAATGCTTTGTTGTACTTATTGGTACAGCGTACGCAAATGCTGTACATCGAACCGAATAAATAATTCTTATGACGAACCTAAACGCTTCAGGTGCTACCGCTAAACACAGAGAACATTTGACGTGGCGGTGGATTGTGTTGGCAACATTGGCCGTAGTCTTGGCTGCGGCGCTGATAGGCAGTCTTGCTTTTGGCGCAACACCGATTGATCTTTCCCGCATTTTGGAAATTTTGGGAGGAGATCGTAGCGGCACATCGGGTCCCATTATTTGGAATATCCGTTTTCCGCGGAATTTGGTCGGGGCTTTAGTCGGAGCCAACTTGGCGGTAGCCGGCGCTATTTTGCAGGCCGTTATGAAAAATCCGCTTGCCGATCCGGGGATTGTCGGCGTATCGAGTGGCGCAGGTTTGGCCGGTGTCATTATGCTGGTGTTGTTTCCTCATCTTACGTATCTTGTCACGCCGATTGCATTTTTAGGTGCGATGGGATCAGCCTTGTTTGTTTATGCGTTGGCCTGGAAGAACGGGATTCGTCCGTTGCGGATTATTTTAGCCGGTGTTGCTGTCAATGCTTTTTTAGGCAGCGGTATTTCAGCGTTGTTGATTTTTTACGGTGATCGGGTCCAAGGCGCGTTGCTGTGGATGGTCGGCGGTTTATCCGCTCGCAGTTGGCCGCAGGTGGAAGTACTTGTGCCGTATACGATCCTTGGAATTCTCATTGCACTCGCGGGTGCAAAACAGCTGAATATTTTAAGTCTGGGTGATGAAACCGCACGTTCGCTTGGTATGCGCGTCGAACGTGTACGCTTTTTTATGACGGGTGTAGCCGCTTTACTTGCCGCCGCTGCCGTCAGTATTTCCGGATTGATCGGTTTTGTCGGCTTGGTAGTACCTCATATGGTGCGCCTTTTGATCGGCAGCGATCATCGTTTTCTCTTGCCGGGGTCGGTACTTGGTGGTGCCGCGGTGATGGTGCTTTCGGATACGTTGGGGCGTGTCGCCTTCGCACCGATTGAAGTACCGGTAGGGATTATTATGGCATTTCTCGGAGCGCCTTTCTTTTTATACTTGCTGAGGAGGGGCGAATGAGTATTATTAAAGTCGATAATGTGGCGGTCTCTTTTGGCGGTCACAGTGTCATTCGCGATATCAGCTACACAGTGGAACGCGGCGAGATTTTGACGATTCTCGGCGCGAATGGCTGTGGGAAGTCTACATTGTTACGTGCTATGCTTGGTATTCAGAAGCGTAATCAGGGAAATGTTGCCTATTCGGAACAAGCGTTGGAAGAATTCAGTCCGGCTGAGCTCGCACGTAAAGTCGCCTTTTTGCCGCAGTCAGCTACGCCTCCGGGTGATATGACGGTGGAAGAGTGGGTTGGGTGTGGACGCTATCCATATCAAGCCTGGTGGAAGCCGCAAAGCGATTACGATCGAAAAATTGTGCAGGAAGCGTTGCAGAATACTCGTGTATGGCATTTGAAAGATCGCAATATTCAGTCATTATCCGGTGGCGAACGCCAGCGAGCAAGAATCGCGATGGCGTTGGCACAGGAGCCGGAGATTATTATGCTGGATGAGCCGACTACCTATCTTGATTTGAGCCATCAGCTGGAAGTCATGGAACTTTTGCAACGTATCAATCGTAGTAATGAAGTAACGGTAGTCATGGTATTGCATGATGTCAATCATGCCGCTAAATATTCGCACCGTCTGCTTGTATTGGGACAGGGTGGAATTTATGCGTGGGGTGCACCGCAAGCCGTTTTGACGGAACAATTAATGCGAGATGTGTACGGAGTGGAAGCGGAAATCGCTGATCGCGATGGAAGTCCCTATTGTTATGTAGACGGTTTAACTCGTCTTTCAGTGCAATAAAAAAGAGTGCCCATTTATGAGCACTCTTTTTTATTATTATTTTTTCAACTCGGGATATGCTTTTTCCAGT
>NZ_JAHAHH010000005.1 GCF_018373335.1 Negativicoccus succinicivorans
GCCGCGCCGAAAAAGAATTCGGAAAGCAATATTAAAGATCGCGTCAACGCGATTCTCGGTCGCAAAAGCTGATCACCAAAAAAGCGCTTACCGCAGTAAGCGCTTTTTGCTTGCTCTCATTCGTCTTCCGTCCATTTTTTTACCGTCGCTTGCAACGCGCCGCGAAGCATCAAGCCGTTGCCGAAATCGGATTCCTGCGCCTGCGTCTCGCGCAGCGCGAATTCAATAAATCGTGCCGCTGTCTTCACCGCTTCCGCGAGCGATTCACCGCGCAGCAACGCCGCGAGCAGTACCGCATTGAAATAATCGCCACTGCCGCTGAAATTCGGCGCCAGTCGCGCAAAATCAACAGCGCTCGCATGGCCGTCAGCCGCCCGATAATAAATGGTGCCGCCGTTCGCGTCAGGATTTCCCACACCCGTGATGACGCAAGATCGCGCCCCTAATGCGCATAAACGTTCGAGCCATTGCGGCGCGACGCTTTGCTCGCACGCGGGATCTTCGTCCAAGAGTAACGCCGCTTCCGTCCAATTTGGCGTAATGATATCCGCCATCGGCAAAAGCGTGCGCATTTCCGTGACGAGTTCCCACGGCAATGTGGGATACAAGGCGCCGTTATCCCCCATTACGGGATCCACCAGAATAAACGAACCTTGCGCGCGCCATTTCGGTAATGCGTCCCGCAACAACGCGAATTGTTCCAAACTGCCGAGGCTGTCGATAAAACCGGTCGCCACCGCGGCAAACGTGAAGCCTTGTTTCTCCCAAAGCGGCAAGGTCCGCCGCAAATGTTCCGTCAGCGGAAAATAGTCATAATCCCCGTACTCGAAACTGTGGCTCATCACCGCCGTCAGCAATCCCGACACGGGATAACCGAGCGCGCGCAAAATCGGCTCCAGCACATTCATATTCGATGTGCCGTGCTCGATATAATCATTAATTAAAAGAACGGGCCATGGCGTCATTTTTCTTCCTTCGCGGTCGCGTTGAGCGCGTCCAGCGTCAGCGTAAAGCTCGGCGCGAACGTCGCGAGAAAATCATGCACTTCCGGTACGGGCGACTCTTCCAATTTTTTACGAATCGTCGCGTACGCTTCATCAAACTCCGGATTGCCCGCGGTACGTTCCTCGACGCATTTCAAATAAGCGCTGAGCGTATCCGCCGCCTTCGCCAATTCCCACAGGGGAGCTTCTTCCGGCGTCAAAATATACGCCCGATACGCGTCGCGCAGGTCAGCGGGCAACGTGGCGAATAATTTTTCCACGGCCGCCTGCTCGATCGTGCCGTACATCGCACGAATATCTTCATTAAAATATTTGACCGGTGTCGGCATATCGCCGGTGAACACTTCGCTGACATCATGGTACATGCCGAGAACGGCCGCCCGTTCCGGATCAACGTGACCGCCGTAACGGACATTGCGAAGTACCGCCAGCATATGCGCGATCATCGCCGTCTGCAAACTGTGCTCCTGAATATTTTCCGGCATCGTATTTTTCATCAGGCCCCAACGCTTGATGAATTTCATGCGTGCCAAATACGCAAAAAAGTGACTGTGCAATTTATTTCTCCCACAATAACGGCGTCAAATACGCCACCAACTTTGATTTTTTGCCGCGGCGCAAATCGACGACCGCGATGCTGCTTTGTTTGAAGGAAAGACTGACTCCGGTCAGTCCGTACAACCACGCTTCCAAAAACGGTTGGTGACTGACGAAGAAGACATGCTCGGGACCGCCGGAGGCCGTCAAATTGATCAGATGATTATCGAGCGGCTCCCAATTGTCACGCGCCAACGCGTACAACGTTCCGCTCGTCACGTCGGCGGCCGCGCGGCCTTCGCGCAAAGTCCGCGCCAAAATCTCGCCGGTCTGTTGCGTGCGCACCAGCGGACTCAAATAAATTCCGACCGCCTGATCCGGCAGCATTTCCTTCAGGTGGCGTCCCATCTTTTCCGTTTCCGCGATGCCTTCATCGGTCAACGAGCGATGAAAATTATCCAACGTCGCCCGTTCTTTGACGGCATGACCATGGCGCATCAAATACAAACGCATGGTTACTCCTCTCCCCGATGCGCGGCATGGTTGAGGCCCTGCTCAAGCAAATGCACCACGTGCGCGTCATCCAAAAAATAGCAGGCATTTTTACCGATTTTACGGAAATCCACCAAGTGCGCCTGGCGAAGAATGCGCAGCTGGTGACTGACCGCGGACGCTTCCATATCAATTGCTTCCGCCAGTTCGTTCACGCAACATTCGCCTTGCCAAAGCACACGCAAAATTTTCAGCCGTGTCGGCTCGCCGAGCACTTTAAAAATATCCGCCAACCGCAGTAACAGGCGGCGTTTTTCTTCCGTATCCAACGTGCCCGCCAGCCAAGCCGCGGCCTCGTGCGACAATCCGTCCGTACTTGTATTCACTTTCACGCTTTCTTTGCTCCTTCTGTGGTCGGCGTAATTTCGACGGTCGCCGGCGCCGCGCTCGTCTGATACCAACCTGAAAGCGGATGTCCGTCCACATACACTTCCGTGATCACGCCGTGACCATCCGCCAATTTAAATTCCGCGATGATTTCATGCCGCGGCACGGAGATCGGTTCAGCGACGGCTTTATGTCGGGCGATTTCCGCACGCATATCCGCCGCTTCCGGTGATGCTTCCGCGCGCGCCAGCTCCGCTTCTTTTTGCTCCACCTGTTCCGGTGTCAACGGATCAAACGCCATGAATTCATCCCATGGCAGATCCTGTAATTGGTAACCCGGTAAATAGAAACGCATGAACGGGATGGGGAAGGATACCACGCCATTGTCCACGCCCCAAGCGATCGTTTTGATATAGTCGCCTTGCGCCGGTTTCTTCAGATCCGCGCCTTTCACCATCAGCATACCGTTTTTATCATGCGCCACGGCGACGTAAATCGTTTCCTGATACTCCGGTAAGTTTTCACCGAGCCATTTGGCTCTGCTCAACGGTTCCGCCACAAAGGGATCGATATTTTCCCGTAAACGGATATCGACATAATCAACACGCGTGCCGGCGATAATCGCGGGCGATTGGTACGTAATCCCGCTGTTCAATACTTCTTCAAACTGACTGCGCTCGCTGAAGATGACCCCCAACTGCACCAGCGCGAGGATGAGAAACGCGAGCAGGTATTTCCATTTGGTCGCCATTTATTTATCCTCCTCTTGCTTGTCGCTGTGCCAGGTCGGTCGCGGCGGTAATGACGGCATTTGCGGCGGACGACGCGGCGGTAATGCCGTCTGCGAAGTCCGCTCTTTCGTTGCCGTCTGCTCGTCAGCTGCCGGCGGCGTCACCGAGCCGCGCACGCGCGGCGGCCGCACCGATGTTGCCGAATGATCCTGCGCAGGCGTACTGCGTCGAGCCGCTTCCTGCCGACGAGCGCGACGCACACGTTGATTTGTGTGTTCCCGCTGCTTGCGTTGCCATGTGGCCATTGCCAAATGCCCCGCCAAAATCAACACGCCCATCACGATAAATGCCGTGCCGCGCTGCAGCAAGGTGAACGACTCATCGCCGAGCCGCACCACAATAAAGAGCGCGAGCAAAAACAGCGCGCCGTCCGTACGCCAAAGAGAACTGCGGCGCAAGCCGTTGACCAATAACGCGGCAACACCGCCCAAATAGTAAATCATAAAGACAATGGCTAAAAATGTATAGCCGTAACCGAGTGCTGCAATAAAAGTCGCCAGCGTCACGCACAACGGCACGGCCGCGACCGTGACCAGCGTATACTCGCGACGCAGCATCAGGCGCCAGCAAAGCACGCCGGTGGCAAATAACAGCAATACCAACACAACGATGGGCAACACCTGCGGTATCGCGCGGGATATATCCACCCACAGCGAGCGTTGCGTGGCCAGCAGCACGCATACCGCCAACGCGCCGCCGCCCAATACGCGAAACGGCATGCCCCAGCCGGTTTGTTTGCCGACCATCGCCCCGACGAGAAACGTAAACGCGGCAATGATCGTGGCGAGCGCCAAGCTGACAACCGCGACATCCGCCAACGCCACCAGCGCGGCGTAGAAAATCGTCAACGCATACATCCAGCTGAAAATCAGCAACGAAAGTTCCCGGAAACCGTCGCGATACAAAATGTAAAAATACGGTGCGGCGAGCGCCAGCCAAACCCATACCTGCTGCGCGCCGAGCCACGCGTTCGTGACGCCTAAAGAACTCACAAATACGCCCGTCAAAATCAGATAGATCGACGCTAATGCCGTCGAGCGCACAATGTACACCGCGGGCAAGAGCAGCGCAAGCGACCAAATCGCCCACGCGATCTGATTCCACTCCGATAATTGGTAAATATCGCCCGCGAGCTGCAACGCTCCGGGAATCGCAATCCCCAAAAACGCGCCGGCCGCCTCGCGCCAAGCGATCGACTTCGGCTCGAGTAGCAACACGGCCGCCACCGCCAACTGCGCTGCTACCGCCAGCGCGATTACCCAGTTGAAGCGCACGCTGTGCGCAAGCGCGTACCATTGGTCCGATAAAATCAGCAGCGCGCCGAACGCGACCAAGACCGCCGCGAGCACCAGCCAAATAATCCGGCCCCAGCGCAGACCCGGCGCCGCTACTTCACCGTAGCGGGCGCGCAAACGATCGGCCGCCTCCGGTGTCAAAATCCCTTCGCTTACCCATTTGGGAAGCTCTTCATATAGCCAGCGAATACGTTGCTCCATAGGATCCCCCAAGTATTCTTTCTACTAAAAAAACGGACGGTTGCCCGTCCGCTTTTTTATTTTACAATCAAAACCGGGCATTTCGCGTGGCTGACGATGTAACTCGAAACCGAGCCCATGAAAATGCCTTTCAGCGGCCCTAAGCCGCGGCTTCCCATGACGATCAAGTCCACGTTGTATTTTTCGGCGATCGCGGACAAAGTCGGTCCGGGAGAACCTACTTCAAAAATGGTCTTGACCGGAATATCCGCCGGCACCATACGAACCAATTTTTCCAGAATCTCTTTCCCCTTGTTTTCCAGATCCTCGGCCATCTGTTCACTGACATACCCGGAGCCGCTGGGAATTTGATCAAATCCTGAAATCACCGATACCACATTCGCCACATGGCAAATCAAGAGTGTGCCGCCGGACAATTTCACCAGCTCGATGGCGTGCTGTAACGCGCGCACGCCGTTTTCCGAGCCGTCAGCCGGTAACAACACTTCATTAAAATGGATCATAGTCCGCACCCCTTCCACCGTTTCATGCGTTGATTAGTTTTACTCATTATAACACAGCTCACGGTGGACGGCGTTTATTTCACTACTAAAACAGGACGCGTAGCATGCTGCAATACGTATTGCGATGCCGCTCCCAAAACCAAACCTTTGACGGATCCCAAACCGCGACTGCCGATCACGATCAAATCGGCGTCTAGTTCATCCGCCACCGTTAAAATCGTTTCCCGTACATCGCCGACAGCGAAAAACATGCGCAGCGGAATATCTTGCGGGAGCGTCGCCGCTTCACGGCGCAAACCTTCGCGAACCTGCTCCATTTGATGCTCCGGCAAACCCGGTGCGGCGTGTTCTTCCGCATCCGGCGTACGGCTTACTTCCACCACGCCGGAATACAAACGCTCTCCGGCGCCCCGTCCGATCAGATTACCCGCGTACAACCGGTCTTCCAGCACGGTCAACAACTGCAACTCCGCGCCGAATTTCGCCGCTAATTGCGCGGCTTCATGGAGTGCCCGACGAGCGTTTTCAGAACCGTCCGTTGGCACAAGAATACGTTGCCAAGAACTTTTCATTGTCATCCCTCCGTCACTGTTTGATAACTAATACCGGCACCTTCGCGTGTTTCACCACGTAGGAAGAAACCGAACCGACCAACATGCTCGCCAGTGTTCCCATGCCGCGGCTGCCCATAACGATCAGATCCGCCTTATATGTATCCGCCATCTTGAGAAGATCTTCCCGCGGCGATCCGACCGTATACGCGATTTCGTAATCGATTCCCGCCGGTACATGATCTTTCGCCGCCGCCAAAATCCGGCGACCGAATTCCCGCTGGTAATCCGTTGTTTCTTTCAATTTGGCTTCCGTATCCGGCTTGTAATCGACGCGCTCATCCGCTTCCTTACGATTACGCGGCGGTTCAAACCAAGCCGTCGTGAAGTACTGGATATCCATGATGTGTGTAAGAATCAACCGACTGCCGAATTTTTCCGCCAGGTCCACTGCGGCCTCCAATGCAAACCGGGCGTGATCCGATCCGTCCAGCGCCACCAGAATCGTTTGATATCTCATTGCTATCCCTCCTTCATATAAATTTAATAACCTTTCTCTTTTCATCATATAGCGGTCCGGGTGGAACGTCAAGCCGAGCAAGCGCGGACATACATCGGCGCGTTGCGCAACAATAGTCGTTTTTATTTTACTTGCATGTAAAATTTTTCTTTACCTTGACACAAACCCGTTCGGAAATTGACGACAGCGCTCTATGCTTAAAGCGTGAAACAAAAGGAGGAATATCAGAAACATGATGAAACGTACTTTTTTATGGAGCGCGGTTGCGCTCAGTTTGCTCGCCGGCAGCGTTGCATTCGCCGCGCCGACGCCCGCCATTGATCGTTATACCGTAGAACTGCCCGCTCACGAATATCTCACCGCGCCGGGTCAAACGAAACATGCCATCCCCCTCGGCTATGGTTCGGCATTGACCTACAAAGAAACGACTCGTGACGGCGCCATTGAATTCTACGGCGTCACGGATCGCGGCCCGAACTTGGACAGCGTGCAATATCGCGACGGCGATCAAAAGCTCAGCAGTAAAATTTTCCCCATCCCCGATTACGCGCCGCGCATCGGCATCATTCGCGTCAAAGACGGGAAAGCGACGGTCGTTTCATCATTTTCTTTGAAAAATAAAGCAGGCCAAGATATCAGCGGTCGTCCGATACCGCAAGGTGCTCTTGGTAATACCGGCGAAATCGGCTTGGATCTGCAGTTCCGGCCGCTCGCCTATGACAAAAACGGTTTGGATCCGGAAGGACTTGCCGTCGATGCGCAAGGTCACTTCTGGCTGACCGATGAATACGGCCCGTTCCTTATCGAATACGACAGACAGGGCCGCGAACTTCGCCGCTTTGCTCCGGGCCAAGGCTTACCGAAAATTTTACAGGAACGTCAACCCAACCGCGGCGCGGAAGGTTTGGCGATCACTCCCGCCGGTAAATTAATGGTGATGATGCAGAGCACGCTCAACGTCGGCGGCAAAACGAAAAACATCGCCAACTTTACCCGCCTCGTTCTCGTCGATCCGAAATCGGGCGACGTCAAAACATACGCGTACCCGATCACGCCCGGCTCTTATAAAAAGAACTCCGCGATGAAACTCGGCGACATCGCCGCCATCAATGATCACCAATTCCTGGTCATTGAGCAGGGCAAAGACGCGCAGGGAACGATGCAAAACCGCATCTACAAAATCGATATCGCGAAAGCGACCGATATTACCGACATGACGTCCGGTCAGAACGCGCTGGAAGCGGATCAAGACGCGCTCGGAAAACTTTTCCAACCGGTGCAAAAAGATCTTTTCCTTGATCTCCGTCAGCATGGCTGGACGGTGGAAAAAGCGGAAGGCATCGTGCTTTTACCGGATAAAAAGACGCTCGCGATTGCAAACGACAATGACTTCGGTATCGCCCTCAAAATCGAAGGCGCAGCCGCCGGTCAAGATGATATTACGGAATATACTTACGATGCTGAACAACGAATTCTTCGCGGCGCCAACGGCACGCCGACCCGTATTCGGGCGACGATGACCGAAGGCCCTGACCCCTCGGTGTTGTGGCTGATCCACCTGCCGCAACCGCTTTGATATTCAGGCGCTCCCTTGAAAGCCCGGCCGCGCGGAATCAACACCGCGCGGCCGGATTGCTATCTACGCGCATTCCCCTTTCTTTCTCCTTTTCTAAAGAAAATACATCGCAAACGCGGTGTATTTTCTTTTGGGGAATATTCGCGTGCGCTCACTCCGCAATTTCGTCCGATGACGCTTGATTTTCGAGATTGACACATTGCAGCACTTCCTCTACACTACGAGCATAAGAGGCTGCTATCGAGGTATCAGTGACGCTGGAGTTATACTCCCCGGCTGGTTTAAGCCCGATAGTAGCTTCTATTTTTGTTACCTGCCAATTTTTTCAAACTATATTTCCCGTAAGTTCTTACCGCCTTGCATCGTCATTGTATACGCCCGAAAACGCGAAAATGCTCCGCGCGATTTCTCCGCAATATTGTTTTTGCGCAATCAAAAAGCCCCGTCATATCGGAGCTTTTTATTTTTATCGGTTGCCGATCATGGACGCGAGAAACGCCTGCGTGCGTTCACTCCGCGGCGCGGTGAAAACTTGCTCGGGCGCGCCTTCTTCTTCGACTACGCCGTCGACCATAAATAAAACATGGTCGGCGACCGAGCGGGCAAAGGCCATTTCGTGCGTCACGAGGATCATCGTGAGTTTTTCTTCCGCGAGCCGCTGAATAGTTTTTAAGACTTCGCCGGTCAGTTCCGGATCCAGCGCGGATGTCGGTTCATCAAAGAGCATGATTTGCGGCTCCATCGCCAAGGCGCGGGCGATGGCAACACGCTGCTTTTGCCCGCCGGAGAGTTGGCTCGGATACACGTCTTTTTTCGCGTAAAGGCCGACGCGTTCGAGTTGCGCTTCCGCCATCGGCAAAATATCCTGCTTTTTCATGCCCTTGACCACTTGCGGCGCGATCATAATATTGTCCAGCACCGTCATGTGCGGAAAAAGATTGAACTGCTGAAAGACCATGCCCATTTTGCCGCAGATGTTTTGAATTTCTTCCGGTTTGGCATACGCGCTGCCGGCTTCGCTGTCGGTCGCGAGCGCTTTACCGTCGACCAAAATCGTGCCGCGGTCAATGGTTTCCAAGTGGCACAGGCAACGCAAAAACGTGCTTTTGCCGCTGCCTGACGGGCCGATGACCGAGGTCACGCCGCCGCGTTCACGCAGCAACGTACAGCCGCGCAAGACTTCCGTCGCGCCGAATTTTTTATGGATATTTTTCATTTCAATAAAAGCCATACGTGCCTCCTATTCGTCGTACACTGCGAAATGTTTTTCCAGTCGCGTTAAAATTTTCGTCAGGAAGAACGTACAGATGAGGTATATCACACCCGCCACGAAAAACGCGGTCGTATCGAAATCGCGCTGCACGACGCTGCGCGTCAGCCGCATCAAATCGTCCATCGCGAGCACATAGACCAAGGACGTATCTTTCAAGAGAGTAATGGTTTCGTTACCGACCGGAGCGAGAACCCGTTTGACGACCTGCGGCAAAATGATGTAACGCATCGTTTGCGGGTACGTGAAACCGAGCACTTTGGCCCCTTCGTACTGACCGCGGCTGATGTTTTGAATGCCGCCGCGGAAAATTTCCGCAAAGTACGCCGCATAGTTGGCGACGAACGCGATCAGGGCCGCTGTAAAGTCACCGAACTGAATGGAGACGCCGGGAATGAGCGGCAGTCCGTAATAGATAAACAGGATCTGCAGCATCAGCGGCGTGCCGCGCATGACATAAATATAGGCCGCCACGAGTTCGCGGATCGGTTTCCAGCTGCGCACGCGGAAAATCGCCAGCAAAACGCCCAGCGGTAACGATAAGATGATCGTCAGGAAAAAAATTTCCGCCGTCACCTTTAAGCCCGACAACAACGTCGGTAAAATTGAAACGATGTAATCCATTTTCTATCCTCTCTCAGCAAACAGGCCGGTCATCCCGGCCTGTTTTTACTTGGTTATGCGGTTTCTTTCGCTCAGTTCATGACATCTTTGCCGAACCATTTTTCGGAGATCTTCGCGCCCGTGCCGTCGGCTTTGATTTCGCCGATCGCCCGATCAATCGCTTTTTTGAGTTCGGCGGAATCTTTACGCATGCCTACGCCGTACTCTTCGGTCGCCAGTACCTTCGGCAATTCATAGAAAGTATCCGGTTTCTTCGTCATGTAGTAACGTCCGACAACGCCGTCCACCAACACCGCGTCAATACGGCCGATTTCCAAATCCATCAACGCGTCCGTATAGACCGCGTACAGACGTAATTCTTTGAAGGCGTTCTTCAAATCCGGCAATTTCGCCAGCGCGTCAATTCCGGTGCCGCCTTCCTGCGTGCCGACAACCTTACCCGCCAACGAATCTATATCCGTCAAATCCTTACGGGATTTCAATGTAACGATAATCTGATCATTGTGCATGTAGGGTTCGGTGAAAGCAATTTTTTCTTTACGTTGCTCCGTGATCGTCAGACCGTTCCAAAGAAGATCCACGCGTTTGGCGGTAAGTTCCGCTTCCTTGCTCGCCCAATCAATCGGCTTGAATTCCATTTGTATGCCGGTACGTTTTCCGACTTCTTTCGCCAGTTCGATATCAAAGCCGGTCAATTCGCCTTTTTCATCGCGGAAACCCATCGGCGGGAAATTATCATCCAAACCGACAACGACTTTCGTCGGTAATTTTGTGTCCGCTGCGGCCGGTTTCGCGTCGTTACCGCAACCCGCCAACACACTGACTACACCGAGACCGATTAATGCCGTGACCGTCATTTTTTTCCAGTTCATGAGAATACCTCCTATACGTGACTGTTTTGTCATAACTAATTTTGCATTTTATTTTTATATCATTTCGCGGGTCGCATGATGTCGCGCACCACCCGTCATTTCCAACGCCCGTTCGAGCGCTACTACCGTGCCTGAAAAATAATGTAAGGCAATCCGCCATCGCATGTGACCACACTCCTTTACCTGATGATATGACTATAATACTTTACTTTGATAAAAAAGTAAAGAGATAAATTGATTTTTTCAAAAAATTTTTTACCGTGTAAAATTTTGCACAAAAAAAGAATGCCGTACGGCATTCTTTTAATGAATCGTCGCGCCTGTCTGCGCAACAATGGCGAGAAAAACCACCGTCGTTAAAACAAAAAGCGAAATCACCACTTTGAGTCCCGTCCCGATCAGTTGCGCCATCGCGGCGCTGATCGCTACCGATTTCGCCGCCTGCTGATCTTGATGCTCATAGTAGACGGCCGCGTAGGTCGCGAGAAACACGCCGATGACGACGCCGATCAGCGAACCGACAATCGGCAAAATGCCGCTGCCGATGATGCCGCCCAAAATACCGCCGCCCACGGCGATAAATTGCGTTTTCCAGCCGCGACGCTTGCGCCGCACGCCGATCATGCCCGCGAGAAATTCGATGACTTCTCCCAAGACGAGCGCGCCGACCAGCAACGCGACCGCCGTCACGGAAAATAAACGAAAGCCGTCCAGCAGACCGAAGCCCACCAGCACCAGCATCATGGCGTAATTGCCCGGCAACCCCGCCGCCGTCGCCGCGATGCAGCAAATCAGGAGAAAGACGAGGATAAATACCAGCATTGTGTTCACAGTTCGTCCCTCCCGTCACGCGCACTTATTTTTTTGCGCGCAATAATTCTTTATCGGCAATGTCCGTGCGAAATTGCATGCCGTCAAATTCAATTTCCGAAAGCGCCTGATACGCCGCCTCTTTCGCTTCCGCCAGCGCGGGGCGTACGGCGACAACGTTCAAAACGCGACCGCCGTCGGTAAAGTACGCGTCATCGATGTGACGCGTGCCCGCGTGAAAGACGAGCGCATCCCGCGCGGCCGCCTCGGCGAGTCCCGTGATGCAATCACCGCGGTACGTTTTGCGCGGATAGCCGAACGACGCCGCCACTACGCAAACCGCGTGCGCGTCCAGCCAACGCAGACGCACCTGATCAATATGTCCCGTGCAAATTTTTTCCATGATATCCGCAAGATCGCTGTCCAAAAGCGGCAACAATACCTGCGTTTCCGGATCGCCGAAACGGCAGTTGAATTCCACCACTTTCGGTCCTTCCTCCGTAATCATCAGTCCCGCGTACAGCACGCCGCGGAACGGTGAGCCTTCCGCCACGAGAGCGGCCGCCGTCGGTTTCAAAATTTGTTCCACCGCGGCTTCGTACACCGCGTCCGTCACCACCGCGGCCGGCGCGAACGCGCCCATGCCGCCGGTATTCGGACCGCGATCATCGGTCAACAAACGTTTATGATCCTGCGCGGGAATCATGGGGATGACCGTTTCCCCGTCGACGAATGCCAACAGGCTCGCTTCTTCGCCGACCATAAATTCTTCAATAATAATTTTTTCACCGGCGCTCCCGAATGCGTCACCGGTCAACATGGAGTGAATCGCCTCCACCGCGTCTTCATACGTCTCCGCAATGACAACGCCCTTACCGGCCGCCAGACCGTCCGCTTTGATTACATACGGCGCCTGCATTTCATCCAAAAAGGCAATGGCTTTATCGGCATCGGTAAAACTGCCGTACGCCGCCGTCGGAATATGGTAACGGGCGAAAAGATCTTTGGCGAATACCTTGGAACTTTCAATACGCGCCGCGGCTTGTGTCGGGCCGAAAACGAGTATTTCCCGTTTTGTGAGCACATCGACGATACCGTCGGCCAACGGTCCTTCACTGCCGACCACGACGAGATCCGGCGCCTGCATCGTAATGATATCCGCCAGTTCCGCCGTGCTGTTCCAATCCAACGGCAAATATTCCGCCACTTCATGCATGCCGTAGCGACCGGGAACGGCCACGATTTCGCTGACGCGTTCACTTTGCGCAAGCTTCCAGGCGAGTGCGTGTTCACGACCGCCGTTACCTACCAAGACGATTTTCATACCATTGCTCCTTATATTTGTGTTCGTATCAGCCGTGTCGGAAATGCCGCGTGCCCGTGCAAACCATCGCGATGCCGGCGGCATCCGCCGCTTCCACGGATTCCTGATCACGGATGGAACCGCCCGGTTGAATGATGGCCGTAATGCCGGCTTTCGCCGCCGTTTCCACAGTATCGCCGAACGGGAAAAACGCATCGGAACCGAGTACCGCGCCGGCCGCTTTCGCGCCCGCCTGCTCCAAGGCGATCTTCGCCGCGCCGACACGGTTCATCTGTCCCGCGCCGATGCCGAGCGTCGCGTTCGCGTCAGTCACGACAATCGCGTTCGATTTGACGTGCCGCACAACCGCCCAAGCGAGGCGCAGGGCCTGCATTTCTTCCGCCGTCGGTTGGCGCTTGGTGACGACCTGCCATGTCGCCTCATCATCCTGCCGGTCATCAGCGTCTTGCAGTAAAAGACCGCCGGAGATGTGTTTCAGCTGCCAATCGCCTTCCTGCGAAGCGTCGGCTTCCAATAAACGAATATTTTTCTTTTCCGATAACAATGCCAACGCGTCGGGGCTGAACTTCGGCGCGATGACGACTTCAAAAAAGATCGGGCGCATTTTTTCCGCGGCCGCCAGATCCACTTCACGATTGCAGGCGACAATGCCGCCGTACGCGGAAACATCATCCGCGGCAAACGCCCGCGCAAACGCGTCGGCCATATCTTCGCCGACGGCAAAACCGCACGGATTCGTATGTTTTATAATAGCACAACTCGGCGCGTCAAGGGAACACGCGAGCTGCCAAGCCGCTTCCGTGTCGACCAGGTTGTTATAGGAAAGTTCCTTGCCGTGAAGCTGTTTGGCATTAGCTACGCCGCCTTTGCTGTCGGGCGCCCGGTAAAAGGCCGCCTGCTGATGCGGATTTTCGCCGTAACGCAGATCCATGACCTTTTCCATATGCAGCTCAAATTGCTCCGGAAATACCGATTCCGGCGTTTTTGTCTGCGTCGCGACGGTTTCCTCGTCCGGCGATTGCGCCGCCAAATATTGCGCGATTTTCGCATCGTACGCGGCGGTATGCGCAAACGCGGCCTGCGCCAATCCGAACCGATAATGATCGCTGACCGTGCCTTCCCCGACATGTTGCGCCAGATCTTCGTACTGCGCGGGGCTGGTGACGACGAGCACATCGCGCCAGTTTTTCGCGGCCGCGCGGATCATCGACGGCCCGCCGATATCGATCTGCTCAATCGCGTCCGCCAACGTCACGCCGGGTTTGGCGATCGTTTCCGCAAACGGATACAAATTGACGACGACAATGTCGATTGGCGTAATGCCGTGCTGCGCCAGCGCCTCCATATGATCGGGATGATCGCGCCGCGCCAGGATGCCGCCATGCACCATGGGGTGCAACGTTTTAACCCGACCGTCGAGCATTTCGGGAAATTGCGTCACCGTTTCGACCGGTGTCACATCCACTCCCGCCTGTTGCAATGCGGCCAATGTTCCGCCCGTGGAAATCAATTCATAACCCGCGCCCGAAAGTTGCTGCGCAAGTTCCACAATCCCCGTTTTATCGGAAACACTCAATAAAGCTCGTTTGGCCATAGTCATTCCTCCTCCGACGCCATACGCCGTACCACTTTACGTTCCGCTATGCAAAGTTCGTCACGGCATAACGCCGCCATCGCCTCTACATAGGTCGGATGTTCTACTGTTAAAATACGTTCGGCAAGTGACGCTTCGTCATCACTTGCGAATACCGGTACCGCCGTTTGCATAATAATCGGCCCGCTGTCCATGCCCGCGTCGACAAAATGCACGGTGCAACCGCTTACTTTAACGCCGGCCTCAATCGCCTGACGTTGCGCATGCAATCCGGGAAAAGAAGGCAAAAGCGCCGGATGAATATTGACGATCCGCCCCTCATACACCGCCAAAATCGGCGCGCCGACGATTCGCATATAACCCGCGAGGCAAATATAATCGGGCGCGTACGGACGCAGCATTTCCACCACCGCGTTTTCGTAAGCGTCTTTATCCGCAAATTCCCGCGGTGCAAACGCGTGGCAATCTATTCCCGCCGCTCGCGCCATCGCCAGCGCAGGGGCGTCGGGATGATCGCTGAACAAAACGACCGGCCGCCCCGCGATCAAACCGCGACGGCACGCGTCGATCAGCGCCCGAGCGTTCGAGCCTCGCCCGGACGCGAAGATGGCTAACTTTTTCATACTACACACCGCTGACGACGACTTCGCCGTCCGTTGTGACTTCCCCTACGCGATACGCGGTTTCGCCGCGATCCGCCAAGTTTTGTAAGGTTTTTTCCGCGTCTTCGGGCGAAACGATAACGAGCATGCCGAGCCCCATGTTAAAGGTGCGGTACATCTCATGCTGCGAGACATTGCCCCAGGACGCAAGCGAGCTGAAAATCGGCGGCACCGGATAACTCGCGCCGTCAATATGCGCGCCCAAGCCTTTCGGCAACACGCGCGGAATATTGTCGTAAAATCCGCCGCCGGTAATATGCACCATGCCTTTGACATCAACCGCGTCCAAGAGCGGCAAAATAGCTTTCGGATATAAGCGCGTCGGCGTGAGCAATTCCTCACCGAGCGGACGTTCCAAGCCCGGATAGACTTGGTCCAATTGGAGCTCTTCCCGTGAAATAATGCGCCGCACGAGCGAATAACCGTTCGAATGCACGCCGCTCGACGGCAAACCGATAATGACATCGCCCGCCGTGATGCGTTCGCCGGTGATAATTTTTTCACGATCGACGAGACCGACGGCGAATCCCGCCAAGTCGTAATCGCCCGGCGCGTAGAAGCCGGCCATTTCCGCCGTTTCCCCGCCCAAAAGCGCGCAGCCGGATTCCTGACAGGCCGCCGCGACGCCTTTCACAATGGTTGCGATCTGCTCGGGAACGAGTTCACCGGTCGCAATGTAATCAAGGAAGAAAAGCGGGCGCGCGCCCTGCACGAGTACGTCATTCACGCACATCGCCACGCAGTCCTGCCCGATCGTGGTATGTTCACCGCGCTCAATGGCCAACCGCAACTTGGTGCCGACGCCATCCGTACCGGCCACCAGCACCGGCTCTTTCATGGCGATCGCGCCCAGCGAAAAAAGTCCGCCGAAACCGCCGACATCGCCCAATACTCCATCGGTATAGGTCGCCTTAACGGCGTCTTTCATCAGTTCCACCGCTCGGTTTCCCGCGTCGATATTGACGCCGGCGGCGGCATACGTCAGTGCTTCCCGTTCGTTTACGGACATACTTCCTCCTGTTCCGGGATCGGTCCCCGATAATCCCCGTCAAAGCAGGCAAAGCAAAGATCCTCTTTACGCAAACCCGCAATCGCTTTGGCCAAACCTTCCTGCGACAGGAAATGCAAACGGTCGGCGCCGATATGTTCGCGAATTTCTTCCACCGTATGCGTGACCGCGATCAGCTGATTCCGCTCCGAAGTGTCGATGCCGAAATAGCAAGGATATTCCACCGTCGGTGAAGAAACGCAAAGCGCGATTTCTTTGGCGCCCGCGTTGCGCAGTAAATTGATAATAATCCCGCTCGTCGTGCCGCGCACGATCGAATCGTCGACCAAGACGACGCGCTTGCCGGCGACGTTGTTGATGACCGGGTTAAGTTTCATTTTGACGGAACGTTCCCGCATCTCCTGCGTCGGCTGAATAAAGGTGCGTCCCATGTAGCGGTTTTTAATCAGGCCTTCCGCGTAGGGAATCCCCGACGCGCGCGCATAGCCGATCGCCGCGACGTTGCCGGAGTCCGGCACGCTCATGACGATATCGCCCGTGAAGCCGGATTCTTCCCATAACAGGGCGCCCATGTTGAGGCGCGCATCGTACACGCTTTCCCCGTCCAAAACCGAATCGGGGCGCGCGAAATACACGTATTCAAACGAGCAGCGCGCTTGCCGACGCTTGCTTTGCGGCGTGACAAGAGAGCTGAAATGCGGACCGTCGGCGGCGATACGCACGATTTGTCCCGGCGCAATGTCGCGGACAAATTTCGCGCCGACCGAATCCAGCGCGCAAGTTTCGGACGCCAAGACCCAGCCGGTATCCGTAGCCCCGAGGCACAACGGACGATAGCCTTGCGGATCGCGTACGCCATACAGTTCCGTCGCCGTCGCGACCACTAAGCAGTACGCGCCGTCGATTTGCTGACACACATCTTGCAAACGTTCCGTGACATCGCGGCCCACGGAACGCGCGAGTAAATTGACGATGACTTCCGTGTCCATCGTCGTGCGAAATGTCGTGCCGAGTTTAATTTGTTTTTCCCGCAACAAGCGAGCGTTCACAAGGTTGCCGTTATGCGCGATCGCAACCGGACCGAGGTCCGTTTCCACCTGCAACGGCTGCACGTTTTCTTTAATGCTGGCGCCGGTCGTGGAGTAACGCACATGACCGATCGCGATTTTGCCGTTATCCGCCGGCAACTTCCGGAACACTTCCGTGACCAGGCCCATGCCCGCCTGCGTCGTCATCGTTTGGCCGTCGGCGACCGTGATCCCGGCGCTTTCCTGACCGCGATGCTGCAACGCAAACAAACCGTAGTAGGCGGACAGGGGCACCGAGGTGTCGGGGTCATAAATCCCGAACACCCCGCACTCTTCCTCAATGCGGTCCCAGATGGAATCGTACGCCATCAGTTTTCTTTTCCTGTCAGGCGGCGCAACATTTCATGATACGCCTCTTCCACATTACCGAGATCGCGACGGAAACGATCTTTGTCGAGTTTTTCCAAGGTATTGGCATCCCAGAAACGGCAGGTATCCGGAGAGATTTCATCGCCGAGCAAAATGTTGCCTTTCGTGTCTTTGCCGAATTCCAATTTGAAGTCGACCAAAATAACTTCCTTTTCCGCCAGGAATTTTTTCAGAACATCATTGACTTTGAACGCGAGTTTCGTGATGGTGTCCAAGTCTTCCTGCGACGCGATGTTGAGCGCGCGAATGTGGTACGTGTTGATCAGCGGATCGTCGAGATCATCATCTTTCAGGCAAAATTCAATCGTCGGGAAAGCGAGTTTTTCGCCTTCTTCGCGGCCGTAGCGTTTCGCCATCGAGCCGGCACAGCGGTTGCGGATAATGACTTCCAACGGAATAATCGAAAGTTTTTTGACGCGCTGTTCACGGTCATCCAAGCGTTCGATGAAATGCGTCGGCACACCGTTTTTCGCCAAAAGATCAAAGAAAAATGTCGTAATCTTATTATTTAATACGCCTTTGTCGGTAATGGTGCCTTTTTTCGCGCCGTTGAATGCCGTCGCGTCATCTTTATAGCGAACGATAACTTCGTCGTCGCGATCCGTTTTGAATACCTTTTTCGCTTTGCCTTCGTACATCATTTCCAATTTTTTCATCATGACCCTCTTTCTCCGTCGTTCGGCGGAATCAATAAATGACTGTTCTGATTATAATTCAGCTTGCAGTTTTTGATCTTTCTTCTCTACTTTTTCGGCCTGTTCTTTGCGGTAATCGGTAAATTGCCGCGCGAGTTTTTCATCGCTTGCCGCGCCGATTTGGATCGCGAGCAGCGCCGCGTTTTTCGCGCCGCCGATGGCAACCGTCGCCACCGGCATGCCGCTCGGCATCTGCACAATGGCCAACAGCGCATCGAGCCCGCCTAAGCTGGCCGCCAACGGTACGCCGATCACGGGGCGGCAGGTCAGACTTGCCACTACGCCCGGTAAATGCGCGGCCGCGCCCGCGCCCGCGATAAAGCAGGTCGCACCGGCCGCTTCTTCATCATGCACGAATTGCGCCAATTTTTCCGGCGTGCGATGCGCCGACGCAATCGCCACACGATGTTCGACACCGAATTCTTTCAGTATTTTGACAGCGCCCTGCATGACTTGCCAGTCGGAGTCGCTGCCCATAACTACCGCTACTCTCATACATCCTCCTTATTCACTTAAAAAGATATAGCGCGCCACAATGAGCACCGCTAAGATATAGACGATCAGGTGGACTTCCCGTGCTTTGCCCGTCACTATTTTCATCAACGGATAGGCGACCAGACCGGCCGAAATACCGTTGGCAATACTGTACGTAAACGGCATCATGACAATAGTCAAAAACGCCGGGAACACTTCCGTGAAATCGGAAAAATCAATTTGCTGCACGCCTTCGAGCATCAATGCGCCGACCAAAATCAGCGCCGGGCTCGTCGCGACATCCGGAATCAAGAGCATGACCGGTGCTAAGAACAAACTGATAATAAATAAGATGCCGCAAGTGACCGCGGTCAGACCCGTACGTCCGCCCGCGCCGACGCCGGCCGCGCTTTCGACGAACGCCGTGACTGTGCTCGCGCCCAAGAGCGAACCGAGCGATACGCCGCACGCATCGACGAACAATGCCTTGCCCATGCCGGGGAAGCGTCCCGTTTTCGGATCGACCAGACCCGCTTTCGTCGCCGTGCCGATCATCGTGCCCATCGAGTCAAACAGTTCCACAAAGGTAAACGTAAAGATGATCGTAATCAGACCCATATGAACCGCGCCTAAAATATCCAACTGGAAGAACGCGTTATTGCTGAAATCCGGCAACATGAACGGCGTGAAATTCGGCGGCAACTGCGCCACTCCCGTCGCGTACGCGACTACCGTCGTCGTCAAAATGCCGATCAAAATCGAACCGTTAATCCCGCGGCCCATTAAAAGCGCGGTAAACAAAAGTCCGAACACCGTCACCAAGTGGCGCGGATTATCCAGCGCGCCCAGTGTAAATAATGTATCATTCGTCGTCGCGACCGTATGTCCGCCGCCGGCCACCGCCGCCGCCAGCGTATCCGGCGAAAGCGATAAGGCGACCGTCATCAGGCCGCTCATTTTTAAACCGATGATCGTGATGAAAAGACCGATCCCGACGGTAATCGCCGCTTTCAAGCCGTTGGGGATGCCTTCAATAATCATTTGCCGCACATGCGTGAGCGTCAACACCAAAAAGACAAGGCCGGAAATAAAAACGGCGCCCAAGGCGGTTTGCCAAGGCACACCCATGCCCAATACCACGGTAAACGCATAAAAAGCAATCAAACCGACGCCCGGCGCCAAACAAATCGGGTAATTTACGAACAATCCCATCGCGATCGTAATGATGCCCGACGCGAGACAAGTCGCGATCAGCACCGCGTTTTTATCCATCCCCGCCGCACCCATGACGCTCGGTGCGACAAAGAGGATGTACGCCATGGTGATGAACGTCGTAATCCCCGCCATGATCTCCGTCTTGACATCCGTATTGCGCTCTTTCAGCGCAAACAATTTCTCCAGCATAATTCCCTGCTTTCCGCCGCATTCACAGCTATAATTTCGAGGCTAAATCCTGACTTTATTGTACAAAGCCGAGCGAATAATGTCAACGAAAAATCAGAATGTGAACTTAGATTTTCTATTTATTGTTCTCTATGTTCCGAACATTTTTATTGTTTTTCCATTGTGCCGCGATCGTTTCCAAATCATCGCTGATGGTTAAAATAGATTGTTCATCCGCCGGCAAAAAGCCCGACTGCAGCACGCGCTCGAAAAGTTGCGCCGCGCCATCGTAAAAACCGCCGACATTGTACATGGAAACGCTGCCGTCAACCAGCGCCAAGTGTCGCCACGAAAGCACTTCATAAATTTCTTCCAGCGTACCGACGCCGCCGGGCAGCGCCACAAAATGATCCCCGAGCTCGATCATGCGCGCTTTGCGCTCGTGCATCGTGGAAACGATTTCAAGCCGATCCAAGCCCCGATGCGCCTGCTCTTTATCGACCAGAAAGCGCGGCATGATGCCCCATGTTTTGCCGCCCGCCGCCATGACGCTGTCGGCGACAACGCCCATCAGGCCGATTTTACCGCCGCCAAAAACGAGCGTCGCGCCGAGCTCGCCGATGCGCGTTCCCAAAGCGACCGCCACGTCACGGTACATGGCCTCATTGCCGAAGCGCGAACCGCAATACACAACAATTTTCAAAGTATTCTTCAGATCCTCCGCAATCATTGCGCGCCCTCATCATACGCGATGACATCGACAACGACGGCGCCGCCTTTCGGCAGTGCGGAAACTTCCACGCAAGTGCGCGCCGGCTTGGTCGCTCCGAAAAATTCCGCGTACGCTTCGTTGAGCGTTTGGAACCCGCCCATGTCGGTAATATAGAGCGTTACTTTAACAATATCTTCTTTTGAAAGTCCGGCCGCCTCTAAAATCGCCGCCGCATTGGTAAGCGCCTGCACGAGTTGCGCGACCGCATCGTTTGGCAGTTCGCCCGTGGCGGGATCCAATCCCAACTGACCCGACACATAGCACCAGCCGTTCGCCGTTTTCCCCTGTACATACGGGCCGACTGCCGCCGGCGCCTGATCAGTAATAATATTCGCCATGCTGTTTTCCTCCTTAATGTTCATCTGAGTATGTTTCTATTCGTATCATAGCGGAAACAGTGCCCCGCTGCAAACGCGCTTGACAGCCTTCCGACCGTCGGCTATAATTTTTTTGCTTTATCCGTCGAAAGTTGCGGTAAGATTAACGCTTTGCTAAAATACATGTAAACAAATGATCGTTATAAACGCTGATTTTTCACTGCATTTCATTTTCTCATTTCGTTGTTCATGAGTTACGTCCGGACTTATTTTCTACGGACAGCCGTGTGAGGAGACGTATTATGAATCGCAAATTAACAGGCAAAGGCTTACGAGTTCGCGACCGTATGATCCAGGAAACCGCGCGCATCATCCGCGAACAAGGATTCAAACAGGCGACTGTCCGCGCCATTTCCGAGCGCGCCGGCGTGAATATCGCTTCGATCCGCTACTATTTCGGCTCGAAAGATGAGCTGATTGGAGCCGCCATCGACTATTTGATGAACAATTTCGAAAATATTGTTCACTACTTGGAAAAAGGGGATGTCGCTCCGGAAGATCGGTTATTTTCGTTTATGCGCAATTATTTGCGCTTAGCGAATATCCACCCCGCGTTGTACCGCTCGATTTCGTATTCGCCGACGGAAGAGCATCAGAATACGTATTTCATCTACACCAATTTATTGCATGACCGTTGCTGGGATCCCATTTTGCGGACGATTTCCGAATACACCGGCATACGCGATCAGGCGCTTTTGCAAATTAAAACGCTCCAGCTTTTCGCGTCTCTCGAATATCCGCTGATTCTCCATTCCAATCAATCGGATATGCCGGGCGTCAACTACATTTATCCGGATCATTTGGATGACTACATTCGCGTGCTGATCGCGTCTCTGAAGAATACCAAAGATATTCCGACGGGCAAATAAAACGCAAATCAATCAAAAAAACACCTCGCTTTAGGCGGGTGGGCATGGGGATTTTTAATCTCTGAAAAATTCGGCATAGTCGTTTTTATAGCGACTATGCCGTTTTTTCGTTTGTGGCTGTGTCCGGCAAGGCGAACGCACCGATGCAGTTGTAGATCATTTTGATGCGCTGCACACGCTTGCCATCGACCTTTTCAGCTTTGTACACATAGACCCGTTCTACGAACTCACGGATGATTTCTGCGGTCAGTTCCGGGATTTCTGTGTACTTGCGTACCAATGTGAGGAAGTGGTCTGCATTGAGGGTGCTTCCCTTGTCCGTGGCAATGGATGCCCGTAGCTCCGTTACCCGCTGTTCAAGGGTATGCTGCTCGGCTTCATAGTTGGCGATCATCTTGGCAAAACGCTCTGAGTAGGCTGTTGGGTCATATACCACAGGACTGATTTTTGTGAGAAGGTCGGTGCTGTGGTGTTCGGTGAACTCCCCGGTGTCGATATGCAGAGTGCCGTTTTTGCAGTTGAAGATGTAAATATCCGCATCGAAACTGCAGAAGGAGATGGGATGGTAAACCTGTGCATCCTTGAGAATATTGACCCGATTGTTGTGGCGCTGCCAACGGCTGGCGTATTTCATGTAGGACTTGCGTTTATCCTCGTCCTTGATTTCAAGGGCGAAGGTGTACATGAGATTAGCCAGTTCCATGCAGTATTTCATGGCTCGGAGATTGCCTTTGTCCAGTTTCCAGACGCCGCCCTCGTAGTAAAACCACATCTTCCGTTCCGGCACATAGCGCAGTCGTTCTTGGAAGAAATCAGCGAAAATGTGTCCGGCGCCGATGTCGTTCCACGGATACTTGGAGGCGTCCATAGGGTCAAGTTCCTTCAGCCGACACACACCGAAGTCCTCGGCTGCGGAGCGTGGGATGATAGGTTTGTAGTAGTCGGTCATGCGGGGCACCGCCTTTTCAATGGAGATATTGCCGTAGGTGTCGGCCCCACGGAGGCTGTCCCACTTTTCACGCATCAAGCCGGACTGCCGGAAAAGCCTGTCCATCTGTGCCTTGTCACCGCTGCACCAGAATGCCAAGATGGAAACCAAGGCAGCGTCTGCTTCGCTCTGGCTCTTGTACCTGGTGATGTCCACGTTCCAAAGGCGCTTGAACTTCTCTCCGTTTTTGGAGGATGCTGCCTTGCTGATGACCTCCTCATCACTGAGGTAGCTTTCGCCGTGAGCTGCCACAGCGGGTGTGGATGGAGTGGGGCGGCGCATATAGGTGTCGAGCAGCCAGACGAGCGCATCTGCCGTTTCTGCTAATTGAGCGGATGGTTTTGAAATTTTCTTTCCTCAGTACAAGCCGAAAAAATCAACCCTCTGCTTACTAGCCACGGGAGCGGTCAAAACTTGAGGGTCTTGCGAAAAATTCCTGCTCCCACTTTCCACCGGACACGAGATTGCCGTTTGGCCCCCAATCTGTGAAACTTTTTCTCTCCACATACATAGAAAAAATCTGGGGAAATTTTTCTCCTCACTCACCCCTGCGGATGAGAGGTGCCAATTTACGAAGGATTTTGAAATTTTCCTCTCCCCAGTTGGCACTTGGTCAGCACAAGCCGTTTTGACGAAGGGTTTTGAGAAATTTTTGCCTTCTCTACACCACTGCGGAATAGAATCCCGTTTGGCCGAAATAATTTGAAATTTTCCTTCCTCATCTCACTACCGAGGATTTGAAGTGCCCTTTTTTCAAAATTTGCGAGCAGTTTTTGAAAAAAGGGCAAAAAAATAAGCCGAAGCACCTTGATTGCGCTCCGGCAAAACTTCCGAAAAAAGCATCTGCATGATGTTTAAAAATTCACATTTTCGTGATATACTGTAAAAAAACGACTTGGAGGTGCTTTCGTGGCGGTCAGTTACAAGAAATTATTCCATATATTAATCGATAGAGGTATCACCAATGTGCAGCTTCAAAGAATGGCGGGGTATAGTGCAAACATAACCACACGCCTAAAAAATGACACCTATGTTTCTCTTGAGTCCATAGAAAAAATCTGCAAGGTACTTGATTGCGGGGTAGATGATATTTTGGAATTTACTTCTGAGAAGCGGGTATAAATCTTGTAATATAGGCCAATGATCCGGCGGCTGTCGGTGCTAACATGAGATATTCTCTCGGCCTATAAATATTAAGCGAGTTGACCGCATGACGGTCAAAGGAGGGCTTTATGCAAAAGACAATTTGTGAATTGTTCGCAGGTGTCGGCGGATTCCGTCTGGGATTTGACCGGCTCAACTCAGGATGGGAGACTACATGGTTTTCTCAGTGGGAACCGGGAGCAAGGACCCAGTGGGCTCACGACTGCTATGTGAAACACTTCGGCGATAGTGCTGACATGAGAGGAGAATTCCACACAGGCGAGGACATCAGCGAGATGGACAAGGATATGATTCCAGACCATTCTCTGCTCGTTGGTGGTTTCCCTTGCCAAGACTACAGTGTCGCCCACACCCTTGCATCTTCAAAGGGCATTGAAGGAAAAAAAGGTGTCCTCTGGTGGCAAATCAGAGACATCCTCATTGCAAAGAAAGCACCGTTCTGTATGTTGGAGAACGTGGACCGGTTGCTAAAATCTCCTGCAAAGCAGAGGGGAAGAGACTTCGGTGTTATTCTTGCTTGCCTTGCAGAGCTGGGATATAGTGCCGAGTGGCGAGTTGTTAATGCCGCACGATACGGTGCATCCCAAAGACGTCGCAGAACTTTCATTTTCGCATACCGCAATGATACCGTGTATGGTAGCAATATGGCTTGCGTGAGCGCCGAGAATATCATGCAGAATGATGGTTTCATGGTCAAGGCTTTCCCTATTGTTGAGATAGGCAAAATGACACAGATCACCCTTGACGGTGACATAGTAGATGTTTCCGATACCTTCAAATTTGCTTTTGAAAATGCAGGTTATATGCACAACGGTGTAGTATATACGGCAAAGGTCATTGAGCAGGAAGAGACGCCTATCACTATCGGACAAATCCTGCAAAAAAATGTTGATGAGAGATTCTATATCACCACCGAGAAAATGCCGAAATGGACATACCTCAAAGGTGCAAAGAAGATTCCGAGAAAGTCAGCAGACGGTCATGAGTATACCTTCTCCGAAGGTCCGATTGCATTCCCCGACCCTTGGGATAGACCTGGTCGTACCATGCTGACCAGCGAATCTACCCTTAACCGTTCCACTCATGTGGTATCCGATCCTGGTACTGGTAGACTTCGGCTCCTCACTCCTGTTGAGGCAGAGAGATTACAAGGTTTTGATGATGAGTGGACTAACTCTGGAATGCCGGACAGGATGAGGTACTTCTGTATGGGCAATGCATTGGTCGTTCCGATGATAACAAGAATGGGAAATGTTCTTGATGGGATAATTGCAGAAGAAAGATAACACATTCCACATAGAATATACCATTGGGCTTTGCGCATTTAGCGCAGGGCCCTTTGGTGCTAGTACGGCGATAATTGAGAGGAGTGGTATCGATGGAAGGTACTCAGTACACAACAAAAGAAGCAATTTTGAAGAAGGCTCAGAAAATCAAAGGTATTCCTTTGCGTGACATCGATGCTACTGGTCGCTTGGCTACAGGCAAGGGGGCTATCGGTACTGTCATTGAAGAGAGTTGGTTCGGATATTCTCCCAATTCCGAATCTGAACCAGATTTTCCAGAGGTAGGTGTTGAACTGAAGGTCACACCGTATATCCGTGGCAGAAATGGCATTCGTGCCAAGGAGAGACTTGTCTGTAACATCATCAACTATATGGAGGAGTATGACAAGACTTTCTATACCAGTGCATTCTGGCACAAATGTAATACCATGCTCCTCATGTCCTATGAGCATCTGGCTGACAGGCCAAAAGGCGATTTCCATATTGATGAGGCAATCCTGTTCAGTTTCCCTGAGGAGGACCTTATCATCATTGAACACGACTGGGAGACCATCATCAATAAGGTCCGTGCCGGCAAAGCACATGAGATTTCCGAAGGTGATACACTGTATTTGGCTGCCTGCACCAAGGGAGCAAATGCAGGTAGTGTGAGGCCGCAACCGTTTTCGCCTGTTATGGCAAAGCAGAGAGCATATTCTCTGAAATCGTCTTACATGACTCAGATTCTGAACAAGTACATCTTTGGAGATGTACAAAATCCAAGAATCATCCGTCATTGGAGTTTCCTGCAGCATTGCACCTTTGAAGATTATATCATCAGAAAAGTCAGTGAGTTCTACGGCAGAACTCGGCAGGAGCTAAAGACCTTTTTCGGCGTCGAAAGCAACGCAAAGAGCTTGAATGAAATTCTGCTTGCTAGAATGCTGAACGTTTCCGGGCGAATCGCATACACCGAGGAGTTTCAGAAAGCAGGTATTATTCCTAAAACCATCCGAGTGCAATATGATGGTTCGATTCGTGAGAGTATGTCTTTCCCGACATTTGATTTTATCGAATTAAGTAGAGAGGATGACTGGGAAGACTCCGACCTGTACAACTATCTGGCACCGACCAAATTCATGTTTGTAATTTTCCAGCAAAGAGCAGATGATCAGTATGTATTTGACCGTGTGATGTTCTGGAACATTCCGAATGAGGATTTAGAACAGGTTCGTCTTGTATGGGAAAGAACTGTGCATATCATCCGTGAGGGGGTTCAGTTGATTCCGACCGCTAGAGGCATCAGTAACAATCTCCCGAAGAAAACCGAAAATCCTGTTGCTCATGTCAGACCACATGGCGTTGATGCATCCGATAAACTGCCATTGCCCGATGGCCGCATGATGACTAAACAGTGTTTCTGGTTGAATAACACATATATTGCAGAACAAATTTCAAGGAGGTAACTCTGTGGATAATGTAAAGATTCGAATCTCGAAAAATCATTTTTTCGATAATGCTGATCTCCTACTCCCGGCGATTAAAGACTCTGCAGATAATCCTCTTGAACCGCAATTTTCTGCATGGTTATCTAAAACCTATCAATTGACACCAAAAGTTCGAACTGAACGAGGAGCGACCCGAACAGGTTACGATGCAACTGAGCTTAATAAAGTATTGCGCAATGAGATGACTGTGATATCTGGCATTCACGGAGAAACCTGTGTTGAATATGGGGCCTTCATTTCGCGAGGAAAAGAAGGTTTTGATTTTGCGATATTTGACGAAGAGTACAACATCGTCAGGCTGAGAAATTCATTTGTCGGGACCCCCGGGCGCTTTGGCGGAGAAACAGAGCTTACAGGACTCTATAAGCAAGTTATCAAGCCAGGTGGTCGCAGA
>NZ_JAHAHH010000006.1 GCF_018373335.1 Negativicoccus succinicivorans
CGCTGCCCTGCTCGATGATGCGTCCGTTTTCGATGACGGCGACGTGGTTGCAAATTTCTTTGATGACCTGCATCTCATGCGTGATCAAAACGATGGTCAGGTGCAGACGACGATTGATATCTTTCAAAAGATCAAGGATCGCTTTGGTGGTTTGCGGGTCGAGCGCGCTGGTCGCTTCGTCGCAAAGCAGCACTTTCGGTTGGGAAACTAACGCGCGGGCGATGCCGACACGTTGCTTTTGACCGCCGGAAAGTTGGGCGGGGTAGTTGTTGCGGCGTTGCGTCAGGCCGACGAGTTCCAAAATCGGCTCGATCCGTTCTTTTTGTTCCGCTTTGGAAAGTCCCGCGAGTTCTAACGGAAACGCGATGTTTTCGTAGACGGTACGATGACTCAGCAAGTTGAAATGCTGGAAGATCATGCCGATATGTTTGCGTTCGTTACGTAATTCCTGTTCGCTCATCGCCGTCAGGTTTTTGCCGTCGACCCAAACTTCTCCTTCGGTCGGCGTTTCCAACATGTTGATACAGCGGATCAGCGTCGACTTGCCGGCCCCGGACAGGCCGATGATACCGCAAATTTCGCCTTCGGGGATATGCAGGTCGATATCCTTGATCGCGTGCACCGGTTGCGGACCGGGATATATTTTGCTGATGTGTCGCAAATCTATCATTTTCTCACTCCTTTAACCACTAAAAAACTCTTCACCAAAAGATGAAGAGCCGGTCGACTTCATCTCTCGGGATCACTCCCGCGGAATTGGCACCGTTCTCCGTGGGGAGATGGTTGCCGCGACGTCATTGGGCCGGTCCCTCGGTCACTCTGGATGAAAAGTGGTGTATTTCGTTGTTGATTAACGCTGATTATAGCACTATGAAAGAATGAATGTCAAACAGTAATTTAGAGACGACTCCTTGCGTTTTTTGTATAGGACCGTTTTGAGCAGCGCAAAATGCGACCGTTTCGGGCTTGAAGGGGATTTTAGTCGAGCTCTACATATTGAATAATCTGTTTTTAGGATTGCACTCAGACTACAATATGTAGTATACTCAAATCTAAAGAGGCGGCTTGTGAAAAGTCGATAAAACGTAAGGGAGGCAGTGGTACTATGTTGGAAGTCATCAAGCGCGACGGCGACAAAACTGTTTTTGACAGGTCGAAAATTACGATCGCGATCGAAAAAGCAATGAACAGCTCGAGCGGCGTGTATGAAATCGGTCAGGCGGACAAAATCGCCTGGGAAATCGAACAGGAAGCGCGTCAGCAGGAAAAGCCTTTAACGATCTATGAAATCGAAGATAAAGTCTATTATAAGCTCATTGAGAACCACAATCCGGCAACGGCTCGCGCGTACGAAAACTATAAAGCGGTACAGGCGTTCAAACGTCATGAAAATACGACCGATGAAAGTATTTTCGGTTTATTAAATAAAAGCAATATCGCCGTCTTGGATGAAAACTCCAATAAAGACGCGCATGTCGTTTCGACACAGCGCGATTTGATCGCCGGCGAAGTATCGAAAGATATCGCCCGCCGCAAACTGATTCCCGCCGATATCGTGCAGGCGCATGACAGCGGCGCGATTCACTTCCATGACATGGACTACATCATTCAGCCGATGTTCAACTGCTGTCTGATCAATTTGGAAGACATGCTTACCAACGGCACTGTCATCAACGGGAAGAAGATCGATTCGCCGAAATCGTTCCAAGTCGCCTGTACGGTAACGACGCAGATCATTGCGCAGGTCGCCAGCGGCCAGTACGGCGGACAGAGCATCAACGGCATCGATCGGATCTTGGCTCCTTTCGTGCGTAAATCGTTCAACAAAATTCTCAAGAGCGTGCTCGAAGAGCAGCGTGATATTTATGAAATGGAACCGGATCAGGAGAAAGCGGAAGCGATTGCCTGGAAACGTACCCGTAAAGAAGTAAAAGACGGCATTCAGACGATCCAGTACCAGATCAATACCTTGATGACGACCAACGGCCAGGCGCCGTTCGTTACGTTGTGCATGTATTTCCAACCGGATTACGAATACGCCAAAGAAGCGGCGATGATCACGGAAGAAATTTTGGCGCAGCGTTTAGAAGGCGTCAAAAACGAGCAGAATGTCTACATCACGCCGGCATTCCCGAAACTCGTTTACGTGCTCGATGAACACAATATCACGCCGGACGCGCCGTACTACTACCTCACGGAACTCGCGGCGAAATGCACCGCGAAACGCATGTATCCGGACTATATTTCCGCGAAAAAAATGCGCGAAAATTATGAAGGCAATGTATTTTCGCCGATGGGCTGCCGCTCCTTCCTGCGTCCGTACCAGAACGAACAGGGCGAATACATTTGGGACGGCCGCTTCAATCAGGGCGTCGTTTCGCTGAACTTGCCGCAAATCGGTATTTTGGCGGAACATTCGGAAGAAAAATTCTTTGAAATTTTGGAAAAACGCCTGCAACTTTGCTACAAAGCATTGATGTTGCGCTATGATTTCTTGAAAGATGTCGTGAGCGACGTATCGCCGATTCATTGGCAGTACGGAGCGATTGCCCGCCTCAAACCGGGCGAAAAGATTTATCCGTACTTGCAGAATACGTATTCCACGCTTTCCCTAGGTTACATCGGCGTGTATGAAGCGACCAAACTCATCACCGGTGAATCGCATACCGGCGAAAAAGGTCACGCGTTCGCCGCGCGCCTGATGCGCCGTCTGCGCGAAGCGGTCGATACCTGGCAGGAACAGACCGGTTTGGGATTCTCTCTGTACGGCACGCCGGCGGAAAGCCTGACCAACCGTTTCTCGTCCATTGACCGCGCGCGTTTCGGCGAAATCGAAGACATTACGGATAAAGGCTACTACACCAACAGCTACCATGTGGACGTACGCGAACCGATCAGCGTCTTTGATAAATTCCGTTTTGAATCGGAATTCCAAAAACTTTCGACCGGCGGCTGCATCTCGTATGCGGAAATTCCGAATATGAGCGGCAACGTTGATGCGGTACTGACGATGATGAACTTCATTTATGACAACATCTGCTACGCGGAATTTAATACCAAATCGGATTACTGCCATGTTTGCGGCTTTGACGGTGAAATCAAAGTCAATGACGATATCCAGTGGGAATGCCCGCGTTGCCACAACACCGATCGCAATCTGTTGACGGTCATCCGTCGGACATGCGGCTATCTCGGTGAAAACTTCTGGAACGAAGGCCGCACGAAAGAAATCCGTGACCGCGTCCTCCATATCTGAGGCGAGCATGCGTTACGGACAAATCCGGCACTACGATATCGCCAACGGTGAAGGCATTCGGACAAGCATTTTTGTTACGGGCTGCACTCACAATTGTCCGAATTGCTTCAACGTCGAATACCAGAATTTCCAGGCCGGTAACCTTTGGACCGACAAGGAAACCGCGACGGTGGTCGACTACATCAATGACCCGAATGTGGCGGGTCTGACCCTTTTGGGCGGCGAGCCCATGCAAAATGTCGAGGGATTGATCGAGGTCGTGCGCGCCGTGCGAGCGGCCCAGCCGCAAAAAAATATTTGGGTGTATTCCGGTTACACCTGGGAAGAGATTATCAGCAATCCCGTTCGTTTATCGCTCCTGCGTCTGTGTGACGTCCTCGTTGACGGGCGCTTTGTGGACGCGTTGCGTGACCCCGCGTTGCGTTTCCGCGGCTCCTCGAATCAGCGCGTCATCGCGATCGGAGAATCTCTTTTGCAAGGGAAAGTAGTATTGCATCGAGATATTCATACGCATCGTCCGATTACGACGACAGCGGATACATAATCAAAAAAAAGACGGCTTTCGCCGTCTTTTTTGTTGCGAGAGTAATAATCTGAAGTCCTTGTGCGATACGAGTGAATTTACGCTTTTCAAGAGCTTTACCGATAACGAATAACGGAGCGCAAGATCGCGGAAGCAAAAAATCTTGCGAACTATCCAATGACGGTTTGTCCGTCGCCTTCTTTGTGCTATAATAAATGCGCATAGAATGGTGGCACGAACCATATATTCTAGTTGAAAACGTGCGATAGGATACTAGATCAAAAAAGGCGCTATTGAAAAATAGCGCCTTTTATCTTGCCATCGAAAGACCGGTTGACATAAAACGACCGATTTAATGAGCTCTTCAAGAAAAGATTTTCACTCGTTGCCCGCGCCTTTCACTTTGCCGGGCACGCGTTCCGGTGTTTTATCATCGTCGTCGCTACTACTCTTGGCGGACGATTTTTTATCTTTCTTTTCGCCATCCTTATCTTTCTTGTCGGAATCTTTATCTTCGTCTTTTTTATCGGAATCCGATGCAGGTTGGTAAAAACCTTCCGCGGCGATTCCCTCGACACCCGCCGGCGTCGGGAAACGGTTGGCCGGCATGTCGGCGACGGCCGCGTGCATGAAGTCACGCCAGATGGCCGCCGGAACGGTACCGCCCGTCAATCCCTGTAAGGTTCCGTCAAAGTCATCGCCCATCCAAACGGCCGCGGTGACGTCCGGCGTATAGCCGACAAACCACGCGTCTTTAGTGTCGTCCGTCGTACCGGTTTTGCCTGCCATGGGACGACCGATGTACGCATTACCGCCCGTGCCGTGCAAGACGGCGGATTCGAGCATATTCGTAACGATGTACGCCGTTTTTTGACTGATGACCTGCGTGCCTTTAGCGGTATTTTCTTCCAATACATTACCGTTGCGATCCACAATTCGAATGATCGCCAGCGGTTCCATGTGCACCCCGCTGTTGGCCAGTACGCCGTACGCCGAGGCCATGTCGAGCGGAGTGACGCCTTGCGTTAACCCGCCCAAGGCGGCGGCCAGGTTCTCATCATTGTTGCCGCCCTTGAAGACGAGCGTACTGATGCCCATGTTTTCCGCGTTGGCGAGGATATTATGCATGCCGACCTCCTGCGCGATTTTGACGGCCGGCACATTGACGGAATTCATCAAGGCCTGACGCAATGTCATTTTACCGCTGAATGTACGGCTGTAGTTTTGCGGACTCCAGCCGGCGATGGTGATCGGTGAGTCGTCGACAATCGTGCCCGGGGTCATGCCTTTTTCCACGGCACTGATATAGACGAAGGGCTTAAATGCCGAGCCCGGCTGGCGCACCGCCTGAGTGGCGCGATTGAAATGGTCCGTGCCGCGTCCGCCGACCATCGCTAAAATATGGCCGTTGTGCGGATCGATGGCGACGATAGCGCCTTGCGGTTGCCGCAAGCCGTTGGCATCGGTGTAGAAGTCGGGCAGATTCGCTTCCAATGAACGTTCCGCCGCTTCCTGCATATCCAGATCCAACGTCGTGTAAATTTTCAAGCCTTCTTTATAAAGCGCTTCCGAATCGTACTTGTCGCTGATTATCTGCTCGATGTAGCTGATGAAATAGGAAGCGCGGGAGCCGCGAATCTGTTTCAGGCTTTCCTGTGAGCGCAAGCCCAAATCTGCCGCCTTGGCGGCGTCCGCGTCTTCTTGCGAGATGAAGCCGTACTTGGCCATCTGATTCAAAACCGTAGCCTGTCGCGTTTTCGCCGCTTCCAAATTGCTGAACGGGGAGTAGTAGTTAGGACTTTGCGGTAAACCGGCCAGAAGAGCGCATTGCGCCAAGTCCAGGTCGCTTACCGGTTTACCGAAATAAATATTGGCCGCAGTTTGAATCCCATAGGCGCCTTCACCGAAATAAATTTGGTTCATGTACATTTCCAAAATTTCGGGTTTGGTGTATTCGCGTTCGATCTGCAACGCCAAAATCGCTTCCTGGAATTTACGCTCCAAGGTCCGATTCTGCGTCAAAAACGCGTTGCGGGCCAGCTGTTGCGTAATGGTACTGCCGCCTTGCGCGATGCCGTTGTGCGTGATGTTGGCAAAGACCGCGCGCATGATGCCGCGGGGATCGATACCGTGATGATCATAAAAACGGATATCTTCCGCCGCCAAAAAGGCATGCTGCAAATTCTCAGGGACCTGATCCAGCGAAACCGGTAACCGGTTTTCCTCCGCATGAATGGTCGTAATCAGGCGACCTTTGATGTCAAAAATCTGCGATGACGCCGCCGGGGTATCCGTTTGCTGCACATCGGGCAAATTGCTGATGGTAGCGCCGATAAATCCGCAACCGGCACCCAGAAAAATGACCAGCGCGATAATCGCGGCGATAATGAGCGTACTTTTATTTGCACCGCGCTTTTTCCGTTTCCTTGCGCGCGCGCTCGAATGTCGCATAAATGCCTCCTTTTAATTATTCATACTTCTATTTATTATACCATTAATGGCATCTTTTATAAATTGCAGATCAAGGAGAGGAAAATATACTATCAACAATAAAAAACCTCCCTTTGCAAGGGAGGTTTTGCAAATTCTTACTTGTTGTACAATTCGACGATGAGCGTTTCGTTGATGTCGTTCGCGAACGGCAATTCTTCACGCAGCGGGAGACGGGTGTAAGTGCCTTCCCATTTGTCGAAGTTCTTTTCTATATAAGGCAGCTCGAAGGAACGAACTTCCTGGAAGCTGGCTTTGAACATTTCATTGGCACGTTGATCTTCTTTCAACGAGATGACCTGACCCGGGGTTACGTTATACGACGGGATGTCAACGCGTTTGCCGTCAACGAGGATCAAGCCGTGGTTCACCATCTGGCGAGCCTGACGGATCGAACGCGCGAAGCCGATGCGATAGACGAGGTTGTCCAGGCGGCTTTCGAGGAGGAAGAGAAGGTTTTCACCGACGATGCCTTCCATTTTACGCGCTTTGACGTAGTAACGGTAGAACTGACGTTCCAATAAATTGTAGATAGCTTTAACTTTCTGTTTTTCCAAGAGCTGGGTGCCGTATTCCGAGATTTTACGCGGGCGGCGCTCTTTGGACTGCCGTTTTAACGCTTTCGGATGACCGTAGATGTTGAGGTCAAACCGTCGGCTCGCCTTAAAACGTGCGTTCCGATTTGTTGCCATGCAATCACTCCTTTACAAATTTGGCAATAGCTTGTTTACAAGCTTTACAAGTGTACCATGAATATTGTTTCATGTCAATCATAAATAGTGCGTCGGGAAAGTTTACGAGGCGCTTCATATACATACGCGTATAATTCCGGTGAGCCGTCGCTGCGGCGTCGTTGATGCACGCCTTGGATTTCGGGTGCGAATCCCGGCAAGGCCTGCATCGCGCGTTCGAGAACCGTAAAGTATTCGACGGCGGTTTCCGTCCAACGTTCCCCGGCGACGATGGTGAAAATGCCCGGCGGATACGGCAGCGCGCCTTCCAATGCGATTTCGCCCGAAAGTTCGCGAAGCGGCAGCGCGCGCGCCTGATTGCGGCGGAGCGCAAGCGTGGCTTCGGCGGCCGACAGGGCGACCGGCGGTAAATATTCGGCCGCGAACAGTTTGCGCTGCAATTGGCTGACGTTTGCTTCTTTGTAAAAATTGTGCAGTTTTTGGCACAGCCAGCGGATGGATCGTGCGCGGTAGACGTCCGGATACGCCGCCGCTACGCGGGGCAGCACATCGGCGACGGGGACGTCCTCATCAATGGCGTCTTCCAGTTGCACGAGCAAACTGACCAATCGGTTCAACTTGGCGGCAGATTCCGCCGGAGTAATCAAAAAGAGCAGCGAGTTCAAATCGCTTTTTTCCGGCGTCATGCCGTGTTCCTGCAGGTAATGCGAGACGATGCTGCCCGGCACGCCGAAATCTTCATACGTGCCGTCGCGAAGGGAAATGCCCGGCGTGTACAGTAAAATTTTGCAGGGATCGAGCGCGTATTGCTCTTTGGCAAAACCGGTGAAGCCGTGCCAGGACGCGTCGGGATCGATGGCGAAATAGCGCCGATCGGAGATGATCACGTCGGTCGGGATATCTTTCCAGGGAGTACCGTCAACGGTCGGCGGTACAAAGGGTTGGAAATACCGGCAGCGTTTCAGGATTTCTTTTTTGGCATCGGTCGCCACTGTCGCGGCATCGCGCCAAAGTTGTTCGCCGTGCGGGGCTTCATGAATTTTCGCGTTCATATCGAGTGACGCGAAAAGCGGATAGTTCGGTGACGTCGACGCGTGCAGCAGAAACGCGTCATTGAAACGGTCGTGATTGACGTACCGCGCCTGATCTTTAATGTGATTATCCTTTTTATGAATCTGCGAGGTTTGCGCAAATCCCGCCAACTGTTTGTGCACGGACTGCGTCACCAAAATCCCCGGATCGTTCGGGCCGAGTTCCAGTGTGAGAGGACTCATCGGCGCGAGCATGGGCAAAAACTGTTCATAGCCGACCCAGGCGCAATCAAATAAAATGTAATCGCATAATTGACCGACGCTTTCTACGATTTGACGGGCGTTGTACAAAACCCCGTCGTACGTGCCGAGTTGAAAAATACCGAGGCGGAACGGTCGCGGCATATCCGCTTTAGCGGCATCGACTTTGCGGATGCGTTCCCGCAATGCGTTTTCATCGAGCGCGGCCGCCGGCATGCCGCCGATAAAACCGTAGGGATTGCGCGTGGTTTCCAAATACACTGGTGTCGCGCCGGCGAGCACCAGCGCGCCATGGTGCGCGGATTTATGGTTGTTGCGATCGAAAAGCACCAGATCGCCGGGCGTCAATAACGCCGTCGCGCAGACTTTATTGGCCGTTGAGGTGCCGTTCAAGACGAAGTAAGTGCGGTCGCTGTGAAACACTTCGGCCGCATGTTGCTCCGCCGCCGCAGCGAAACCGTCGTGGGTCAACATGTCGCCCAGGTAACCGTCCGAAGACGAAAGGTCACTGCGGAACGTATTGGCGCCGTAAAAATCATAGAAGAGACGACCGGCGCGCGTGCGGCGGAAAAATTCGCCACCGTGATGGCCGGGAGTCGCAAAAGATGTCTGATCGCCGTCGGTATAATCGATCATCGCGGCGACAAAAGGCGGTAATAAACTTTGCTCAAATCGTTTTGCGGCCGTGAGCACCACTTCGCTCACTTGGTCTTTGCGCAGGCGTATAAAATGCGTCGCGTCACTGTTCACGATAAAACGAGGCAGGTCGTCGACATCTTGAAAGCGACGGGCGAGCGACTGATCCTCCGCGCTCAAGACAACGGCCGCGCAAGCGTCGGGATCCGCCTGCGCCGGACTGACAAAAGTCACGGCGGCGGGGGCGAATAACTCCCGCAACGCGAAACTGACAGCAAGTTGGGAAATAATCATACGAGCCTCTTTTCTGTAATGGTAAAAATTTGCTTTCATTATACTGGAAAATTCGCCGCGGGCGCAAAACCGCGCACATGTGATAAATAAAAATCTGCGTGGCAAAGTCTTTACTCGGCCATAAAAACTCGTTATTATATTTACATTATTATGAAAACAGCAGGAATCCGAGTTTGTGATGAAAATTTCTTGACAAACAGGACCTGAACGTCTAAAATAATACGAGTGAACTTTTGTCCTACCCATTAGCCCCGGAAAGGATAACCGTTTACGTTTCGATTTTGATAGGAGGAGTTTTACGCATGAAAACTACGTTTATGGCCAATCCGAGCAACATTGAGCGGAAATGGTACATCGTTGACGCGGAAGGCAAAACGCTCGGCCGTTTAGCTGCCGAAGTCGCGAAAGTCCTGCGGGGCAAACATAAGCCGACTTACACACCGCATCAAGATACGGGCGATTTTGTGATCGTCATTAACGCGGCGAAAGTCGTTGTTACGGGTAAAAAATTAGAACAGAAAAAATATTTCCGTCATTCCGGTTATCCGGGCGGCGGCCGTTTCATTCATCTGAACTGGCTCTTGGAACGTCGGCCGGAACAGGTTATTGAAATGGCGGTTCGCGGCATGCTGCCGAAGAACTCGCTGGGCGAAAATATGTATCGTAAATTAAAAGTATACGCCGGCGCGGAACATCCGCATGCTGCACAGCAACCGGAAGTACTTGAGTTGAACATTCGTTAACCGGAAGGAGGAACCGTAAATGGCAGTAGCACAATACTACGGCACAGGTCGTAGAAAGAAATCCGTTGCCCGCGTTCGTCTTGTTCCGGGCCAAGGCAGAATCATCATCAACAATCGTGAGATGTCGGATTACTTCGGTTTAAAGACACTCGAGCTGATCGTTAAACAACCGTTGGAACTGACCAACACCACCAATCAGTATGATGTTTTGGTCAATGTTCACGGCGGCGGCACGACCGGTCAAGCCGGCGCGATTCGTCACGGCATCAGCCGCGCGCTTCTGGAAGTCGACTCCGATTTCCGCAAAGCGCTCAAAAAAGAAGGTTTCCTGACTCGTGACCCGCGTATGAAAGAACGTAAAAAATACGGTCTTAAAAAAGCGCGTAAAGCAAGCCAGTTCTCGAAACGTTAATTCGTACCAAACAAAACCCTGCTTCGGCAGGGTTTTTTATTTACATAAACAGATTATATAAAGGTTTTTCGTTGGAACGAATACCGTACGGAAGAATCGTGTCGAAAGCATAAAAAAAGAATCTCCGCGGAGATTCTTTTTTTGTGGTCAAATGATTGTTTCGCCGTGATATTTTTCACCCGGCGCGTCCGGATACAGATTGTATTGAACCGTCCATTCATCTTTGTACTTAATCGCCTGGCTGTGAATGTTGTCCCATTGATCATGGGTGCGCACCACGCGTCCCGGCACACCGACGACGAGTGAATTCGGCGGGATCTGTTGATTTTCCAACACCAGCGCGCCGGCGGCGATAATCGAACCGCGGCCGACATGCGCGCCGGTTAAAATTTTAGCGCCCATGCCGATCAACACATGGTCTTCGACCGTGGCGCCGTGAACGACCGCGCTGTGACCGATGGTGACATAGTCACCGATGATGCAGGGATAACCTTTTGCCACGTGCAGGCAAACAAGGTCCTGCACATTGGAGTATTTGCCGACGGAAATGTAATCGACATCGCCGCGGGCTACCGCGTTGTACCAGAAGCTGCTCCATTCATCGGCGCGAACGTCGCCGACGATTTGAGCGCCTTTCGCGACATAGACGTTTTCATGCAAGGCGGGCGAAACGCCCTGGAACGAATCTCCATCATAAGTATACATAGGAACTTCCTTTCTTTTGCTTTCAAAAATTATTTCAGTAATTGCGGGGCGTTCTGCAAACGTTCTGTCATTTCATGAATAATTTCATCTACGATTTCTTTCGCCGGTTGGATCTTGGTCAAACGGTTCAAGCCTTGGCCGACCTGCACCACACCGTTTACCGTGTCGCCGTCGACCGCAGCGAGGCGATTCGTGCCGCGGGAAAGAGCGGTGAGAACTTCATCGGCGGCGCCTTCGCGCTCGAGACGCAAGTATTCATCCGTGAATGCGCTGCGCAAACCGCGGACATTGTTGTTGCGCGTAAAACCGGTGATGACGGAATCCGTATCGGTGGCGGCGATGATGGCGTCTTTCGAATTTTGATGGACTTGGCACTCTTCGGCTAAGAGGAAGCGCGAACCCATCTGTACGCCGTCGGCGCCCATCAGGAGAGCCGCCGCCATGCCGCGACCGTCGACAATCGAGCCGGCGACGATGACAGGAATATCGATTTCCGGAATGACGTTTGTCATCAGCGCCATCGTCGTTTGCATGCCGTCGTGACCGCCCGCTTCAAAGCCTTCGATAACCAGCGCGTCCGCACCTTTTTCCTGTACGCGTTTGGCGAGTTTGACGTTCGGCACGACCGGGATCGCTTTGACGCCGGCGCGATGCAGCGGCTCAAAGTAAGGCACCGGATTGCCCGCGCCGATGGTGGCGAAAGCGACTTTTTCTTCGCAAATAATGTCGAGAACTTCATCTTTGTTAGGCGCCTGCAACATCAAATTCACGCCGAAGGGATGATCGGTTAATTCCTTCGTTTTGCGGATCTGCTCATGAATCCATTCCGACGAACGACCGCCGGTCGCGATCACGCCGGTGGCGCCGGCGTTGGCGACGGCGCTTACCAGCGTCGATTCGGAGATCCAGGCCATGGCACCCTGAATAATCGGGTATTGAATACCGAGCAGTTCGGTCAGTTTCGTTTTCATACCATTTCCTCCTTAGAATGAATATTTTCTATTTATAACTTAATTATAAACTAAAATTGTCATGCGTTCAATGAAATCATGACAATGGTATTGCAAATTATGCATAATGAAACAGAAATTTTCACACGTCATAGCTCTTTATACAGCCAACGATGCGGTTCGCCTTCGTCCATATGAACTTCTTCGGGATCGCCGACATAACCGTTGCGCAAATAAAAGTTTTGAGCGCGCACTTGCGCGGAAAGCAAGATTTTTTGGCCGCCCAGTTTTTTGATAGCGTTCTCGGCCGCGTCCAAAATCACGGTGCCCAATTGCCGATGGCGGTGGTCTTTGGCGACGGCCATCCGACCGATGTAGTAGGTGTCGGCCTCTTCCGCCGGGAAAAAGCGACAGGTGCCTATCGCGCGATCATTTTCCCAGTAGATCACATGATGAGCGGATTCGTCGATTTCATCAAATTCGTTCTGAAAACCCTGCTCATGAATAAAAACATCCTCCCGCAGCTTACGTGCTTCGGCAGGCAATGTGGTACTGACAGTAATCATCGTATCGCTCCTTTACGTTTTCCGATGTTAGTATAACAAACGAATCGGTATTTTCGTAATCGTTTTAGCATTCCGGAAATGTCGTGAAAAAGGAGGGGGCTTCGGTTGGTCGTTGCGTCTTGAGATTTCTTTTGCTACAATGAATGCGGAAAGATTTTTTTACCACGGCTGGACAAAATTTGTCCCGCGGGCAAGCGAGGTGATTGCGACGAAAGAAGACGTATTGGTGAGTTTGGTTCCGGAACTTTTTGCCGAAGCGGAACGCCGGTACGCCGTTCTCAAAGAAGTCTCGTTGCAAGCGCCGATCGGACGCCGCGCCATTGCGGACGCGACAGGCTTTACCGAGCGGGTGGTGCGAGGTCTTGCCGCCGAGCTCGAGGCGAACGGCTTAGTGACCGTCACTCCCGCCGGCATTTCCATGACCCGACGCGGTGAGCAGCTGCTGATCGATTTGGCCGCCTATTTCCGCACGCGCCAATCGGTCAAGCGACTGGAACGCGAACTGGTAGACATTTTGGCGATGAAAGAGGTGCGGATTGTGCGTGGCGATTCGTCAAGGGATCGCGTCGTGCAACGTAATCTGGCGCAGGAAGGCGCGCTGCTTGTCGCCCGCTATTTGGCGGATGATTTAGTGGTCGCCGTGTCCGGCGGCACGACATTATCGCTGGTAGCCAAAGCGTTGCCGGAAAGTACGGCGAAAGTCACCGTCGTGCCGGCGCGCGGCGGTTTCGGCGAAACGCTCGAAACGCAGGCCAACACGATTGCGGCGATGGTGGCGCGGAAAACGCGAGGGACCTATCGCATGCTGCATGTGCCGGACGGATTTTCTCCGGAGCTGATTGATATCCTGCGGCGCGAGGATAAAAGCTTGCGGGAAGTGGAAGCGCTGATTCACCGCGCGGATCTTTTGGTCATGGGCATCGGTGATGCGGCGCGAATGGCGGATTTACGTCAAATTCCGCCGACCGAACGCGCGACGCTGATGACCGGCGGCGCGGTGGGTGAAACGCTTGGGTACTATGCTCGAGCCGATGGTGAAATTGTGTATTGCCGGCATAATGTCGGGCTGACGTTAGCGGAGCTCGAAAGCGTGCCGGAGGTAGTTTTGGTCGCCGGCGGGTCGCAAAAAGCGGCCGCGATTTTGGCGATGGCGCGGGCCGGAGTGCATGGCCGTTTGGTCACGGACGAAGGCGCCGCACAGGCGATTTATCAAATAGTGAACAGCCAGAGGAGGCAAACACATGTCAACAAAAGTCGGGATTAACGGATTTGGACGAATCGGCAGAAACGTATTTCGCGTAGCGATGAACAACCCGGAAGTGGAAATCGTCGCGATCAACGATCCGGGCAACATCGAAGCATTGGCGCATTTACTGCAGTACGATTCCGTGCATGGCGAAATCGATGCGAAAATTGAAATCAAAGGCTCCGCGCTTGTCATTGACGGGAAAGAAATCGAAGTCACGCAGGAACTGGATCCGGCGAAGATTCCATGGGGTAAAAACGGCGCCGAAGTAGTCATTGAATCCACCGGTCGCTTTACCAACGCGGAAGATGCGAAAAAACATTTGCATGAAACGGTGAAAAAAGTCGTGATTTCCGCGCCGGCAAAAAACGAAGATATTACGATTGTTATGGGCGTTAACCAGGATAAATATGATGCCGCTAAGCATCATGTCATTTCCAACGCGTCCTGCACGACGAACTGCCTCGCTCCGTTTACGAAAGTATTGCATGATACCTTCGGGATCAAAAAAGGTCTCATGACCACAGTGCATGCGTACACGAACGACCAGCGTTTGCTGGATTTACCGCATAAAGATATGCGTCGCGCCCGCGCGGCCGCGCAGAACATCATCCCGACGAGCACCGGCGCGGCGAAAGCGATCGCTCTCGTGATTCCGGAACTCAAAGGCAAATTGAACGGCTTCGCGATGCGTGTGCCGGTACCGAATGTATCGATCACCGATTTGACTTGCGAAGTCGAAAAAAATACGACGGTCGAAGAAGTCAACGCGGCGCTGAAAAAAGCCGCGGAAGGCGAACTCAAAGGCATCCTCGGTTACTCGGAAAAACCGCTTGTCTCCAGCGACTACAACGGTTGCCCGAACAGCTCGACAGTCGACAGTCTCTTGACCTCGGTCATCGACGGAAACATGGTGAAAGTGGTTTCCTGGTATGACAACGAATGGGGCTATTCCAACCGCTTGGTGGATCTCGTATCCTACATCGGTAAGCAAGGTTTATAATGGTAAAGGCCGCATTTTGCGGCCTTTTTTTACTAAGGAGGCAATATGCCGGTATTACAAGTGACGGATCTTGATGTAGCGGGCAAAAAAGTTTACGTGCGTGTAGACTTTAACGTACCGCTCGCTGATGACGGCACGATTACGGATGATACGCGCTTGCGCGCTGCGGTGCCGACCGTTCAATGGCTGCGCGAGCATGGTGCGGCCGTCATTTTGGCGGCGCATTTGGGACGCCCGAAAGGGAAAGCGGTAGCGGCGCTTTCGCTGCAAGCGGTAGTGGCGCATTTGTCTGCGCTTTTGGGGACCCCGGTGCAATTTGCCGCGGACTGCGTGGGCGAAGAAGCCAAGCAAAAAGCGGCGCGACTTGCCGCGGGCGAAGTGTTGCTGCTCGAAAATGTGCGCTTCCATGCGGAAGAAACGAAAAATGATCCGGCCTTTGCCAAACAATTGGCGGAGCTGGCGGATCTCGCGGTCAATGACGCTTTCGGCGTTTCGCATCGGGCGCACGCGTCCGTGGTCGGCGTGAGCGAATATTTGCCGATGGCGGCGGGCTTACTGCTCCACGAAGAAATCGAACACCTCGATAAAGCGGCCAAGAATCCGAAACGTCCGTTCGTGGCGATTATCGGCGGCGCGAAAGTGTCGGATAAAATCGGCGTCATTCAACGTTTTGTGGAATTGGCGGATACCGTCATCATCGGCGGCGGCATGGCCAATACCTTCTTGTTGGCACAAGGATACGAAATCGGCACATCACTCGTTGAAAAAGATAAACTCGATGTGGCGCAGGCAGTGATTAAAGCGGCGGCGCAACATCAAACCGAACTGCTGTTGCCGACGGACGTGGTAGTCGCTCCGGAATTTTCCGCCGATGCGACGCCGACGATCGTGCCGGTCGCGAATGTACCCGGCGATCAGATGATTTTGGACGCGGGTCCGGACACGGTGGCGGCGTACGAAGCGGCGATTCGCGATGCGGCGACGATTGTTTGGAACGGTCCGCTGGGCGTGTTTGAGTTCCGGGCTTTTGCCAAAGGAACGCAGGCGCTTGCCCGGGCGGTCGCGCAAAGCAACGCCTATTCGATCGTCGGCGGCGGTGACAGTGTAGCGGCTGTCAACCAAAGCGGCGTGGCGGATCAAATTTCTCATATTTCGACCGGCGGCGGCGCTTCCTTGGAATACTTGGAAGGCAAACTTCTGCCGGGTATTGCCTGCCTGGCGCAGAAAAAGGAGGGCATCGATGCGTAAACCTATTATTGCCGGAAACTGGAAAATGAATACGGATCTGTCCCGGGCTTGCGAACTTACGGAAGAACTCGTCGGCAAAGAACTTGCCACAAGGGCGGAAGTCATTTTATGCCCGCCGTTTATTTCGCTGGCCGCGGTCGGCGAACGAATTGCGGACACCCCGCTTAAACTCGGTGCGCAAAACATGTACTGGGAAGAATCCGGAGCGTTTACCGGTGAAATATCCCCGACCATGCTGACATCGGTCGGCTGTGAATATGTCATTTTGGGACATTCGGAACGTCGGCAACTGTTCAGCGAAACGGATCCTCGCGTCAATAAAAAAGCGAAAGCGGCGCTCGATCACGGCTTAACGCCGATTATTTGCGTCGGTGAAACGCTTCGTCAACGGGAAGAAGACGAATGGCGCGGTCATATTGAAAGCCAGGTCAAAGCGGCGTTGATTAATCTGTCCGCGGAGGAAGTGGCGACGCTTGTCATGGCGTACGAACCGATCTGGGCGATCGGCACGGGCAAAACGGCGACCGTTGAGCAGGCGAATGACGTCTGCCGTCTCATTCGCGTGACGATTGAGACCATCGCCGGCCACGATGTGGCGGAAGCGGTGCGCATCCTTTACGGCGGCAGCGTCAAACCGGACAACATCAGCGCGCTGATGGCGGCGCCGCACATTGACGGCGCTTTGGTCGGCGGCGCATCTCTCAAGGCCGATGATTTCGCAGCGGTGGTTAATTATGAAAAATGAAGGAGTATCTTCCGGTCGCGGACCGGTGATGCTGGTGATCATGGACGGTTGGGGCATCGGTAAATCGGGCGATCCGTATGATGCGATCCAAACGTCAGGCATTACCCATTTTCCGCAATGGTGGAAAGAATATCCGCACGCGACGCTGACCACTTCGGGTGAAAAAGTGGGATTGCCTGCGGGGCAAATCGGTAACTCCGAGGTCGGTCATTTGAATATCGGCGCCGGGCGGATCATGTTTCAGGATTTGACGCGGATTCATCGTGAGATTGCGTCGGGAGAATTTTTCCGGCAACCGGTGCTTGTCGAACTGCTGGAAAAAGTCGCAGCAAGAGGCGGAGCGCTCCACCTTCTCGGTCTCGTTTCGCCGGGCGGCGTACACAGTCACGAAGAGCATTTGTTGGCGTGCGTCAAAGCGGCGCACGAGCATGGTATTAAAGAGGTGTACGTGCATGCGTTTTTAGACGGGCGCGATGTGCCGCCGAAATCCGCGGGGCCGTCGCTTGCGCATGTGGAAGAAGAAATGCAAAAAATCGGTTGCGGACGCATCGCCACATTGTGTGGCCGTTACTATGCCATGGATCGCGACAAACGGTATGAACGCACGCGTCTCGCGTATGATTTGGTGACCGCGGGCGCGGGAACGATCGCGCCGACGGCGGCGGAAGGTTTGCAACGCGCGTATGATCGCGGCGAGACGGATGAATTCGTGTTGCCGACACGGATCGGTGAGGCGGTTACCATGCAGCCGAAAGACGGCGGCATTTTTATCAATTTCCGTCCCGACCGGGCGCGGCAATTGACAGCGGCGATCGCTGAGGTCGAATTCGCAGGCTTTGAACGACCGCGGGTGCCGGCTTTGGAACTCATTACGATGACGCCGTATGAAGCGTCTTTCCATACGCCCGTGATTTATCGTAAGGAACAGCCGCAAAACACGTTCGGGGAATGGGTAAGTAAAGCGGGCTTGCGTCAGTTGCGCATCGCTGAAACGGAAAAATACGCGCATGTCACGTATTTCTTCAACGGCGGTCGCGAAGAACCGTTCCCGGGCGAAGATCGTATTTTAGTGCCGTCGCCGAAAGTGGCGACGTATGATCTGCAGCCGGAAATGAGCGCGTATATCGTGACGGAAAAATTACTGGAGGCGTTGCGCGCGCGTACGTACGATGCGATCATTTTGAACTTCGCCAATGCGGATATGGTCGGTCATACCGGCGTGCTGGCGGCGGCGCAGGAAGCCGTACGTACCGTGGATAAATGCGTGGCGGCGCTCTGGGAAGAAGTGAAATCACAAGGCGGTGAAATGCTGATTACCGCCGACCACGGGAACGCGGAACGCATGTGGGACGAGGCGTCGCAAGGCCCGAACACAGCGCATACGACGAACCCCGTACCGCTCGTATTGCTGAGTGAAAAGAATAAAAATAAAGCGCTCCATGACGGCATCTTGGCCGACTTGGCGCCGACGCTTTTAACATTAATGGGAATATCCGTGCCCGCCGAAATGACAGGCCGGTCACTATTGGACTAGGAGGACCTATGATGATTGTAGATATTCACGGCAGAGAAATTTTGGATTCGCGCGGCAATCCGACAGTCGAAGTGGATGTATTGCTCGATGACGGTACCCGCGGACGCGCGTCCGTTCCGTCCGGCGCGTCGACCGGCGTGTTTGAAGCGCTGGAATTACGCGATGGCGACAAGAGCCGTTACCAGGGCAAAGGCGTGCAAAAAGCGGTCGAACATGTCAATGAACGCATCGCGCCGGAATTAATCGGCTTGCCGGTGACCGAGCAGATTTTGATCGACTCGATCATGTGCGGTTTGGACGGTACGGACAATAAAAGCGAACTCGGCGCGAACGCGACCTTGGGCGTTTCCATGGCGGTGGCCCGCGCGGGCGCGGCGGCTTGCCATTTACCGCTCTATCGCTATCTCGGCGGCATCAACGCCTGCGAAATGCCCGTGCCGATGATGAATATTTTGAACGGCGGCATGCACGCGGATAACAACGTCGATATTCAGGAATTCATGATTATGCCGGTCGGCGCGGAATCCTTCGCCGAAGGCTTGCGCATGGGCGCTGATATTTACCATACGCTGAAAGTCGTTCTGAAAGAACAGGGGCTCGTTACCGCGGTCGGCGATGAGGGCGGCTTCGCGCCGAATCTGGCGTCGAATGAAGCGGCGATTCAGCTGATTTTGACCGCTGTCGAACGCGCCGGTTTCCGTCCGGGCGAAGACATCGTTCTCGCGCTCGACGCGGCCGCTTCGGAATTTTACAAAGACGGCGTTTACGATTTCGTCGGCGAAGGCGTGAAACGTTCCGCCGAAGAACTTGTTGAATACTACGCGGATCTCGTTCGCCAATACCCGATCGTATCGATCGAAGACGGCATGGACCAGGAAGATTACGTCGGCTGGAAACATCTCACGCAAAAACTGGGCAAAAAAATTCAGCTCGTCGGCGACGATCTTTTCGTTACCAACAGCGCCCGTTTGGAAAAAGGCATTCAGGAAGGCATCGCCAACTCGATCTTGATCAAAGTCAATCAGATCGGTACGCTTACGGAAACCATGGAATGCATCCAAATGGCCAAACGCGCCGCGTATACGACGGTGATTTCACACCGTTCGGGCGAAACGGACGACTCGCTGATTGCCGATCTCGCTGTCGCGGTCAACGCCGGCCAAATCAAAACCGGCGCGCCCGCGCGGATTGATCGCGTCGCGAAGTATAACCAGCTGTTGCGCATTGAAGAAGAACTGGAAGGCTTATCGCTCTATGGCGGCAAAGACATCTTCGCGCACTTGGAAAAATAAATCGTTATAAAAAAGAACTGCCGTTATGGCAGTTCTTTTTTATGTCTCGGCAAGCGTCAGATTGTGAAAGTGTAAAAAGTTTTGCGCCACTTTGGTGAGGGGGCGATCCCGCACGATGACGATGCTTTTTTGCACATAGAGATCGGGCACATCCAGCGCCGTATAGTAGACTTCGTTCGAAAAGTTTTCCGCTTCCTGTTCAGGCACGATTGCGCAGGCGCGATTTTCCCGTGCCCAAATGAGCGCCGCCGTACGCGTTGTGCAAATACTCAAAACGGACGGGGTGATTTCGTGCTTGTGACACGCGTCAAGGAAAATCGGCGCGCAGCCGCGCGAAAGCGCAAGCGGCGTGTGACGCAACGCTTCCAGCGAAACGATCGGCTGCCGCGACGCGTTCCAGCGGCTTTGACGGGAAGATGCGATCAGCAGGCGCTCCCGCTCCGTGTGCAAGATTTGAAACAGGTCGGGGTGCACCAGCGGCGCGTTGGCGACGCCGATTTCGGATTCGCCCGCCAAGAGTTGATTCGTCTGCTCGTTGATCGCCACCTCGTTTAAGCGGTGCTGTACTTGCGGATACGTGCGACTGAACGGTACTAGGTAGTCGCGGATAAACATCATCGCCGTCGACGGGGAAAGCGACACCTTCAAAATGCCCGCCGTGCCCTGCACGCGATGCGTGACTTCGCGCTTCAAATTATCTTCGGTCGCAAGCAGGTATTGGGCGCGCTCATAGAGATATTCGCCCGCCTCCGTCAGTTCGATTTTGCGCACGCCGCGGTCGGTTTTAATGAGCGGCGCGTTCAAGTGCTCTTCCAACTGTTTCAAGCGATGCGAAAGCGCCGGCTGGGCAATTCGTAATTGCCGCGCCGCCTCCGCGATCGTACCGGCGCGCGCGATCGTCATAAAATCGCGATAGTAATCCAGATCCATAGAAACTCCTTCTCGCTGTATCATCAATTTTGATACTTTCACTATACATCAAAATACATAAAAAATATATATCTTATGGACAAAACGAATATTTTATAAGTAAATGATTCGCTGTTACGATGAAATCAACAAGAAGAAGGGAGACGAGGATATGTTGGATGCAAGCAGATTACGTCATCCGAGTCTGTTTGAAAAAGTGGTTACGCCGGAGGAGGCGGCGTCTCTGATTACTGACGGCATGCATGTCGGTGTGGCGGGGTTTACTCCGTCGGGATATCCAAAGAAGACGACGCTGGCGCTGGCCGAGCAAATTAAAAACGGCAAAAAATGCCGGATTGCGATTTGGAGCGGCGCGTCGGTCGGACCGGAGATTGAAGAAGCGCTCGCGCAAGTGAACGGCGTGTATGAGCGCATTCCCTACTATGCGGCGAGCAACCGCACGATGCAAAAAGGCATCAATGAGCGGGATATCCGTTACATTGACTTGCATTTGAGCGAATTCGCGCAGCAGGTGGATTACGGTTTCTTCGGTGATGTCGATATCGCGATCGTGGAAGCCGCGGCGATTACCAAAGACGGTGACTTCGTGCTCGGCTCGGGCGTGGGCAATTTACCGATGTTTGTGAAACATGCCAAAAAAATCATTGTCGAAGTCAATACTTCCATTCCGTTGGAAATGGAAGGAATGCACGACATTGTCATCTTGGATAAGCCGCCGCGTCGGCGCGAAATTCCGATTTATAAAGCGTCGGATCGCATCGGTTCACCCTATGTGAAATGCGGTTTGGATCGTATCGACGCGATCGTCGAATCGGACATTTTGGACCATGTGCGCGATCTCGCCGCGCCGAATGAAGACACGGTCAAAATCGCCGAATACCTAGTTGATTTTTTGGAAAATGAAGTGCAGCACGAACGTTTGCCGGAAGAAATGCTGCCGATTCAGTCCGGCGTGGGCACGATCGCCAATGCCGTTTTGATGGGACTGAAGAAATCACGTTTCCATAACTTGACGATGTATTCGGAAATTTTGCAGGATGCGGTGTTCCACCTGATCCGCGACGGACATATCGTCGGCGCGTCGGGGTGCGCGTTTACGCCGTCGCCGACGGTGTGGAAAATGTTCAAAGAAGATCCGGCGCTGTATAAAAAAGCGTTGGTTTTACGGCCGCTCGATATTTCCAATCATCCGGAAGTCATTCGTCGCTTGGGCGTCATCGCGATCAACACCCCGATTGAGTTTGATATTTACGGGCAGGCGAATTCGACGCACGCCTCCGGCCGTAAGATGATCAACGGGATCGGCGGCTCGGGCGATTACATGCGCAACGGGTATCTCTCGATCTTCACCTCACCGTCGACGGGCGCGCACGGTGCGATTTCCAAAGTGGTGCCGATGGTAAGCCACGTCGATCACACGGAGCACGACAGCCAGATCTTCATCACTGAGCAGGGCGTAGCCGATACCCGAGGCATGGGACCGATTGAACGGGCGCACGAAATTATCACGCACTGCGCGCATCCGGACTATCGACCGTTGCTGGAAGAATATGTCAAACATGCACTGGCCGACGGCGGGCACGAACCGGTAGATCTCGCGCACGCGTTTACGCTGGCGTTGCATTTCCAAAACCATAAGGATATGCATTGCCGCTCGCTGTATGAAGACGACAAAGGAGAAAATTAACTATGAAATATGATGAAAAGCGTTTTGCCGAAGCGCAACAATCCTATGAAGAACGCGTGAAAAAAGCGACTTCGCGCTTTCCGGAGCGGCAGGAATTTGCCGCCAATCGTTTATATACACCGCAGGATATTGCGGACTTGGATTACAATGAAAAACTCGGCTTTCCGGGCGCCTATCCGTTTACGCGCGGTATTCAGCCGACGATGTATCGCGGTCGCCTGTGGACGATGCGGCAGTATTCCGGTTTTGCGACGGCGGAAGAAACCAACGCGTTATATAAATACTTATTACAAGCCGGCCAGACCGGTTTATCGGTAGCCATGGATTTGCCCACGCAGATCGGTTTGGATTCCGATTCGCCGCAAGCGCAGGGCGAAATCGGCAAAGTCGGTGTCGCGATCGATTCGCTACAGGATATGGAAGATATTTTTGACGGCATTCCGCTCGATAAAGTGTCCACTTCCATGACGATTAATGCGCCGGCCGCCGTACTTCTCGCCATGTATGTCGCGACCGCGGAGAAAAAAGGTATCGCCGCCAAAGATTTACGCGGCACGATTCAAAACGATATTTTGAAAGAGTACATCGCGCGCGGCACGTATATCTTCCCGCCGCGTCCGTCAATGCGCTTGGTAACCGATACATTCTCGTATTGCTCGCAGGAAATTCCGCATTGGAACATGATTTCCGTAGGCGCGTACCATATCCGCGAAGCGGGCGCGTCGATGGTGCAGGAAATCGCCTTTGCGTTCGCCAATGCGATCGCCTACATAGAAGCGGCATTGAAAGCAGGTCAGGATGTGGACGCGTTTGCGCCGGGCATTTCGTGGATCTTTACCGCGGGCTTGGATTTCTTCCCGGAAATCGCCAAATTCCGCGCGGCTCGTCGTCTTTGGGCGAGTATCATGAAAGAACGTTTCGGCGCGACCAAAGCGAAAGCGCAGATGTTGCGTTTCCATGTCCATACCGCCGGCTCCGTATTGACCGCGCAGCAGGATGACGACAATATCATCCGCATCGCCTGGCAGGCCATGTCCGCCATTTTGGGCGGCACGCAATCGCTCGCTTTGTGCGCTAAAGACGAAGCGGAATCGATTCCGACGCGCGAGTCGACAACGCTTGCGCTGCGTACGCAGCAACTGCTCGCCTTTGAAAGCGGCATTGCCGATACCATCGATCCGCTGGGCGGTTCGTACTATGTGGAAACATTGACGGACCAAATTGAACGCGAAGCCCGCGAATACATTCATAAGATCGATGAAATGGGCGGCGCGGTCGCGGCGATTGAACAGGGTTACATGCAGCAGGAAATGGCGACCCACGCATTTGAATATGAGCAGGAAATTGAAAGCGGCAAACGCACTGTCATCGGCGTAAATAAATACGTCATAGAAGATGAAGAGCATCACACGCAACTGTTGCAAGTCGATCCGGCCGTCGGCGATCGGCAAATGGCCAAACTGAAAAAATTAAAAGAAACCCGCGACAATGCCGCTGTCGAAAAAGCGCTCGCCAAAGTTCGCAAAGTCGCGCGCAGCGAAGAAAATATTATGCCGTGTCTGATTGAAGCGGTCAAAACCTATGCGACACTCGGTGAAATCTGTGGCGTTTTACGCGAAGAATTCGGTGAATATCATCAGGATCACCCGGCGTTTTAAGGAGGTTTCAGCATGGACTTGACCAAACAGCTTGCAGGCTACGCGGCCGGGTTGCAATACAAAGACTTAGCGGAAGAAACCGTGCAGAATGCGAAAAAATGCATACTGGATTGGGCGGGCGTCTGCATTCGCGGCTCGCAGGAAACGCCGATTCAAATTTTACGCGCGGTCTTGGGGCAAAATACCGGCGCGGATCAGGCGACGGTGCTGACTTCGCCGTTGCTGCGTACCGCCGCCTGGGATGCGGCGTTCTTAAACGGAGCGGCCTCGCACTCGCTTGACTTTGACGATCTGCATAACGCCTCTATTATTCACTTGGCGACGGTCGTCGTGCCGCCGGCGCTGGCGGTGACGGAAGCCGAGCACAAAAGCGGTCGGGATCTCATCACCGCGGTAGTGGCGGGTTACGAAGTCGGCGCCCGTGTCGGGGAGACGATCATTCCGGAATCGTACCATTTCTGGCACACGACGGGCACCGCGGGGATTTTTGGCGCGGCGGCCGCGGCAGGCCGTGCGCTCGGTTTAAATGATCGGCAGATGCTGCATAACCTCGGCACCGCCGGCACGCAGGCGGCGGGGCTTTGGGAATTTGTGGCGGAAGGCGCGATGAGCAAACCGATTCACGCGGGCAAGGCCTCTTACGCGGGCGTTTTATCCGCCTACATTTCCGCTCGCGGTTTTACCGGCGCCACGCATATTTTGGAAGGCGAAAAAGGATTTTGCAGAGCGCTTTCCCCCGATCCGCACTGGAGTAAATTGACCGATGGCCTCGGCAACGGCACATTCAAAATTGACGAGAACTCGTTCAAACCGTATGCCTGCTGTAAGCACGCGCACGCCGCCGTTTTCGCGGGCATTACCTTACGCGAGGAATGCGATTTGGGAGAGATGCAGGAAATTACCGTGGAAGTCAATGATATTACGGATAGCCTGATCAATAATGCGGCGCCGCAAACACCGTACGGTTGCAAATTCAGCATTCAATACTGCCTGGCTTGCGCATTAGTCTACGGTGAAGTGGGCATCGAACATTTCACGCCGCAAGGGATCGAAGATACCGCTATTCGCGACGTGATGAAAAAAATCAAAGTGGAGCGTTCGGCGGAAATCGAACAAATTAAAGCGGACGATCCGACTAAGCTGGCATCCCGTGTACGCATTGTCAAAAAGAACGGGGAGACGCTGGCAAAGCTCGTTGAATATCCGAAAGGCGATCCCGCCAACACCATGACCATCGAAGAAATCCGTGCGAAATATGACGGTCTTGCCGTTCCGATTATCGGCGAGAAAACCGCAGCTGAAATCGCGGAACTTATTTTGCATATTGATACGGAAAACGCTCCCGGTGAGGTGTTGCAAAAAATTGCGTTAAGCACGAAGTAAAAGAAAAGTTGGCAGGCGAGAAAAACTATATCGAAAAAATTAGTAGTCAATCTGCCGTTTTCAGGTTATAATGTAAGTGTAACACTTACTATTCGCAGTAGTTGTGAAAGGAGCTAACCATAATGGCATTTACATTACCCGAATTACCTTACGCATATGATGCGCTCGAACCGGTGATTGACAAGGAAACCATGCAATTCCATCATGACAAACATCATGATACGTATGTGAACAACTTGAATAAAGCGTTGGAAAAAGCACCCGAATGGGCGGCTAAAGATATCGAAGAGATTGTCGCCGACTGGGACAACGCGCCGGAAGAAGTTCGCCAAGCCATCCGCAACAATGGCGGCGGTCATTATAATCACAGCCTTTTCTGGCAGATGATGACACCGGTCAAAGACAGCAAACTGGAAGGCGCTATCCAAGCACAAATCGAAAAAGATTTCGGTTCGTTCGATGCGTTCAAAAAAGAATTCGGCGCAGCGGCGACCGGACGTTTCGGCAGCGGCTGGGCATGGCTGGTTTGGAACGGCAAGAAACTTGCGGTCGTTTCCACACCGAACCAGGATAACCCGCTGGCGGACGGTCAGAAACCTTTGCTCGGCATCGATGTTTGGGAACACGCGTACTATCTGAAATACCAAAACAAGCGCGCGGATTATGTCGATAATTTCTTCAAAGTAATTAACTGGAAATTTGTCAACGAATTATTCGCCGTCGCGAAAAAATAATTTACGCTGAAAAGCATGCCGCAAGGCATGCTTTTTTGGTGCGTGGACTTGCCCGAATAAACGAGAATGAGTATAATAAAGAAGAAACGAAAATATTCGATATAAATAAAACTTATCAGGGAGGTTTTATGATGTACGATGTATTAATTATCGGCGGTGGTCCGGCCGGCTTGAATGCAGCGATGTACGCGGCGCGCAAAGAATTGAAAGTCGGCGTGATCGCGGAACTGATCGGCGGTCAGATGACGCAAACCAAAGACATCGACAACTATCTCGGCTTTCCGGATGTCGAGGCGTATGAGCTGATTCAAAAAATGACGGATCACGCGAAAAAATATCCGATTGACTGGATCACGGGGCGCGTGGATCAATTAACGCGTGATGAAGACGGTAATTACAGCGCCGTTACGTCCGATGGTGAAACTTATCGCGGCCAATCCGCCATTATCGCTACGGGGCAACGCAGCCGCACGCTCGGCATTCCGGGCGAAGAGGCTTTGACCGCGCGCGGCGTAAGCTATTGCGCGACCTGTGACGGTCCTTTTTATCGCAACAAACGAGTCGCGATTGTCGGCGGCGGGGACAGCGCCGTCGAGGCGGCGATTGAAATGGCGCGGATCGCCTCCGAAGTGCATATTTTAATTCGCAGTCGTTTGCGCGCGACGGAACTTTTGATTTCCAAAATGCAGGA
>NZ_JAHAHH010000114.1 GCF_018373335.1 Negativicoccus succinicivorans
CTTACCACATAGCCCACATGACCGATTTTGCCGCCTTTTGAGTTAGTTACGCGCAATGTTACCTCATTCACGCGCACCGTTCGCGCCTGTACAGTACCGTTGCTCAATTGCAATTCGACGCCCGGCTGCTCGATCTTCGTTTCATAAGAAAGACCCGCGGCGCCCGTGTCTGTTTCTGTTGCCAACTTGATCCACGTTTGTTTCCCGTCAGGCAAGCGCTTGCCGCCAGCTACCGCCACAATGGTCTTGCCCGCTAGGTGTGGCACAGTAAGCGTCCCCCTTATTGCCCGCACGTAACTGTCCATGTAGACATTACAGCCGGAGCGAAAGCGCTCAACACACCGTTTACCGTTGCGCTCGACAATAACATAAACCGATTCTTCCCCGTTTTCCTGCACCGTTTCAACCCACAAGAATTTCCCGTCTGTCGTCCAATGCGACCAACCGTAAACATCTTGTTCGCGTATTAACGTCAAGCAAAGCAGAACACCGTCATCGCGTACCATGTATAAAACGGAATCCGGTTCTTGCGCGTAAGCCGCCGTCACAATGGAATGACCCTGCACCAGATGCTTCGCTAATAACGTCAAATCGATCCCGTTGTAGTTGTCCGATTCATACGAATACCCCATATCGCGTACCGTTGCGCCACGCGCTTGCACGTATACAAGCCGATTGCCGATATATACCGGCTCACATTCTGCCGACCCGCGCATTGTCTGCGTCTTAACCTGCGCCGTTTTCGGCGTGATCGGCTTATCTCCCGGCACGATCCATTCGTTCCCGTCCGTTAACACGATTAAATCCTGCGCCGGAACAAGATGCAGAATGTTGTACATTTCGCGCGAAATTAAGGATAACGCCACGGCGGAATCGTCGGTTACTTGTCCCGCCGCTTTTTCTACGCTGAAATTGGCATAATCGCCCGTCCGGCTTAACCATATTTTGTGCGGATAGGCTCTTGTTCCCGCCAATACCAGCCTGTCCTGATAAAAACAACAAGTGCGCGGATAACCGCGCGCCGCGTCCCACGGACTGATGCTGAATAGTTTTGTCGTGTCGGTAGACCCGAACGGTTTTGTTACAGACACGTTCAAAGTAGATCCGGAGCAATAATTAATAACCGCTTCTCCCGTGTGCATATAAGGAAGTCGCGTAAGTGTAGCCGTTAAGCTTTCACCGGACGCGTTGGCTGATATGCGTAAATACATTTCCTCTTCTACTGTTCCGGATTCTGTCGCATTAAAGTTTTTATCTGATGAGTACCGGCGAAACTCTTTCCAAGGGCCTATTTCAGAATATGCGTATTCAATAAATACATCGCCCGACCAAATTCCCGCCGTGGTAATTTTCCATTGTTTCCCTACATAAATAGGCTCGGACGTAACCGCCCCCACCGTTTCTTTTTTGGTAAATTGTACTTTCACCGACTGCGACGGCATTTGATGTGTGACTTGCAAGTGTGCGCCTTTAAGCTGCGAATGAACAAATCGCGAATGCGCGTTTACCATAACATTGCCGCCATATGTCTCTTTCGGCGTTACCGACGCCGATTCATAATCGTATTCGTTTTCAAAATACATATGAGAAAAATTATATTCTTCCAATGTCCAATTGCCCGTCCACGAATAACCGCCGTCCCTAATTAGCGCATACACGGGCAAATCGCCCGAACAAATGAACAAAGTATCAGCGGACTGTGCAAAGCGCAATTTTTTAAGCATCGCTTGCGTGAACGGCGCATCAATGATTTTGCCGCTATCTTTCCCATTGTGCCAAACGCGAATATATTTATCGCCAAATTCCAGCAGATCCCCATTGTCGGCATCGCGCGCGAAACGCACCAAAATAGCGTCTTTGTCTGAATACAACGCCTCGCCCATAAACTCACTACCGGCCCGCCGACACACCGCACCATAGGGCCGAATAATCGCGTTTTTGGCGCGCAATAGTGCCGACTTGTATTTTTCCAAGTCTACACGGTTCGCCACGTCGTACGAAATTTCGCCCGTTGTGAACGCCGGCTGAATCGCGTACATCGGGCCGACACCTTGTCCCATTAACGCCACCTCGCATTGATATAACGATTGAGCGGCTGCGGATCGTTTTGCCGTTCCTTTGCCACTTGCGTCATTGCCATGTCCAGCGCCGCCCGATATAAATTGAATTGCTGCTCGAACAGGCCTTGATTGCCGACAAGCCGCATGCAAAGATCGGCCGCAAGTTTACGCGTCATTGCCTCCAAAAATACCGCGTCCCATACGTCCGGATCGGTTA
>NZ_JAHAHH010000007.1 GCF_018373335.1 Negativicoccus succinicivorans
TCATATCTCTCCGTTCGACTTGCATGTGTTAGGCACGCCGCCAGCGTTCGTCCTGAGCCAGGATCAAACTCTCCATGATAGTTTGATTGCTCATTTGTTTGCCTTGTTGCCAAGGACTTTTGTAATTGACTCGGGTCTGATATCAGACCCGCACATTGGCGTTAATTCTTTGCATTGTTCAGTTTTCAAAGAACCGCGTCGCTTCATGCGACTTGATTATGATAGCATCTCTTTTTTCCGGTGTCAAGCCTTTTCTTCATCTTTTTCAAGTTCGCAGACAGGCCCTACAACCATCAAATCATTGATGCTTGATTATCATATCACGCAAAATATACGTTGTCAAGAAACAGTCAACATTTACTCGGCGCTTTCTTACATAAAAAAGACGCCTGTACAGGCGTCTTTTTTGATTTGCCCTCAAAAGTATCGTAACCAAATATATATTTGGCCGACAAATACGGTAAAGAGCATCATCGGAAAACCGACTATAAAGTATTTTTTAAAACTTATATCGTAACCGTTCTGCGCTGCCAAAGCCGCAATAATAACTCCCGGCGAGGAGCCGATGATCGTGCCGTTACCGCCATAGCAAGCACCGATGGAAAGCGACCACCACAATACATTGGGATCCAGCCCCATCACGTTTTCCATTTCCTTAATGATAGGAATCATGGTCGCGGTAAACGGAATGTTGTCCACAAAAGCAGACGCTATGGCACTGATCCAGAGGATCAGCGAAGATGTCATTTCGATATCGCCCTGCGTCTGTTCTACTGCCCATTTCGCGACCCAACCGATAACACCGGTAGCCTCAATACCACCGACAAGAACAAAGAGACCGATAAAGAAGAAGATGGTGCTCCAATCCACACCGCTCAATGCTTCCTCCGGAGTCTCGCCTGTAAAAACCATCATGGCAATCGCACCGGTAAGGGCAATCGTCGCCGTTTCGAATCCGATCAGGTTGTGGATCGCAAAACCGAATACGGTTAACACCAAGACGGTTAACGAAATATGGAATAATCGCCAATCGGCGATCTGTTTTTTCGGATCCAGTTTGTCTAAAAGCGATTTTTCAAAAGGTTCATGTTTAAGTTCTTTATGAAAAATAAGCAGTAAAGAAGGTACACAGAGAAGCAGTACTAATACAGCAATCGGACCGGTATTGGTAACAAAGTCCATAAATGTTAGTCCGACAGCGCTGCCGATCATGACGTTCGGCGGGTCGCCTACCATAGTTCCTGTACCGCCGATGTTGGCGGCTAAAATTTCCATGATCAGGAAAGGATACGCATTAAGACGTAAAAATTTTGTCAATGAAATAGTGATCGGCGCGATTAAGAGTACCGCTGTAACAACATCCAAAAACGCTGCCGAAATCGCTGTCAAAAATGCAAACATCAACATCAGCAGCAGCGAACGGCCTTGTGTCAATTTGACGGCCCAAATGGCGAACGCTTCGAACATCCCTGTTTTTTTAACGACAGCAACGATCATCATCATCCCGATTAAAAGACCGAGTGTATTGAAGTCTATAAAACGGGTGATCGCCATTTCCTGCGTGACAAAACCGACCAAAATCATTGTCATGCCGCCGACCAGTGAAACAATTGTTCGCGGCCACTTCTCCGTCATGATTACAGCGTAAGTTATCACAAATATTAAGATCGACACTGTAAACGCGCTAAACACTCCGCCTCAACCCCTCATGATAATATTTTATGATATTATTAAAAATATTTTCATCTAATACTATGCTCGTCTTATATTGTATAATTTAACGATTGAACTGTCAACGGAAACGGGCCAATTGCCTGTTATCAGTAGACAATAATTACCTATAAGTAAAAAGCCTCTGCTAAGCAGAGGCTTGATGTGGTGATCCATCCGCGACTCGAACGCGGGACACCCTGATTAAAAGTCAGGTGCTCTACCAACTGAGCTAATGGATCATACTGGCAGGGGTAGGTGGATTCGAACCACCGTGTGACGGAGTCAAAGTCCGTTGCCTTACCGCTTGGCGATACCCCTGTGGGGTGAGTAGTGGGAGTCGAACCCACGCATAACGGAGCCACAATCCGCCGTGTTAACCACTTCACCATACCCACCATGCCCGAATAAATCGGAACAGTTAATAGTTTACCATCTTGTTTGGTTACTGTCAATATTTATTTAGAATCGGCCATCGGCGGTACCTCCCCCGTTGTCAGGTGACGTACAAATTCCGGTAGCACAAATGCAGCTTTACCGACTTCTGTATTGTAGTAACGACAATTCGACAAATTAGGAGTTCTCCATTCCACCGCCAAAGGGTCCCGCGTTTTGGCCCCCAACGTAAACGAATGGTAACCGCTGGGATACAACGGAATCGGTGCCGTATACAGGCGGGTCACCGGAAAGCTTTTCGCCACCGCCTGTTGAACATCACAAATTAAGCGTTGATGGAAAAACGGCGATTCTGTTTGCTGTACCATAATGCCGTCTGCCTTTAAAGCTCGCGCACAGGCGGCATAAAATTCGGCGGTAAACAAACCCTCCCCGGGTCCTATAGGATCCGAACAGTCAACAATAATCACATCATACTCATTCTCTGCCGCTTCCACTTTGGCAACTCCGTCGCCAACGGTAACGGTTAAACGCGGGTCATCTTGCAACAAAGAGACAGCAATCTCGGGCAAATATTTTTTAGCAACGGCAATTACAGCCGAATCAATCTCCACCATTTCCACCGACTCGACGGTAGCATGACGCAATACTTCCCGCGCTGTACCACCATCACCGCCGCCCACAATCAGGATGCGACGCGGATCCGGATGCAGGCACAAAGGAACGTGGGTAATCATTTCACTATACACCCACTCATCGGCGATGGAGGTTTGAAAAACTCCGTCTAAAATCAGCATACGGCCAAATTGCATACTGTCGGCCACGACAATATGCTGAAATTCAGACTGCTCCTCATGTAAAATTTTCCGTGCCGCAAGGGATAGTTTGACGAACGGACTTTGCTCTTCCGTGACCCACGCAGTTTGCGTTGTCGCCATCTTACGCCTCCCTATCGATTTCACCTTCTGCGGAATCCAACTCCTCCGCTTCTGCCTCTTGTACTGCTTCCGGCTCCGTTTCTTCTGCATCGGTCACGGTGAAAAGTTCTTCCTCGCTATTTTCTTCCACCTCGGACACAGCTTCATAGTTTGCCATGGCTTGGGAGGGATCCGCTACCATGGTGTCCACCAACGCTAATTGTGATTCGAGCAGCGAGCGTAATTTCGCACGAAAAACGCTGATGTCGGCCATGATTTGATTATATTGCTCCTGTGCGCTGCGTAATGAGTCTGCCGTATCACGGAGCATTTGCTCTTTCTCCGTCTCCGCTTTAGCAATGATCAATTCCGCCTCTTTACGTGCATTGACTTTGACATTCTCCGCTGTTTCCTGCGCCATCATCAACGTAGACGTCATGGTCGTTTCCATCGTTTCATAATTTTTCAATTTCGTGCGCAACATATCGGTTTCTTCTTCCATCTCCCGATGTTCACGATAAATTTTCTCATAGTCGTTGACGACTTCTTCCAGAAACTGTTCGACTTCTTCCTGAGCATAGCCGCGCAGGCCTTTGGAAAAAGTTTTATTATGAATATCCATCGGTGTTAACATTTGGTTTCCTCCCGTTACTGATATCGTTCCAAACGCAAACCGGTCCGCCCCTTACGACTGGTACCGGTAATCTCTGCTACGACCAAACGGCCGCGCCCTCGTACTGAAATAACGTCGCCCTGTGCGACAATTTGTGCAGGCCCTTTGGCCCGTTGCCAATTGACTTGTACTTTTTCCGCACTAATGGCCGCTACCATTTTGGCGCGTGACATACCATAACCGGCAGCTCCGATCGCATCAAGACGCAACGAGGCAACCGTCGTACGGACTTCTTTTACTTTTTCTATTTTAGGAACCAGGTCGGTCAACGGAATCTCTCGCGGCGTTACATTGACCATGGCAATCTTTTGCCAGTTTTGCAGCAGATACTGCACAATAGTACGATCAACAACCACCTGCGCGCGCGTCGGCTGCATTAAAATATCGCCGAACACTTCCCGTTCCAATCCCAGCCCCATTAGTGCTCCCAGCACATCACGGTGGCTAAGGAGCCGAAAACGCGGATCCCAGCTTGCTTCCACAGCACTCAGATTCCAATCTATTTTACCGGCGAATTCCGGTCGGAAGAATGCGATTTTAATACGTTCCGCGCCATGATATCCACCGTTTTCCTCGACTTCCAAGCCGGGAAAGTGCGCGCGAATCGTGGTCGCGATCTGGCCGGCATACGGACTGACAAAATCACTGACCGCAAGCGGTCGGCGTGTCCGTACCTGATCCGCCAAATCCAAAAGCCGATTGGCTAATTCTCCATTGCCCGATCCGCTGAAATAGCGGCTGATCTTTTCGCGTTCATTCATGCGTCTGCTCCAACTCCCGATCACGCTCATAGCAGGCTACAACGCCCTCGATCAAAGCCGAACGCAAACCGTTGCGTTCCATCGCCTGGATACCCGCAATCGTAGTGCCACCGGGAGATGTTACCTGATCCCGCAAAATAGCCGGATGAGTATTACTCGTCAGTTGCATTTTTGCCGCGCCGAATAATGTCTGCGCCGCGGCTTTAATCGCCAGCTTGCGCGGCAAGCCGATTCGCACGCCCGCATCCGCCAACGCATCCATAATGACATAAACATACGCCGGTCCCGCACCTGTCAAAGCCATCATCGCGGTCAATTCCGCTTCGCTAACGACAATCGTTTCGCCCAGCGCGGCAAAAATGGATTCTACCAGTGCTACATCATTTTCTGCTACATCTTCCGCCGGTGCAATGGAAATCATTCCCGCTGCCACATCAACCGGCGTGTTCGGCATCACACGTACGAAGGACAGATTTGTTGCGCTCCATTCGCGAAGCTTCGCAAGCGTCGTTCCCGCGGCAATCGACACGATGATACCCTGCGATTTCGCTGCTGCAAGTTCCGACAATACTTCTTTCACCTTGTCCGGTTTGACAGCGATAATCACCACATCGCAGACCGCAAGTGCCGACCAATCCGCTTTGTTAACACCGTAGCGTTCCGCCACTTCCTGCGTTTTGGCAAAGGTATGCTCCCGCACGTAAATATCAGTAGCCGCAACAACTTTGCCGGCTAGAATACCGCGTAAAATCGCGCCGCCCATAGCGCCGACGCCAATGATTCCCAGTTTTGTCATTGCTGACGACTGCCCCAGGTAGGCGCTACGTCAGCGCCTAAATTGGGAGTAGTCGTGTAGGTATAATTTTCCGTATCCACTGTCATGTTGTTCGGTACAGCGAGGAAAATGGCATTGCTGACTTGTTCGATATGACCTTCGAGTGCGTAAGTAACGCCGCTGACAAAGTCAATTAAACGACGACCGACTTCATCTTCCGTTTTTTCCAAGTTAATGACCACCGGACGATACGATTTCAAATGATCGGCAATTTTTTCGGAGTCACCGAAAGTATACGGTTCTACAACAATCATCCGATACGCTTTCGACTGTTGTACCGGTACCGCCGCCGACGGCGTGCGATAGTTCACGCGATCGTCTTCATATTCCTCTTCATCATCCATGTATTCATCTTCATAATCGTCATGATTTCCCGAAACACTATCCACCATACGATTCCAACTGTCTCTCCAGCCCATTGTTTTCCTCCTTATTATTCACGGCTACCGAAAATCGCGGTGCCAACGCGAACCAGGTTCGCTCCCTCTTCAATCGCTACTTCCATGTCATTGCTCATCCCCATGGAAAGGTAGCGTATATCCCCTTCGCCGTAACGATGACGCAAGTCATCAAATACATTGTAAGCGACGCGAAAAACCGGACGTACTTCTTCCGGATTTTCCACCAACGGCGCCATACACATCAGGCCGCGCAAACGAATATGCGATGCCGCTCCTACGGCGGCCAATATATCTTCATATTCCGACAACTTGAGCCCGTATTTTTGCGGTTCTTCCGCAATATTGAACTGCAGTAAAATATCCTGCACTTTATCTATTTTTTCGGCCTGCTTTTCAATGGCCTCCAAAATACGCGCCGAGTCGACCGATTCAATCAAATCAAAATGTCGCACGGCTTGGGCCGCTTTGTTGCGTTGCAGATGCCCGATTAAATGCCAGGAAATCGGTGTGCCGGTATACTCCGCCTGCTTTTGTATCGCTTCCTGCACCCGGTTTTCACCGACAACGGTCACTCCCAAGCGCGCAGCCTCTTGCACTGCGGCAACCGGATGAAACTTAGTGACGGCAACTAATTGCACATGATCGACACGTCCTGAGCGAATCCGCGCGTTACGAATTCTCTCTCGTACCGCTTCCAGATTCGCGGCTATGTCCGTCATCTCATCACCTTCCTCTATTGTATTCCTTACTGTTTCATTTCCTAATATATACGACTATATCACAGATTATTATAGCAACTATTACCAATAGTGACAAAACAAAAAGAGGAAATTGTAACAATTTCCTCTTTTTCTCACAGTTTTAACGACATAGATCATATCCATCCGTAAATTTCAGCTTACGCTTTTTGCTAGTCGCAAAGTTGCGCCGTCTTCGCCAACTCCGGATCAATGGCAATTCCCAATGTGCTTGCCGCCGAGCGACTGATCAATGGCGCCTGCGCTGCCGGCAACTCAATCGCAAGCGTTTGCGGTTGCGCATTTCCTTTCAGAATGGCCACCGCCATTTCACCGGCGCGATAGCCGATTTGGTAATAATCTACGGAAAGGGCCGCCAGCGCGCCTTCCCGCACATAACTTGCCGCCGCGCCGATGACCGGAATGCGGGCGGCATTCGTCACGTTAATCAACGTCGGCAAGGCCGATGCAATGACGTTATCCGTCGGCACATAAATCGCGTCGACGCGACCGCTCAATGCCTGCGCGACTTGTGCCAGATCGTTGACATTGCTGACCGTTGCCTCCGTCACACTGAGCCCTTTGGCTTGAGCCGCAGACACAAAACTTTTCGCCTGCAATTCACTGTTGATTTCGCCGGAATTATAAATGATCCCGACCCGTTTGGCTGTCGGTAATAATCGCTGCAACAGTTGTACCTGCTCCGCTTCCGGTGTCCGATCGCTGGTGCCGGTGACATTCGTGCCCGGCGCCGCATTTGTTTTTACGAGTTTCGCCGATTCATAATCGGAAACAGCTGTCCCGACGATCGGAATCGTCGCCGTTTCGTTCGCCATCGTCTGCGCCGCCGGTGTTGAAATCGCCCCGATCAGCTGTACATTTTGGCTGACGAAACGCTGCGCGATCGCTTTCAGATTGGATTGTTCGCCTTGTGCATTTTCCTGCATGATGGTAATCGCTTTAGCGGGGTACGCTTTTTGGAGCGCTGCAACGAAACCGCGGTTCGCCTCATCCAGCGACGGATGTTGCGCTATTTGAACAATGCCTACGACCGGGTTGTCTGTGCCTTGCGCATCCGTCGTTTTGCCGAAAAATTGAGTGCCCACCGCGACTATGCCTACCACTCCCAAAATGACTGCCCAACGTTTACTGCTCCATTGCATTTTCTTCACGCTCCCTCTAAATAAAAACGTCCCTTCGCCAAGAAGGGACGACGGGACGCGGTCGCGGTACCACCCTAATTATCAAACAAAAAAGGATGGTACCCAGGGACGGAAAACTCCGCGGTACCACCCTAATTATCATTTGATCAACTCATGACGCATTAACGACCGTCACGCCGTTCCCGCCTACTTATTTCAGCGGGAAAGCTCCGGAAAGAACTTCGGACACCAATTCGTACCGGCTTGCACCATCCGCCGGCTCTCTGTGACTCATTGATAGCGTACTTTTTTCCTTCATTGCCATTGACTTGTAAATTTTTCACATTGTAACAAACGAAATCTTACTTGTCAAATGGTTTGGTAAATATTTCTTTATATTTGCCGTAACCCGCTTCATCCAACTGCTCATACGGAATAAATCGTAATGCGGCGGAGTTAATACAATACCGCAAACCGGTCTCTGTCGGCCCGTCAGGAAATACATGTCCTAAATGCCCACCGTTGCTGCGAACTTCCGTACGGGGCATGAACGGGATGCTCGTATCGTGATGTTCGCTGACCGGCGCATCGCCAAGCGTCCGATCAAAACTCGGCCAGCCGCAGCCGGCGTCAAATTTATCTTCACTCGAAAAAAGCGGCTCCCCGGTGACCACGTCTACGTACAGTCCCGGCGCTTCCTGATCCCAAAATTCATTTTGAAACGGCGGTTCGGTCGCATTTTCTTGCGTAACACGATACTGCATATCGGTCAGATGCGCCAGTTGGCTCGTCTTTTCTTTCATGGCTCCTCCAAAAAATCACGAATCGCGGGATTTTCTTTCATCTTGGTAAGCTCTGCGTGAGTCGGTAATGTGACTTTATCACGCTCCTGGTTAACCAGGCATAAAAAGCCGAGCGCTTCGCCGCGGTTCGCGCGAAATTGATGCCATTGCCAAGCAGGAATGGTAATCAGATCACCGAATGACACCGCCTGCACTTCATCACCTAACAGCGCCGTGCCTTTGCCCCTAAAAATCATTACCCAATGCGTGTGTTGATGGTGCTCAAGTGTGGAATATCCGCCCGGTGCCACCTCAAAGTAGCGCCACTGGCAGGGAATATCTTCGGCACCGTCAAATAATACCTGTCGGGTAACGGAGCGAAATGGACTGTTATCTTCTTTATATACCAATTTGGAAACATCATCCCAACGATAATCGTTATGTTTACGAATCATAGTAACCTCCGTATTCATTATCGCACAGACCTTTCTTTCTGCAAAATGGAATCCATTCATGCTATAATCAAAAAAGAATGAAAGGATGATCGGATTGGAATTTTTATTGTACCTCGTATTAGGGGCACTCGTAGCGGCATTTGGAACATTGATCGGTGCCGGCGGCGGCATTATATTTGTCCCGCTTTTTTTATTTATGTTCCCCTGGTCACCGGCAATGATCACCGGCACCTCGCTGGCGATTGTTTTTTGTAATGCGGCCTCAGGTACTGTCGCGTACATGCGGCAAAAGCGTATTCATTACCAGGCGGCTGTGCTGTTTGCCGTTTGCACCTTGCCCGGTGCGGTTTTGGGTGCGATCCTCACCGATTACTTTTCGGGCGCGTTATTCAAACTCACCTTCGGTAGCTTTTTAACGCTGCTCTCGCTTTTTATTCTTTGGCAAAATCGTCGTAAAAAAGCGACTCGCGTTGAACACACCGATACTCACTTTGCGTATTCGAAGCCGCTTGGCTGTGCCATCAGTTTCGTCGTTGGCTTCATCTCCAGCATTTTCGGGATCGGCGGCGGTGTCATTCATGTTCCGGCTATGATTTATCTGCTGGGATTTCCGACTCATATTGCAACCGCTACCAGTCATTTTGTCCTGGCGGTTTCCGCTTTATTCGGCGTTACAACGCACGCCATAGCCGGACATATTCATTGGCCCCTGGCGATTGTCTTCGGTCTGGGCTCGATCGTCGGTGCGCAGATAGGTGCGCGCCTCGCCAAACGTGTCCAAGGCCCCATCATTATTAACTTGCTGGCTCTGGCTTTACTCTTGCTGGGCTTGCGGTTAGTATTGTTAGTATAATGATATAAATCTTTACGAGAAAGGATGTAAGCAATGGAAACTTATTCACGTAAAACTCCGGTTTGGAATCGATTCAACAAAACACAACAAAAAGAATGCCATAAATATGCGGAGGAATACAAGAACTTTTTGAATGCGGCGCGCACGGAACGCCTGGCCAACAAAGAAATTATTCGTCAGGCAAAAGCGGCAGGGTACCGACCGCTGTCTTCTTTCAGCGAATTGCACGCGGGCGACAAAGTGTACTTGGATCACAAGGGCAAAGCTGTCATCATGGCGGTTATCGGCCGCGACGACATGCGTCAAGGTCTGAAATTGGTCGGCTCTCATATCGACTCGCCTCGCCTCGATTTAAAGGCGAACCCGCTCGATGAAAAAGACGGCTTGGTATTTCTCCGCACGCATTACTACGGCGGCATCAAAAAATATCAATGGGTCTGCATGCCGCTTGCTCTCGTCGGTGTGATCGCTAAAACCGACGGCAGTCTGGTCAACGTGGAGATGGGTCTGGATGCGGCGGATCCGGTATTGTACATCACCGATATTTTGCCGCACTTGGGACAGACACAGGCGCAGAAAAAGCTCAACGAAGCCATTACCGGCGAAATGTTGTTACCGGTAATCGGCGGTCACGGTGAAGGCAAGAAATCCGCCAAGGAAATGGTGCTGAAAATTTTTGGCGACAAATACGGCATTACGGAAGAAGATTTTGCCAGTGCGGAGCTGGAGGTTATTCCGGCACAGGGTGCACGCGACGTCGGCATCGATCGCGCGTTTGTCATGGCGCATGGTCAGGACGATCGCGTCTGCTCCTATGGCAATCTCGCCGCCATTCTCGCCGCGAAACCGAGCACCAAAACGCAAGTCGCGTTATTTACCGATAAAGAAGAAATAGGTTCATACGGCAACACGGGTGTCAACTCTTCCTACGTCACCGACTTCATTATGGATCTGTTGGAATTGCAAGGTGACGGCAGCCATCGCGCCTTGCGCGATACATTGCGACATACGGAAATTCTTTCCGCCGATGTCACCGCATCTTTCGATCCCACTTTTGCCGATACAATGGAGAAAAACAATTCTTCATTGACGGGCTTCGGAATTGTTTTAACGAAGTATACCGGCGCGCGCGGTAAGTCTGGCAGCAATGATGCCAATGCGGAATTTCTCGGCAAAGTTCGTGGCATTTTCAATGAAAATAATGTGCCGTGGCAGATTGGTGAGCTCGGTAAAGTCGATCAAGGCGGCGGTGGCACCATCGCTTTGTACCTGGCGGCCTGGGGTTGCGAAGTAGTCGATTGCGGCGTGACAATGCTCAGCATGCATGCACCGCTGGAACTTGTTGAAAAAACGGATGCCTATTGCGCTTACCTTGCGTATAAAGCATTCTTTGAGAGCCACTGAATAAAATAAAAAAGAACCTCCGCGGAGGTTCTTTTTTTATGGCAATTATTTGTCGGCTGCACCGAAAATACCGAGTGAAAGATACCGTTCACCCGTATCCGGCAATAAAGCAACAATACGCTTGCCGGCAAATTCCGAGCGCTGCGCCAAGGCCGTTGCTGCCGCCAATGCGGCACCGGAAGATACCCCGACTAAAATTCCTTCTTCACGCGCCAGTGCTTGCGTGGCCGCAATCGCGTCTTCATTCGTTACCGTGAGCACTTCATCATACACGGCTTGGTCCAAAACTTTCGGGATAAAGTTGGCGCCGATGCCCTGAATTTTGTGACTGCCGGCTTTGCCTTCCGTGAGCAACGGAGAAGTCGACGGTTCCACCGCAAAAATTTTCACATCGGCATCCTTTTCTTTCAGAAAGCGTCCGACGCCTGTCACCGTGCCACCCGTACCGACACCGGCAACAAAAGCACCGACATGGCCGTCGGTATCTTCCCAGATTTCTCGAGCGGTAGTCGCTTCATGCATCGCCGGATTCGCCGCATTTTCAAATTGTTGTGGAATAAATACATTTCCCAATTCTTTTTTAAGCTCATTGGCTTTATCCACCGTTCCCTGCATTCCCTGCGCGCCCGGCGTCAATACGATCTCAGCGCCGTACGCTTGGGCCAGTTGACGACGCTCAATACTCATCGTTTCCGGCATAACCAAAATCACACGATAACCTTTGACGGCGCCGGCGAAGGCTAAACCGACTCCCGTATTGCCGCTCGTAGGTTCCACAATGGTCATCCCCGGGACAAGCGAACCGTCTTTTTCCGCTTCGTCAATCATCGCCAACGCCACGCGGTCTTTTACCGACCCTGCCGGATTTTGTCGTTCCAATTTTACGACAATCTGCGCCGCAAGATTACGTTTAGCTGACCATTTTTTCAATTCTACCAAAGGAGTTTTTCCGACAAGATCTAAAATCGATCTAGCAATTTTCATTCTAAAACCTCTTCCTATCTATGTCATTGTACAGATAATGTACTATTCTGTTTTTTGTAAATACACAAAGCCTCCGCCCAGCATAGTTTCTTTTGCCCATTCCGCCGGCGCAAACCTTTTTTTGATGCCTTCATCATAAACATCGGCAATAGCGGGCGACTGATCGGTATCCAAACGCACGATAGGTACCCAATGCCACGAATCAATCGTCTCTTGGTTACCGCGATGGCGGTTCAAAAACGCAACCGGCGAATCACAATCCAAGCCTGCCTTGATAAAATTCAATACTTCTTCGCTTGAAGGACGAAAACGAGGGACTACCGACACCGTGAGCATCCGGGCATGATAATTTTGCATTCCCGCTTCCTGAAAAAACATTTCCAGGCCGTCACGCAACCAGCGTGTTTTGAAAAGTCCGCCTTGGCGCGGTGTCACATAATCCCAAATCCGATTCATTTGCGTTAACACCGCATTCGTAGTATGCAAATCCTTCCAAATGCCATCCCGATGCAGACAATACGCCGCTAAATACGTCGCGGTGGTCGGGCCACAGCCGGCGCGTCGGCGCCATTCATCCTTATACCAATCTTGTGAATACCCGTACCAAACCCGACCATTGATTTTAAAATCGAGCTGGTCGGGTTTTTGTAACGAATATATTGACATCTGTTTTCCTTCTTACTTACTCTTCCACGATTCGGATCGATTCCATCCGGTCGCCTTGTAAAATTGAATCTACAGTATCCATACCGTCCGTTACCTGACCAAACACGGTGTGTACGCCGTTCAAGTGCGGCTGCGGTTCAAAGCAAATGAAAAATTGGCTGCCGCCCGTATCTTTGCCGCGATGCGCCATCGATACGGCCCCGCGCGTATGCGTATGGGGGTTATTTTCGGTTTCGCAAGGAATGGTGTAGCCCGGGCCGCCGGTACCGTTACCATTCGGACACCCCGTCTGGGCGACGAAACCCGGGATCACACGATGAAAAATCAAGCCGTCATAAAATCCTTCGCCGGCCAGTTTCGCGAAGTTTTTCACCGTGCCCGGTGCTTCTTTCGGGAATAATTCAATCGTAATTTCCGCTTTATTTTCAAGAGTAATAATCGCTTTCATAGTAACTCCTCTTCTTTCTGTGCAATGGCACGAATCACGAGCCCCGCCAGTATCATTCCGCCCACCGGCGGTACAAAGGAAACGGAGCCCGGAACCTCTTCCGCTCCTTCGGGATACTGCGGCGCAATCGGTTTCTCTTTAGAATATACGCAGGTCAATTTTGCGACGCCTGCCTGTTTTAATTCTCGACGCATCACGCGCGCCAGGTGGCACACGGAGGTGGCATAAATATCCGCCACTTCAATTTGCTCGGGATGTAATTTATTACCTAAGCCCATCGCCGCAACGATAGGTATATGTAATGCTTGCGCTTCGCGGGCAAGGCCCACTTTCGCCGTCACTGTATCGATCGCATCGATTACATAATCAACATGCAATGTTGCCAGATACGATTTTTCCCGAGGTAAATAAAATTCTTCACGCACTTCCACTTGGCACGCCGGATTAATATCTGCGATGCGTTCCGCCATCACCTGCGCTTTTGATTTCCCCAGTGTCGACACTAAAGCCGGTAATTGTCGGTTGCGATTGCTGGCCGTAACGCGGTCGGGATCAATCAGCACCAGACGACCGATGCCGGCACGCGCCAGTGCTTCCACCGCATATGAACCGACACCCCCGATGCCGAACACGGCCACTGCGGCACGCGACAAACGATCGACGCCTTCCGTCCCCAGTAAGTATGAAGTGCGTTGTGTAAATTCGTCCATCAGTCTTTCGCCGGCACGATTTCCAGCCAATAGTGGTCCGGATCTTCGATAAAATAAATACCCATTTGAGGATTCTCATAACAGATACAGCCCATCTCTTTATGCTTGGCATGAGCGGCTTCATATTCTTCCGTCACGAACGCCAAATGGAATTCGTTGTCACCCAAATTATACGGTTCTTTCCTGTCACGCAACCAGGTGAGCTCCAGCTTATGGTCCGTCTGATAATCTCCCAAATAGACGATGATAAAGCTGTCATCCTCCGCTGTTTTACGGCGAACTTCGGTAAGTCCCAGCGCTTCTTCATAAAAGGCAAGACTTTTTTCCAAATCCAAAACATTTAAGTTATTATGGTCAAATCGAAAGGACATCGACATCGCTCCTTTACTGAAATTCTTATTCGAACATTTTCGATATGTTTATTGTAACAAAATTTCTTATACTCTGCAATTATCCTAACACCCAATGGGCCCGACTGCCTGTTTCCGTCTTTTCGATTTCCAAACGCGTATCAATACGCTGACGCAATTCTTCTACGTGACTGATAATACCGACAAGTCGACCGCCCTCACGTAAATCCGTCAAAATACGAATCGCTTCGTTTAACGCGTCCGCATCCAATGTCCCGAACCCTTCATCAACGAACACGGTATCCAAACGCAAACCTCCGGCATAGGCCTGCGCTGTATCGGCAAGCCCTAACGCCAGCGCGAGCGATGCCTGAAATGTTTCGCCGCCCGAAAGCGTATTGGCGGGCCGACGATCTCCGGTCCAAAAATCGTTGACTTCTAAATCCAACCCCGCAGCGCGACGTTGATCGGTTGCCGCTTGCGCACGCACAAGCTGGTACCGTCGGTGACTCATTTTTTCCAAGCGTATATTGGCGGCCATGATGACATCGTCAAGCAACGTCTGTAAAACGTAGCGCTGAAAACTCAACCGTCCCTGCTCGCCTGTCACACTGCTGCCATTGGCCAATTCGGATAAGCGTCCCACGACAGCCTGTTTCTGATCGAGTTTCGCAAATATCTGCGCGTATTCCTTCATTTTTTGCGCAACATCCGCCAATCGTTTGACTTTTATGCCGAGCATCGTCGTCCGTTCGACCGCCGCTTTATGTTCCTTTTCGGCTCGACTGACGGCCGCCATGACTTTTGCTAAGTCGGGCGCCGCCATGCCGTCCAGTTCTTTTTTTATTTCTTCCAAACGGGTTTGGTTAGCGATGCAATCCGCTTGATATTTTTGAATTTCTTGCTGGCGCTCGGTAATGGAGGGTCCCTGCGCAATCGCCGCGGCCAACAGCGTCATATCGGTAAAACCCGATGCTTTGGCGCGCTCGAGCAATGCGTCGCGTTTCGTTTTATAGTTATGACGGCATTCTTCCAGTCGTCCTATTACTTCTTCGTATTGTTGACGAAGATCCTGCTCTTTTTTTTGAACCCCTTTCGCCGTTTCCGAAAACGCTTTTTCGCGCCGTTCGTAGTTTTCTATTTTCTCTCGCAACTGCACAACTTGCGCTTTCACCGACTCCGCATTTGTGAACTGTAGCGGAATCTGTCGTTGCGCTTCTTCACGTTTGGTCGCTACCACCGTTACTACCGATTCGATTTCCGCAAGTTCTTCATTGATTTTTTGCAGTGTTTCGTTCGCTTTTTTCTCCTGCTCCTGTTGCGCGGTCAACTGCACTTTAACGCGTTCAAATTCCGCTTGCGCGGCCGTTGCCTCTTGATGCTTCGCCTGCAATTCGGCCTCCTGCTCTATAAGTTGTGTATCAGTAAGCGATACCAACAAAGCATCCGCCGCGTTCAACTCCTGTGCCAACAGGGATTCACGTTCCGTCAACTGGCTCAAAAGCTGTTGCGTTGCCGTCAACTTTTCCTGCGCCAGCTTTTCTTCTTCCTGCGCATCTTGCCACGTTGCTTCATCCGGCATCTCCTCATCGGCTACCGCCGGTTGCGGATGATGCAGGGAGCCGCATACTGGGCAGGGAGTACCTGCTGTAAGTTCTGCGCCTAACCATGCCGCCCAATTCTTTTCACGCAGATCGGCCAAACGTTCTCGCCTCTGGACAGCGTTTTGCAAAGCGGTCTGCTGCAGAGCAAGCGTGTTTTTCGTGATTTCAATATCTTCGCTGACCGCGGCATGGTCTTGCTGCCGTTTCCGATACGCCTGGTATTCCTTTTGTTGTCGCCGCTGCGACGCCAATTTTTCTTCCCAAATCGGTGTTTTCTCCGCCAACTCACGAAGCGCGTTCCCTTGCTCGGAAAGATCCGTGATGGTTTTTGTGATCCGCTCCGTTTCCGCCTGCGCCGCTTTTTGCCGCGCTTGCACCGCAGCGTGTTTCTTTTTATTTTCTTCTTCTTGCCGTGTCAATTGCGCCGCTTCGTCAAACCAACCGATGACTCTCGTTAGACGCTCTTGTTCCAGTTTATATTCACTTTGCGCGGAACGTTCCGTATTTAAAAATTCTTCCTCTTTCTCCCAGTAAAGAGTCTCCTCTTGCAGTTGTTTTAATTCCGGTTCCAACTTGCGTTGTTGCTCACGATATTGGGATCCCTTCGTTTGTTCATCGGTGAGCGCCTGCATACTGTCGGCCATCGTCGCTGCTTTTTGCCAACGCTCCAGTTCTGCGGTCTTTTCTTGCATCATTTCGGACTCGTCGGCAAGTTTTTTCTGCACAGTGAGCGCTGTTTTTTCTTTGCTCTTAAGATCTTGCCACGCCTGCGCCGCTTGCGCCGACTGCTGCGCTTCTTGGCGGGCTTTTGCTAAAACGAACTCCGCGTCTTTCGCTTCGTCCCATTCCGCTTGGGTTATTTCTATGGCGGATTGCAATTCTTCTTCCGTGGTAACGTTTTCCGCCCCCAAATCGTGTTCCCGATCGCGCTTCGCCTCTTCAAAAGAAGAGGCGAGCGCCTGGGCGCGCTCTTTCAACAACGCCGCTACGCGGGCGGCGATTTCCGTCGCAAACAGTTTGGCCAAAATCTGCTCTCGTTCCGCCGAGCTCGCCAATAAAAGTTGACGAAAATTCCCCTGCGGCAAAAGCACGACCTGACGAAACTGATCGACATCAAAACCGATCAAGTCCAAAATTTTTCCTTGCACGTTGCGATCGCCCATCGATTCCAATTCCGTACCATCGACCGCGATCTTAATAAATTCCACTTTGGCGGGGCGCTCCGTTGTTCCCGTCCCCCGTTGTTTGGTCAGGCGTTGCGCCGGCTCACGCACAACACGATAGCAGGTATCGCCGAGTGCAAAATCAAGTTCCACCCGTGTCGGTAACGATGCCGGTGCGTACGCACTGCGCATATTACGCGCGTCACGTTCGCTGCTGGTTTTGCCGTAAAGCGCAAAACAAATCGCGTCGAAAATCGTCGTCTTGCCTGCGCCGGTCGGTCCGTGCACCAAAAAGAACTGCCGTTCACCGAGGCGAGTAAAATCAATTGTTTGCGCCTCCACATAGGGGCCGAACGCCTGCATCATCAAACGTAACGGTCTCATGACTCCGCCTCCTGCCATACTTCGGCCATAACCTGCGCCTCGGTTTCATCGAGCGGGCGACCGCCGACATCCTCAATAAATTGCGCAAACATATCCGTATAGGTTAACCGACGAATGTCCGCTGTGGTGCGCTCACCCTGCTGCGCTTTGAGACCGATCGGTTCCAGGGCCAGCACATTCGGAAATTTTTCGCGCAGCCGACTCATCGCAGCCAACACAGGCGCTTCATCCGTCAGACGCAATAACAAGTAATCATCACTCGCCGGTGTAAGGTCCCCCATAAGTTCCTGAAACGCGCCCGTAATGATGCGCAAATCATGACGCTTACGCAAGCTAACACTTTCCCGCTGCACCGCTCCCGCCGCATCAATCTCGACCAAATCGACACCTTTCGGCTGATCCGCTTCATTGAAAGAATATTTTAACAGCGAGCCGCTGTAGCGTAATTTACCCGCCGCCATAGTTTGCGGTCGGTGCAAATGTCCGAGCATCGTGTAGTGAAAGTCTTGGAATGTATCCGTTCCTACCTGTGACGATCCCCCAACGGAAAGCGGCCGTTCCGAATCCGACGGACTGCCGCCGGCTACAAATGCATGCGCCACGGCAATACGCCGAGCCGATGACGGTACCTGTTGTAACAGGCGCTCTGCCTGCACGCGGAATAAACTGTCATAATCACGCACCTGCGGTTCATCGTATTTGATTCGTATCGTTGCCGGATCGGCAAACGCAAATGGGCAAAAATATACCGGCCCCGCCGCATCATGAAGCACAAGCGGCGCGGTATCGGCTTCTGCCATGCCGTAAATATACACACCGCTTTGGCGCAAAAGCCGCGTACCGTACGACAAGCGATCGGTGCTGTCGTGATTACCGCTGATCGCAATCAAAGGAATATCTGCGTAGCTTAATTCCGTAACCATATCATCCCACAAATGTACGGCATCCGTAGGCGGCACTGCGCGGTCATAGATATCGCCCGCCACCACCACCGCGTCCGGTCGGTAGTCACGCACCAATGCGCTGAAATCCTGCAGCGTGTATGCTTGATCTTCCGTCAAGTAACGTTCATAAAAAATTCGTCCTAAATGCCAATCGGCCGTATGAATAATGCGCATAGCAGCTCCTTTAGTCTGTTTTTTTTATTATATCATCTAGGCTCTTTTACCGATGCGTGGGAATGATGAATAACTTATGATTTACTAAAATACGACTATAAAAAATCCCCCGAAGGGGATTTTTTATGACAATGTTAAAACGATTGTCTCCAATAATCTTGTTTGCACTTCTGTTGCCGCGGTCACTTTACCGTTGCGCTGATCATATGCCAACGCTTCCGTATTCGGTAAAAGCAGTCGTGTTTTGTCGGCACTCCGATAGACCAAAAAGCGCTGCGGTATAGTGAGGGCAAGATCCGGATGTTCGCGCCACAATGATTCCGCTTTCGGGTCGTGGTACTCGACCATCCAAAAAGCATTGTTCTCATTCCCCATTGTGGTAACCGTCACCTCGGTATAACCGGCTTGCTCCAACGCCGTTACCAGTCGAGGCACCAGTTTCTGCGGTTCGGTTTTAAGCGTCACTTCATACGCATTGCGACCGACGCGTTCACCTTGCAGACCGGCTTGCTGTAAAATGGTAAAACTTTTTTCAAACTGCGGATAACGCGTGTCATAACGATCTCTTTCACTGGGAATGTCAGTATAAATTCCACCGCTGACTCCGTGATGATGACCGAAGCCGATGCCGATCCCAAAGTTTGCCGCGCTGGCCGTCAGCGCGACGGAAAAGGTCAAACAACTTGCTAATGCCAAGTATTTCCACCGTTGCATAGTCTCACCCCTTTGGAAAGTTTATATTTTTAGTATAACACAAATTAATATATGAATTTATGCATGATTTTATCTCATCTCATGATATAATGGATATTTGATGAACGAAGGAGGAAATAGATGTTAGAAGAATTTATCAACTTAAAAATATCCAAACCGATTATTACCGCCCTGAATGAAATGGGTTTTGAAGAGCCGACACCGATCCAACGCGAGGCCATTCCGATCGCTTTGAGCGGCCGTGATATGATCGGCCAGGCACAAACCGGTACGGGTAAGACGGCGGCATTCGGCATTCCGATGCTGGAACGCGTGCCGGCGAAAGGCGAAGGACCGTTTGCCCTTGTGTTGGCGCCGACACGTGAGCTTGCCATTCAATCGGCAGAAGAAATCAATCGTTTGGCGCAACACTTGCCGCACTGGGCATTGCCGATTTACGGCGGTCAGGACATGGGTCGTCAATTGCGCAGCCTTAACAAACGTCCGCCGATTATCGTTGCGACACCGGGCCGTCTGATGGATCACATGGAACGCGGAACCATTTCTCTCGACAACATCCGACTCGTTGTTCTCGACGAAGCGGATGAAATGCTCAACATGGGTTTCATTGATGATATTCATAAAATTGTCGGTGCTACTCCGGAGGATCGCCAAACACTGTTGTTCTCCGCCACGATGCCGAATGCGATTCGTAAATTGGCCGACAAATTTCTGACAGAGCCGGAACACGTCACCATGAAAATGAAAGAAGTGACGATTGATCTGATTGACCAGGACTATATTGAAGTTCCGGAACGTCAGAAATTTGATGTGCTTTGCCGCCTTTTGGATATGCAGGATCCGACGCTCGCGATTATTTTCGGTCGCACCAAACGCCGCGTCGATGAAGTAACCGAAGCGTTGAAGAAACGCGGTTATACGGCGGAGGGTTTGCATGGTGACTTGTCGCAGGCGAAGCGTGATAAAGTCATGCGTCAATTCCGTGAAAATACGATCGACCTTTTGGTCGCTACCGACGTAGCGGCGCGCGGTCTCGATATCAGCGGCGTAACGCATGTTTACAACTACGACATGCCGCAGGATCCGGAAAGCTACGTGCACCGTGTCGGCCGTACCGGTCGCGCCGGTCAGGCCGGTTTGGCAACGACATTTGTCGTGCCGCGCGAAATGGAACATCTGCGCGCCATCGAACATTTAATTCGTCGTCGCATTGCCCGGCGTGCCATCCCCAGCTTGTCCGAGGTTATCGAAAGCAATCGCAAAAATGCGTTGACCAGCTTGGTGCGCACTGCCGAACAAGACAACTTGGACGGTTTCCATGCTTCCGCGGAAGAATTGTTGCGTGAATTGGATTCCGTTACATTGGTCGCGGCGGCAATTAAGTTGCTGACGGAAGAACCGGATACTACGCCGGTCAATATCACAGCGGAACGTCCGCTCGCCCGCAAAAAGAGTAACTTTACGCGCCGCAGCTCGCGCTCGGGTCAAAATCAGCGTAGCGGCGGAAAACGTAATTTCAGTCATGGCAAACGTCGTGAACACAATGACCGTAACGATCGCGGCTACCAATCGACTTCACGTAAAGGTGGTAAGAAAAAGAAATTTACCTCGGGCTTTGAACCGTACTTCCGCGATTAATAAATAAAAAAGACGCGTACGCGTCTTTTTTTATTGCTCCGTAACGGATGCGGTATCCTTATCCTGCGTCTCAGTTTTCTTTTGATATTCTCTTACCAAATCGGCTGTCAGTTCCTGCCAACGTGCCGCCAGAAGTTGCGCATAGGGTACCGGAGGCAAGCCGTAGTTCCCTAACCCGAAACCGTCGTTAACTTCCACCAGTAATGTGCGGCCCTCGCTGTCCACACCGAAATCAATGGCATAACCGCGCGGTGCAGAGTGATACGCTGCGATCGCGTGCTGAATAATACCTACATCCGGCGTGATATCCCATTTACCTTTATACCAGAACATTCCGAGCGGCACTCCGTCACATACATAGACGCGCCACTCCGAAACAAATTCCACTTTTTCACTGCACCAAACGTCAATATCCGAAACAAAGCCTCCGAGCTTGACCAAATCACTCGTTTCTTCCAGGACCGTGCCGATAAAGCGTTTCGTTTCTTTGCGAGGCTTGATAAACACACGCCAGAGTGACGGATCATTCGTAATCGTAAAAAGCGTGGACGGCCAAATTTTTCGTCCCAGAAATTCATGGAGTTCTTCCGGATAATCCAAATTCGGACATTCGATGTCCCACCCCGCTAAAAGATCGTGCAAATCCTGCTCACTGCCGACAATGACAGTGGCCGGATCCACCGTCTGCAACGCATGCACGGTGGTGTAAAAATCTACATCTCCCAGTTGTTTGAAGCCTTCATAGGCAATGTGCATATGATAGTCATAGAGTAAACCGTCATGATTTTTGCGTAGTAACGCCTTCATGCCGTCCTCCTTTCCTCTTGCATGCTTTATAGTTTACCTGTCCGTGAAAGGACGGTTTATATTCGATTTCATTTTACCATCTTTTGTGCACTCACAAAAGTTTCATAATAGCAATAAATAAAGAAACAATTCATTTACGTCGCCTCGGTTCCGCAAAAGAATTGTTTCTCTGAATTTTTATCCATCTATCCGATGCCAAACGCTCTTGGCGTATGATTGCATGGTGGAGACGAGGGGAGTCGAACCCCTGTCCAAAAGTATTGCCCTAACAACCGCTCCGGGTGCAGTTCATGATCGGGATTTCGCAGCGGCTTCGCTCATGAACAAGCCGACCGCCGCCAGACTGAAGAGTTTCCGCTAATGCGCGTCAGTCGCGCGCGTTAACGTATCCTACTGATTGACGCCGAGCTTATGCCGTAGGAAAACATAAGGCGGCGTGGCATTAAGCTGCCAGTGCAAATTCGTTGTTTGCGTGTAAGTTAAGTCCGGTGTTTAACGGGATGACCGGGATCCCGACCCGCTGTCATTAGCACAACTACTCCTGTCGAAACCAGTGCGTCCCCGAAGTAGTAAATGTAGCATACCACAATCGTTTTGTTTGTTCAAGTGCGACGACGTTCGGCAAGCGCTCGATCCATATCGCGTTTCGCGCTTTTTTCCGCCAGATCGCGACGTTTGTCATAGTTCTTTTTGCCGGTGCAAAGACCCAGTTTCACTTTCACCTTGCCCCGTGACCAATACAGCGAGAGCGGAATGAGCGTGTAACCTTTCTGTTGCACTTTGCCGAACAAGCGGTTAATCTCACTTTTATGCATCAAAAGCTTGCGGTTGCGCAACGGGTCCTGATTAAACCGATTCCCCTGCTCATAAGGACTGATATGCACATTGTAAAGCCACAGTTCGCCATGATGTATCCTGACAAATCCGTCTTTCAAATTCACCTTGCCGGCGCGCAGGGATTTGACTTCCGTTCCAAAAAGAACAAGACCGGCTTCGTACGTTTCATGTACAAAGTAATCGTGTCTCGCCTTACGGTTATCTGTAATTTGCCGTGTATTCTCACGCGCCATATTTCCTCCGTTAGCTAGCGACGACGGCGTTTGCCTCTCTTCCCTCGCTTGCCCTGTTTATTTTTCAATCGTTTCGCCTTGGCGAGTTTTTTCGCCGCTTTCGTTTTACTCTTACCTTTCTTGTGACTGCGAATGGCGGCTGATGCCTGCGCGACCTCTTCAAGCGAGTTAAATTCTCCCAGCAGGAAGTCGAGCGTGCGGTGTTCGATATCGGCTTTCGCCAACGTCACGCGAACCTGATCGCCCAACTGGAAGATCGTTTGTCCGCCATGGTCTTTAAACGTATAATCACGTTCTTCAAAGTATCCTCGGCCGTTATCGATCACATCGGTATGGACCAATCCTTCCGCGCCGTTATCCAAGGCGACAAACACGCCAAAGTTGGCAAGCCCCGTGACGGTCGCATCAAAGGCCTCGCCGACAAACGGCGCCATGTATTCCGTCCGTTTCAAATCGTTGGTTTCACGTTCCGCCTCTACCGATCGGCGTTCCGCCATCGAAGACTGCTCCGCCGCGCGCGCTAACCATTGTTTGTCGCGCGCCGGTTGTGATTTGCCCGTCAAAACTTCACGGATCAAACGGTGTACTACGAGATCCGGATAACGTCGAATCGGCGATGTGAAATGCGTGTAACATTCGGAGGCCAAACCGAAATGCCCCCAATTAATAATGTCATAGTAGGCTTGCGGCAACGAGCGCAGCGTCATTGTTTCAATAATCGGCTGGATGCCGTGTTCTTCCGCAATGGCCAACATTTTTTGAACGTCTTTCGGCTCTACTTCCGCTCCCAATTCAACCCGAGCGCCCCAAACCTGCAACAGATTCAAAACCATTTGCAGCTTTTCTTTGTCCGGCGACTGGTGCACACGGAAAATAGCGGTCCGATTTTCTTTCGATATAAACCGCGCAATCGTTTCATTGGCCAACAACATCGCCTCTTCGACCATTTTTTCGGCAATGGTGCGATCACGTTTAACGATTTGGATCGGCTTACCGTCTTCGTCAAGCAGGATCTTGAATTCAGGGAAATCAAAACTCAAAGCGCCGCGTTTCGTACGCATACAGATCAAGCGTTCCGCCAGTTCCTGCCAGGTTTTAAGCATCGTAAGATGCGGCTGTAAATTGTCCGGGTAGATATCTTCCAGCAGGGCCTTGCGAACTTCTGCATAGGTGCAGCGGCGCGCGCTCTTGATGATGCCCGGCCCTATTTTAGAATTCACTACTTCGCCCGCTTCGTTGACTTCCATGACCACGGACATGGTATAGCGATCGACGCCTTCATTTAAGCTGCAGACACCGTTCGATAGCACTTCCGGCAACATCGGAATAACGCGATCCGCCAAGTACACGCTGGTACCGCGGCGAAATGCTTCTTTATCCAATTCCGAACCGCGTTTCGCGTACCAGCTGACATCGGCGATATGAACGCCCAATTCCGTATTGCCGTTGTCCAATGTGCGACAGTATACGGCATCGTCAAAATCTTTCGCATCCGCACCGTCGATGGTAATAATCGGCTGATCGCGAAAATCCATCCGATCCCCCGGTGTAATCGGTATTTTCGCAACCTGTTCCGCTTCGTCAAGAACTTCTTTCGGAAAGGTTTTAGGGATATGGTGACTGGCAATAATCAAGCTGATATCCAGGCCTTTATCTCCCTCATAACCGAGTACTTCTTCGATAACGCCTTCCGCCATGCGCTTCGCTTCCGGCCATTTAGTGATGCGTACCAGTACCTTGGCGCCGCTTTTGGCATCTTTCATTTGGTCGGCGGGAATATAGATATCCGCCCCCATGCGCTCGTCATCCGGCGTCACAACCGCAAAGTTTTTCTGCAACGCAAAAGTACCGACTACCGTTTCATTCGCGTGCGTGACGACCCGCACCACTTGACCTTCATACTTACCGGCCTGTGATTTGCGCTCGAGCACTTCCACCTGTACGGTATCATTGTGCATGGCGTTTCCGCGACACTCTTTACCGATATAAATATCTTCATGCTTGTCATCGGTAATCAAGAATCCGAAATTTGCCGCGTATCCTTTGTATACGCCCGTTACCATTTGTCCGGGACTGTATCCCTGCATCCGATCAATTACTCGTTTTGCCATACGCCACCTCCGGAAGCAAAAAGTCCGCCTTGGCGGACTTTATTAGTACGTATTGAAGTATTTCACAAGCGCTAACGTAGTCAACGCAAAAACGATACCTAAAATAACGGTTAAACGTGATAAAATCGCATCTTTACCACGCGCTTTTCCGCCGAAGAATGTATCCGCCGCGCCGCCGATAGAACTTCCCATCCCGGCTGTCTTGCTTTCTTGCAGAACCACAACGGTAATCAATAATACCGCGATGATCATTTCTGCAAACATCAACGTCATCTTCAAAACAGTTGTCATCCTTTCCTTTAGTGATTTCGAAAATATAATTCCATCTTACGTTTCATGCGCTGAATCGCATTATCTACTGTTTTTACCGGACGACCGATGCGTTGCGCAATCGTTTCATAAGAAAGTCCTCGCAAATAGTAGAGCAGCACCCGCAATTCCAGCTTGCTCAAAACGCGCGGCACCGCTTGTGAAAGCGATACCATCCACTCGTTACGTAAATAAATCGACTCGGGATCGCTGTCGTTGTCTGTTGCCAGCATCTCCAATAGCGGACGCCCGCCATCGTCTTCTTCAAACACCGATCGATTGAGAGATATATA
>NZ_JAHAHH010000115.1 GCF_018373335.1 Negativicoccus succinicivorans
AAAAATTCCTATCGGCAAAGTTACAAGAAGGCTTATTACTATTGATAAAAATGTTGTAATTAAGGCTGGAATTATTGAAACATTTTCGGACGAATATTTAAGTTCAAAAAGTGATGGGGAAATCAATTACAAGCGAATTGAAAGCATTTGAAGCCATCGGCGAACATCTTGCCAATTTCATTGATGAGACGGATATTCTTGACGAACGTTCGCTGGATTATATTCACGGGCAAGGCGAAGGCATATTGAAAGTAGTTGATGGCATGAAAGAGATTATCCAAAAGATAATCGACAGAAATGTAGAGGTGCATATATGACATTATACGAAATCGGCGAAAATTACCGCGCATTGGCAGAACTTCTTGAAAGTGAAGAAGTAACACCGGAAGAAGTCGCCGATACATTTACCGCGATTGAAGATGCGGCGGGCGCAAAAATTGACGCTATCGGTTGGCTTTTCCGTAACCAAATGCGTATGGCAGAAGCCTTGAAAGCGCAAGAGGCTGAATTTGCGCAAATGCGCAAGCGTAAAGAACGCGCGATGGAACGGCTGAAAGGTTTGTGTTTAACGTATTTAACCTTAACCGACAAGCGACAAGCAGCAGGTGATTTATTCACCATTAAGCGCCGGAAGAACCCCGCGCGCGTCATCGTAAGTGATGAGGCGGCTATTCCGCGCGAATTTATTCGAGAGAAAGTTACAACGAGCGTCGACAAAACGGCCATCAAAAAAGCACTGAACGCAGGACAAGCCGTTACCGGCGCATTTCTGGAACAGGGGGAGAGCGTGGTGTTTGAGTAACTAAAAAATAAGAGACGCGTTAGGTATTCAAGAAAGGAGAAAACAACTTGTCATTTCAAATTACACGCGGCAAACAAGAACGGGCGCAGCGCATTGTGATTTACGGTATTGAAGGCATCGGAAAATCCACATTAGCATCGCAATTTCCCGCGCCTTTATTCATTGATACGGAGGGCGGCACGGCACACATGGACGTCGCGCGCTTACCCGTACCGCAAACATGGGAAGAACTGAAAGAAATGATTGCGCGCATACCGAAAGATCCGACCGTTGATGACTTTAGCACTATTGTTATTGATACCGTTGATTGGGCGGAAATGCTATGCATTGAGTACGTATGCAAAAAGCACGATAAAACCAACATCGAATCCTTTGGCTATGGTACCGGCTACACGTATGTCCGGGAAGAATTTGAACAATTTATTAAGTCGTTAAACGAGATTATCGCGGCCGGCTTGAATGTGGTACTCACGGCGCACGCGCAAATTCGTAAATTCGAGCAACCGGGAGAGGCGGGCGCGTATGACCGTTACGAATTGAAGCTGGGCAAACGCACGGCATCACAAACGGCGCCGATCATCAAAGAGTGGGCGGACATGCTTTTATTCATCAACTATGAAACAAAAGTGTACAACGTGAACGGTACGGAAAAGTACAGAGCGACCGGCGGGAAACGAACCGTGTATACCACACACACACCTGCCTATGACGCGAAAAATCGGCACGATTTACCGCCATCATTCCCGCTTTCATATGAGCCGCTTGAAAACGTTATTCCGAACCGATTTAGACGGGAAATCGACCCGCGGCTGGTCAAGCTGATGATCGACGCCGATGTAACCGACGAACAGGTACGCGCGGCAGTCGAAAAAGCAGGATATTATCCGGCATCAAAACGGCTGGAAATGTACCCGACCGAATTTGTAGAAAACAACTTGATTAAAAATTGGGACAGCGTTGTGTCCGTCATTAAAGAAAACAAAGGAGAATAACAAATGGAACAAGCAGCAAACTGGAAACAATTTGCCAATAACCCGAACGGAGAACAACAAGTGCGTGAATTGGGTTGGGGAGATGAAATTACCCAAGACAGCAATAATTTTGATCCGTTTGAAAACGGTATTTACATGTTTACCGTCAAAGAATACGAAAAGACGCGGACGCGCGGCAATGAGAAATTTCCGCCATGCAACATGGCTAAATTAACGCTCGAATTATCCGACGGGCAACGCAACGTGCGCGCCTTCGATAATCTCGTGTTGCGTAACGATTTAGAGTGGAAAATCGGGCAATTCTTTCTGTCTATCGGTATGAAGAAAGAAAACGAACGGGCACGCATTGACTTTGACGGCGCGATTGGT
>NZ_JAHAHH010000116.1 GCF_018373335.1 Negativicoccus succinicivorans
TCTGTACCAGGAGCTACATTAGTGATTTTACTACCACCCATGTTAAGTGGGCCGCCAGTGATGTTGATGGAGTTGCCACCAATTGTCATTTTAGGACCACCGTCAGCATTGGAAATGGATGTAATACCTTTCAAGTCACCTTCTACATTAACTTTGTAAGGAGTAGCTGTGGAGCCATCACCTTCAACAGTAGTATTTTTACCATCTACAAGTTTAGTTTTAGCGTCTTTTAATTGTTTTACGTTAACTGCATCAGTATCGTTTTCACCAGCTTTTACATTAGTAATGTTTTTATTACCAGCGTCGATACCAGTTTTTGTAACAGATGGACCACCAGTGATAGTCATACCATCTTTGTTGATTACAGTATCACCAATTGTTAAGGAACCATCATTAGTTAAATCAACATCTTTATCCAATGCGAATTCAACAGAAGCGCCGTTAGCTGTATCTGCTTGTTTCACAGTTAAATTTTTACCTGCTTGCATTTCTACAGTTTTAGCATCAGAAATGTTTGTTGCAGTTGTAATACCGTTGTTTTTACCGTCTGTAGCAGAGGATTTAATGTTCCAGCTAGAAGCTGTGCCACCAGTAGCAGTTGCATTTACAGTGTAGATATCATGGCCATCTGTACCTTGAGTTTTATCTACAGTTACGTTAGTACCAGCTTTAACTTCAGTTCTTAAACCTTTAATTTGGCTGTAGTTAACTGCATCAGTATCATCTGTACCAGGAGCTACATTAGTGATTTTGCTACCACCCATGTTAAGTGGGCCACCAGTGATGTTGATGGAGTTGCCACCAATTGTCATTTTAGGACCACCGTCAGCATTGGAAATGGATGTAATACCTTTCAAGTCGCCTTCCACATTTACTTTATAAGGAGTAGCTGTGGATCCATCACCTTCAACGGTAGTATTTTTACCATCTACAAGTTTAGTTTTAGCGTCTTTTAATTGTTTTACGTTAACTGCATCAGTATCATTTTCACCAGCTTTTACATTAGTAATGTTTTTATTACCAGCGTCGATACCAGTTTTAGTAACGGATGGGCCACCAGTGATAGTTAAGCCATCGTTGTTAACTTTAGTATCACCAATTGTTAAGGAACCATCTTTAGTCAAGTCAACATCCTTGTTCAAGGAGTATGTGAATTGTTTACCAGCTTGGTCTAATACGATGTTTTTACCAGCGCTGAAAGTAACAGTGTCGCCAGGGCTCACTTTTTCGGAAGTTGTACCATTTGTAGTACCACCATTGTTAGCGGAAGTTACTTTCCAACCAGAATTGTTAATCGCTTGAGTTACATTGTCAGTTGTAGCAACACCATTTGTTGTAGGAGCAACTGCTTTACCATCATTGTTAGTAGTAATATTGCCGCCTTCAGTAAGTTTTACTTTGATGCCATCTGCATCAGCACTTGTGGAGATTAAACCTTCACCTTTGACATTCAATGTACCATTGTCTAACAATACATCGCCATTACCGCTGTTACCAGCGTATTTCAAGTTAACGCTTCTCAATTGAGCTACGTTAACAGCATCGCTGTCAGCAGTACCTGCTGCAAGACCTGTAATTTGACGAGTTGCATTAGCACCGTCACCTACGGAAACTGCTGCTAATGTAGAAGTTTGAACATTACCAGTTAAACCGGAATATTTATTTGTACGAGTTTCTGCAGGGTTAAATCCTTTAATGCCTTTATCTACAGTTGCTTTAGATGTAGAACCAAGAGCAACCCCATCTTTTACAGATGCCTCAGTTTTATAACCTAAAGCTGTTGCTTGAACTGCAGTTGCTTTCGCGCCTTGGCCAAATGCAGCTGCACCATTAGCTGTTGCTTCAGACACACCACCTACTGCAGTTGCAGCAGTACCATCAGCTTTAGCTTGCATACCTAAAGCAGTTGCGCCTAAACCATTAGATGTAGTTTTGTAACCATCACCATTGCCACCAATCGCAACAGAACCAGCACCTGTCGCTTCGGAACGAGCACCAACAGCAACAGAAGTATTTGCAGTCGCTTTAGTCTTACGACCAATTGCTACTGTATCTAGAGCGGTTGCCTCATTCTCACGACCGATAGCAATCATAGTATTGCCTGCATTACCACCAGAGTTATCTTCTTTTTGGGAATCATTAGACTCACCAATTGCAATAGCACGGTCACCGGATGCTTTATTTTTGTAACCAACGGCTGTAGCACCAGCTACGGAAGCACCATCAATTACGTTTTCACGACCGAATGCGGAGGATTGATCACCATTTACAGTATTAGTAGAACCTACTGCAGTAGAATCTTGACCATTTGCTTTGTTATTAACACCAAGGGCTACAGCGGAAGCGTTTGTTGCTTTATTCACACGACCTACAGCTACTGCATTATTAGCAGTTGCTTCTGCACCAGAACCGATTGCTACGCCATAATCTGCTTTAGCTTTTGCTTGGTTACCAAATGCAAGTGTAGCTGTACCTAAAGCTTCTGCAGTATTACCCATTGCATAAGCATTGCCACCCTTAGCTACGTTGTTATTACCAATGGCAAATGCACTATTACCATAAGCAGTATTTGCAGCACCATAGGCAAGTGTACCATCTTCATTATCAGTCTTATTCTGATAACCAACTACTACAGAGTTTCTTCCAGTAGTATTAGAACCATTATAAGCATCAGGAGAGATATTAACAGCACTACCCCCTGTCGCAACACCAGCTTGTACAGGTGTACCCGCTGTAGCAGCTACCATAGCCAAACCAGCTAATACGCTAGCAAGAGCTTTTTTCTTACCACCATTGTTTTTTGCAACTTCGGAAACTACTACGTAGCACTCTTTA
>NZ_JAHAHH010000008.1 GCF_018373335.1 Negativicoccus succinicivorans
GATACGTGTCACGCATTGCAAGTCACCGGCTATAATCATTTTGGAGGCATATGAAACAGCAAGCGGTATTTATCACTAAGGGACAGGAAGAAACCCGTCGGCTCGGAGCGATTTTTGCTCGGCATGCGTATGACGGATTATATTTAGCACTGGCAGGCGACTTGGGCGCCGGGAAGACACAATTGGCGAAAGGGGTGGCGCAGGGCTTAGGTATTGCGGGAGAAGTGGCAAGTCCCACGTTCACCATTTTGCATGAGTATGACACCGAGCCGCTTGCGTTTCATCATTTTGATTTATATCGGCTGGAGAGTGCGGCTGAACTTTCCAATATAGGTTTTGAAGAATTTGGGCGTGAAGGTGTGACGTTGGTAGAATGGGCCAATAAATTTTTAGAGGAGTTACCGCGACATGCGGTGCAAGTGCAAATGCACAAGCAAGATGAAATGACACGAGAAATTGTCGTTAGGGCGCAAGATAAGAAAGCGCAGCAATGGCTAGAGGAGGTGGCGGCAGATGTGGCTCGCGCTTGATACATCGGGTGCTACCTCGAACGTAGCGGTGGGGACGGCGCAAAAAGTAGTAGCGGAACTTTCCGTGCGGCGTAAACGTACGCATTCCGAACAAATCGTTCCCCATATAGAAACGGTCCTTCGACTCGCGGGACTTGATCGTGCCGACCTGACCGGGATTGCGGTAACATCCGGACCAGGCTCATTTACCGGACTGCGGATCGGGTTGGCTACGGCGAAAGCAATAGCGTTTGCGTTACAGATCCCGCTCGTCGGAGTGAACACCATGCACGCGCTGATGTATAATTATAAAAATGTTGCCGGTTCGTTACTTTCTTTACTGGATGCGCAAAAAGGAAATGTCTATTACAGTTTAGGAAGATGGACTGATGACCGGTTGGAATTGGCTATCGACAGTCGGATTGCACCTCTTAGCGAAGTGATTGCCGCAGTTAAACATGAGGCGGAAGATGTAGTATGTCTGGGCGAAGCGGCGGAGCTTTTTGCTGATGAACTCGAAGCGGCGGGGTTGCGGTTGGCTCCGTCCTATCAACAGGCAGTGCGAGCCGCGTCGCTCTTGGATTATGCGGCGGTGGAATTGGCACAGCGCGGAAGTGATGATGTATTTACGCTGGTGCCTCAATATTTACGTAAAAGTGAGGCGGAAGTGCTATGGGAAAAGCGCCGGAAAATAAAATAAATATTCGTATCGCAATCACCGATGATTTGCCGTCGATTGAGCGAATTGAAAAGGATTGCTTTCCGGATCCATGGTCGGCAAAGACGTTGCGACATGATTTCTTGCAGGGACCCGGTAATTTTTTAGTTGCCACCAACGGAACGGAAGTCATCGGTTATGTGAATCTGTGGTTTGTAGCGGATGAAGTGCAACTCGTCCGGATTGCGGTCATGTCCGACCAAAGGGAACAGGGTATCGGTACGCAATTGTTGGCGCGAGCCATTGACGAAGCGAATGATCGTAAAGCGCGATGCTTGCATTTAGAAGTGAGGGAATCAAATGCTGTCGCGCTGGACTTATATCAGCGGGCAGGATTTGTCGTGCGAACGAAGCGTGAAGATGCATACAGTAATCCCCGTGAAGACGGTTACTTACTGACGCGGGAACTGGAGGAAACAGAGTGAAAATTTTGGCATTGGAAACGAGTTGCGATGAAACATCGGCGGCAGTTATCGAAGACGGTCGTACGGTACTGGCGGATATTATCGCTTCGCAAATCGATATCCATCGTCGGTTTGGCGGCGTGGTTCCCGAAATCGCATCGCGTCACCATATAGAAGACGTGATGCCGGTCGTAGCGGAAGCACTGACAACGGCAGGGCTTACGCTCGCCGATATCGATGCGATTGCAGTCACGCAGGGGCCGGGGCTCGTGGGCGCATTGCTTGTCGGAGTTGCCTGCGCAAAAGCACTCAGTTTCGCGGCGGATAAGCCTCTGCTTGCGGTAAATCATATGGAAGGGCATATTTATGCTAATCTGGTAGCGCATTCGGACTTAGAGCCGCCGTTTTTGACGTTGGTTGTTTCCGGAGGACATACCATGCTGGTAGATGTGCCGGCGTACAACGAATTTCAACTGCTCGGCGAGACCAAGGATGATGCCGCCGGCGAGGCTTTTGATAAAATCGCTCGCGTGATGGGCTATCCGTACCCGGGCGGACCGCATATCGATCGCTTAGCGGCCGAAGGAAATCCGCATGCAATTGAATTTCCGCAAGCACTGCGTAATGAAGATAACTTTGACTTCAGTTTCAGCGGTGTAAAATCGGCGGTTTTAAATTATTTACATAATTGTGAGCAGCGTGGGGAAACGTATCGTCCGGAAGACGTAGCCGCATCATTTCAGCATGCGGTGGTGAATGTGCTGGTCGAAAAAACGATTCGCGCGGCGCAACAGCAACATCGTGACACCGTCTGCATTGCCGGCGGTGTGGCAGCCAACAGCGGCTTGCGTCAGGAATTGGCAGTGGCATGCCAACGCGCGGGGCTGCGACTTCTGACTCCGGACCCGCGCTTTTGCACTGACAATGCGGTGATGATCGGCTCCCGCGCTTTTTATCAATACGAGGCGGGACAATTTGCGGATTGGACGTTAAATGCAGACCCCAGATTGCCGTTCCGAGGGACGATGTGATGTCATTTTCATTGCGGGAGTATATTACGCAAACATCCGTTTCCGCTGTCGGCGCGCGCATTTTAACAGAGCTTACCGCGTGGCTGGGATTTTTAGCGGATTTAACGCAAAAAAATATTTTGTTTTTTGTGCCGGATGCGGAAAAGACTGCTGTTATTGTCACCGAAAAGGCAGCACCGGCGGTGGGGGTAGCCATTGATTTCGGTCAGGTAGGTGAGAAGTTTCCGCTCAAGTACGAACAGATTCTGACCGGCGTGTTGCGTACAGGTCGACCGATCAGCGGTCGACGGGAAGTCGACCTCGGAGTAAGTCTTTCGTTTGATGTATACCCGGTATTGGATAATGCAGGACTTGTGCTGGCGCTGATTGCATTCGTCGGCAGTCCGGATAATACCCCGCAACTTTTATTGGATAGCGCCTGGCGTTTGCTGGGGTTACCCTATCCTACCGAAGCCGCGGAGCAAATGAACGTTTCTACGCAGGACGGCATACTTCTATATAATCCGGCGGGGCGCGTTGTTTATATGAATGAGATCGGGCAGCGTTTATTACATCTTTGGGAAGTTTCGCAGCCAAATACAGCGTTACGCATGAGCGACAGTCTGGTGATGGCGCCGGTCGAACAGGCGCGCACGGAAAAAGCGATTGTAACGGCGGAATGGGAGTTGCCGCAGGCGGTATTAACTGCCAGAGCGTTGCCCATTCCTGCGGAAGGTACCGTAGCCGGCGTGCTTTTGCTCTTAACTGACGTCACGATGCTACGGCAAAAAGAAAAAGAAATTTTTGTCAAAGACGTCGTTATTCAAGAAATTCATCATCGGGTTAAAAATAATTTGCAAACCGTTGCCAGTCTCTTGCGAATGCAGGAGCGGCGCAGCGGCGAGGAAACAAAAGCGGCTTTAAAAGAGGCGGAACGGCGTATTTTGGCGATTGCCGCCATTCACGATACGTTAGCCGCACAAGTGGAAGATGAAGTTGATATTGCCTTGCTAATCGAAGGATTGATTCAACAGTTGCGATTGGAATGGGCACCGGCCGTTGAAATTACTTGGGAGGCTGCCGGCACCTGGGGCACGGTGACATCCGAAGATGCACTGACGATCGGAATGACGGTGCACGAGCTGGTACAAAATGCTTGTGAACACGGCAAAGGGGAAAGCAAGCAACAACGAGTGAATGTGCGCTTATACGGTGATGCCGATAAATTGCGACTGACAATCCAAAATTTCGGTCCTCCGCTGCCGTCAGATTTTTCACCGGATCGGTATCGTCTCGGCTTGCAAATTGTGGCAAATCTGGTGAAATTCCATTTAGGCGGAACGTTTGTCATGCAAAACGAGAAAAATAGTGTGCTCGCCATTTGCCAATTTCCGCGCAAGGAGGAAAAATGATGGATCGCTTACGCGTAGTCGTAGCGGATGATGAGGGCTTGATCGCGATGGACGTTGCCGAAATGTTGACAGAATCCGGTTACGATGTGGTAGGTGTCGGTAAAGACGGAGTAGAGGCACTCGCACTTGGCAAAAAATGGCAGCCGGATATTTTTGTCCTGGATTTAAAAATGCCGCGCCTGGACGGAATTGAAACCGCGCGTCGGTTGCGTTCGGAAGGACTGGGGCCTGTCGTTTTGCTGACGGCGTACAGTGAAGAAAATTTGGTGCAAAAAGCAGGCGAGTCGGGAGTCTACGGTTACTTACTCAAGCCGGTGCGGGAGATCGATTTACGAGTCACTTTGCAACTGGCGCTGGCGAGATATCGTGAACACAATGAATTGTCGCAGTCGCGCGCGCGTGCGGAAGAAAAGCTGGCCGCCCGTAAAACGATCGATCGTGCGAAAGGATACCTGATGAGCCGTTACCATTTAACGGAAGAACAGGCATATGAAAAGCTGCGAAATTTTGCGATGCAAAAAGGGAAAAAAATCGAAGAGATCGCGGCTGCTTTAGTACAGCAAATGGCGTCACAAAAAAGATAAAAAGACAAAAAATCAAAAAGACACTTGCTTTTTTTAGGCAAGTGTCTTATTATTATACATGTAATTAGCACTCAATGAATAGGAGTGCTAATAAATTTCGATAATCCTTCAAGGAGGTAGTGTAGATGTTAAAACCGTTAGCAGATCGTGTATTGATTAAAGTTGTGGAAGCGGAAGAAAAAACTAAAGGCGGCATTTTCTTGCCGGATACAGCGCAAAAGAAATCGCAAAAAGGGGAAGTACTTGCGGTAGGGCCGGGTAAAGTAGCCGACAACGGCACACGGATCCCGATGGAATTGAAAGCGGGCGACCATGTACTGTTCGCCAAATATGCAGGTACGGACATCGAAGAAAACAACGAAAAGTTTTTACTGATTGCAGAGCGCGATGTTCTCGCTGTTTTGGACAAATAAAAGGCAGTCGATTTTACTGATTCCAACAAATGTAGCATGTAAGTGTATATAAAGGAGCAAACTAAATGGCTAAAACAATTCAATTTAATGAAGAAGCACGTCGCGCTCTTTTGACGGGTGTTGATACGCTGGCGAATGCAGTCAAAGTAACGCTCGGACCGAAAGGCCGCAACGTTGTCCTCGATAAAAAATTCGGTGCGCCGACGATTACCAATGACGGTGTAACGATTGCCCGTGAAATCGAACTCAAAGATATGGTGGAAAACATGGGCGCGCAACTCGTCAAAGAAGTAGCGACCAAAACCAATGACGTGGCCGGTGACGGTACGACGACAGCGACTCTCTTGGCGCAGGCGATGATTCGTGAAGGCATGCGCAATGTAGCGGCCGGTGCCAATCCGATGGTACTGAAACGCGGCATTGAAATGGCGGTTAAACAACTCGTTGAGGAAATCAAAGCACATTCGATCACTGTCGAAGGTAAAGATGCGATTGCGCAGGTAGCATCCATTTCCGCCGGCGACGAAGAAATCGGTCAGATGATTGCCGATGCGATGGAAAAAGTCGGTAAAGACGGTGTTATTACTGTGGAAGAGTCCAAAGGTATGGGCACGCAACTTTCTGTTGTGGAAGGTATGCAGTTTGACCGCGGTTACATTTCGCCGTACATGATCACCGATACCGACAAAATGGAAGCTGTGATGAGCGATCCGTACATTCTCGTTACCGACCGTAAAATCGGCGCGATTGCGGATCTTTTGCCGGCGTTGGAACAAGTCGTTCAAGCGGGTAAAGAACTCCTGATCATTGCGGAAGACGTGGAAGGCGAAGCATTGGCGACTCTCGTTGTCAACAAACTGCGCGGCACATTCCGCGCGGTAGCAGTCAAGGCTCCGGGCTTCGGTGATCGTCGTAAAGCGATGCTCGAAGATATCGCGATTTTGACCGGCGCGACCTTGATTACGGAAGATCTTGGCCGTAAGCTGGATAGCGTCACCCTGGAGGATCTCGGTTCGGCTCGTCAGGTGCGGGTAGCGAAAGACGAAACGACAATCGTTGATGGTGCCGGTCAATCGGAAGACATCAAGGCACGCGTAGCGCAGATTCGTTCGCAATATGAAGCGGCGACTTCCGAATTCGACAAAGATAAATTGCAAGAACGCTTGGCTAAAATGGCCGGCGGCGTAGCAGTGATCGAAGTCGGCGCGGCGACGGAAGTCGAGCTCAAAGATAAAAAATTACGTTTGGAAGATGCTCTCAACGCGACTCGCGCAGCGGTCGAAGAAGGTATCGTCGCCGGTGGCGGTACGACGTTCCTTGATATCCAGAGTGCATTGGATCAATTAGATGTTGAAGGCGACGTACGTACGGGCGTACAGCTTGTTCGTCGCGCGATTGAAGAACCGGTTCGTCAGATTGCAGACAATGCGGGTCTCGAAGGTTCGATTGTAGTGGATAAAGTCAAAGCGGCCGGTGCCGGCATCGGTTTTAACGCATTGACGGAAGAGTATGAAGACATGGTCAAATCCGGCATTGTGGATCCGGCTAAAGTCACCCGTTCGGCCTTACAAAATGCGGCCAGCATCGCGGCTCTTGTTTTGACGACAGAAGCAGTGATTGCCGATGAACCGCAGGAACAACCGGCAATGCCTCCGGCAGGCATGGGCGGTATGGGCGGTATGGGCGGCATGATGTAAGCTCGCCACATTCGCGTAAAAATACACCTCGTCATTTGACGAGGTGTATTTTATTTGACAATTAAGCTATGCTTTAGTACAATACTTGCAAATCGTTAATGACAATGACGGGAAGAAGAAACGCCCCTTCGGTGCAGAGAGCGATACATCGGCTGCAAGTATCGTCCGAATTGCGTTTTATGTCACCCCCGAGTCGGCAGAAAGAAAGGTCTGTCCGGTTGCGCACGTTACGCGTCTCAAGGGATCAATGGATAATTTAGGTGGTACCGCGGAAGCATAACTTTCGTCCTATGTGGGCGAAAGTTTATTTTTTTATTTAAAAGGAGGGTCCAGGATGGGAAAATATAAAAATTTAACCAGCTACAATCCCGCTGAAATTGAACAGAAATGGTATCAGTTCTGGGAAGAAAACGGTGTTTTTCATGAAGAACCGAAACCGGGAGAAAAAGCGTACAGCATTGTTTTACCGCCGCCGAATGTCACTGGACAATTGCATATGGGACATGCGTTGGATGATACATTACAGGACGTTTTGATTCGTTTTAAGCGGATGCAGGGTTATAACACGTTGTGGTTACCGGGAAAAGATCACGCCGGCATTGCGACGCAAATCAAGGTTGAAGAGGAACTTGCCAAAGAGGGTTTGACACGGGATGATTTAGGGCGAGAGGCTTTTGTCGAACGCGTTTGGGATTGGAAAGAAAAATTCGGCGACCGGATCGGTCAGCAGATTCGTCGTTTGGGAGCTTCCTGTGACTGGTCACGCGAGCGCTTTACACTGGATGAAGGGTGCTCGAAAGCCGTCCGCGAAGTCTTTGTTTCCTTGTACGAAAAAGGCTTGATTTACCGCGGCTTCCGGATTACCAACTGGTGCCCGCGTTGCATGACGGCATTGTCGGATATCGAAGTGGAATACGAAGACGAAGCCGGTAAGCTGTACTACGTCAATTATCCGTTAGTCGACGGTGACGGTTATATTCAGATTGCCACCACGCGACCGGAAACGATGTTGGGCGATACCGGTATCGCTGTTCACCCGGAAGATGAACGGTATGCAAAATATATTGGTAAAAAAGTTATTGTGCCGCTGGCTGATCGTGAAATTGAAGTGGTTGCTGACAGCTATGTCGAACCGGAATTCGGTACAGGCGCGGTTAAAATCACGCCGGCACATGATCCGAACGATTTCGAGATGGGGGAACGCCATCAATTGGAATCGATTGTTATCATGAATCCGAACGGTACGCTCAATGAAAACGCCGGCGCCTTTAACGGTATGGAGCGATATGCCGCGCGCAAAGCAGTAGTGGCGGCATTGCGGGAAAAAGGTTTGCTGGTAAAAATCGAGGATGCCGATCATGCGGTCGGACACTGCTCGCGCTGCCACACGACCATCGAGCCGCTCGCTACGCGGCAATGGTTCGTCAAAATGGAACCGCTGGCGAAACCCGCGTTACAAGCGGTAGAAGAAAAGCGGACAGAGTTTGTACCGCCGCGTTTTACGCAAACCTACACTCATTGGCTTGAAAATATTCGCGACTGGTGTATTTCCCGTCAGCTTTGGTGGGGGCATCAGATTCCGGCCTGGTATTGTAACGAATGCGGCGAAACGATCGTTTCCCGTGAAGATATCACAACCTGTCCGCATTGCGGCGGCAGCGTGACACAGGATCCCGATGTTCTGGATACCTGGTTCAGTTCGGCACTGTGGCCGTTTTCCACTATGGGGTGGCCGGACCAAACGCCGGAACTTAAGCAATGGTATCCGACCAATACTTTGGTAACCGGCTACGATATTATTTTCTTTTGGGTCGCTCGCATGATGTTTACGGGACTCGAATTCATGAAGGAAGCACCGTTTAAACACGTTTTTATTCACGGTTTGGTGCGCGACAGCCAAGGCCGTAAAATGAGCAAATCACTTGGCAACGGCATTGACCCGCTGGAAGTCATCAATGAATACGGTGCGGATGCCTTGCGTTTTACGCTGATGACGGGCAATACCCCGGGTAATGACATGCGCTTTTACATGGAACGTGTCGAAGCGAATCGCAACTTCGCCAATAAAATTTGGAATGCCGCTAAATTTGTATTGATGAATTTAGAAGGCTATGAAGAAACACATGCTTTTTCACCCGAAGAATTAACACTTGCCGATCGTTGGATTTTGGAACGCCTGGCGCAGACGGAAGAAAGCGTCACAGCAAACCTTGAAAAATTTGAATTGGGAGAAGCGGCGGGAAGTGTTTATGAATTCATTTGGAATATCTTCTGCGACTGGTATATAGAGGCTGTCAAGCCGCGTTTATATGCGGATGATAATGCCGCCGACCGTGCGGTGGCGCAGGGGGTACTGGTTTATGTTTTGACACGCGCATTGGCGTTATTACATCCGTTTATGCCGTTTGTCACCGAACATATCTGGCAGCATTTACCGCATGAAGGGTTGACGCTCGCCAAAGCGCCATGGCCGACGCCCGATCCGGCGCTGCGCTTTGCGGATGCCGCCGAACAAATGGACCGTTTGATGGATGCGATCAAAGCCGTACGTAACTTGCGCGCGGAGGCGGATATCGCGCCGAGTCAAAAAGTACCTTTGTTGTTACGTGTGAAACGAGATGATTTGACGGCGGTGGTAGAAGATCATCCGCTCTATTTTGAAAAATTGGCTAATACGAGTGCAGTAAACCTGCTTGCCAATGATGCGCCGGCGCCGGAAAATGCGTTGACTGCGATTACCGACGGTTTAGAAATTTACGTTAAGCTGGCAGATGTTATCGACGTTGAAAAAGAGAATGTACGGATTCAGGCGGAAGAAGATAAGTTTCATCAGGAAGTCGCGCGTTTGGAGAAAAAGCTTGGTAATGAGTCGTTTGTAACCAAAGCACCCGCCGAGATTGTGGAAAAAGAACGCGAAAAACTGGCCAACTATAACGAAAAACTGGCCACGTTAATGGAGCGTAGGGAGTTTTTAGCTACGCTTGCAAAGGAGAAGGCATGAATTATCAAGAATCGATTGCTTGGCTGACGGAGACGGCAGCGTTCGGTATTCAGCCCGGCTTGCAGCGAATTGAAGCACTTTTAGAAGGACTCGGCCATCCTGAAAATGCGTTTAAAAGCATTCATGTGGCAGGTACCAACGGAAAAGGAAGCGTTACCGTCATGCTGGAAAGTGTTTTGCAGCAAGCCGGTATTTCCTGCGGACGCTTTACTTCTCCGCATTTGGAAGAATATACTGAGCGAGTCCGCATCAATGGCGCGGATATTTCGTCATCGGATTTTGCGAAATATTTAAGTCAGGTACGCGAAGTCGCAGAGAAAAATGTCGCGGCAGGCGGTGAAATGGCAACGGAATTCGAGTTGCTGACAGCCTGTGCCTTTCTTGCATTTCAGGCTAAGGGCGTGGAATACGCCGTAGTGGAAGTGGGCATGGGCGGTCGCTTGGATTCGACGAATGTTATTATTCCGGAAGTTGCCGTGATTACTAATGTATCGCTCGATCATACGCAATATCTCGGAGCTACAGTGGAAGAGATTGCCGCGGAAAAAGCGGGCATCATCAAAGATAATGTTCCCTTGGTGACATCCGCACATCGGACCGCTTTGAAAATCATTAAAGAAATCGCACATAAAAAGAATGCGCCGATATACATGTGGGATCGCGACTTTTCGGTCGAGCGACGCACGACCTTTGATCGCGGCCAAATTATCACGCTTAAACGCAAGGATAACGCTGATGCAATGCTCTTTGTGCCGTTTTTCGGTATGCACCAGACGGTCAATGCGGCAGTAGCGGCTATGGCTTTAACAGTGTTAATGAAAAAGGAAGCACGGATTACGGAAGATCATTTGCGTGAAGGCATTTCCCGAGCACAGTGGCCGGGACGTTTTGAAGTCATTGAGGGTGATGTGCCCGTGATTTTGGACGGTGCTCACAATGTGGACGGAGCGGCTGCACTTGCTATGACGCTGAATGAGATGTATCCGAATAAGAAACGCTTTTTCGTATTTGCATCGTTGAAGGATAAAGATATTGAAGGAATCGTGGAAGAATTATTCCGTGAAGAAGATACTATTATCGCCGTACCTGCGTCGACGCCACGTACGCGCAGTGCAGAGGAGATCTGTAAATACTTACCGGGAACGACCGAAACAGCGACAGATGTAGTTGCCGGACTGGAACGCGCGAAAGAACTTGCGCAACCGGGAGACATCATTGTAGTTTGCGGATCGCTTTATTGTTTGGGTGATGCACGCCGTTATTTGCGGCAAAAAGCGCTGCATTAAAAAACGCCTCTTAAGAGGCGTTTTTTTATTGCTTTTGTATGGGTGTCGTGGTTTTGTCGTCAGAAGCGCTTGGCGCTGCCGGGGTAGACTTGTCGCTATTCTTGGTATTTTGGCTTTGTGCCGCACTCTCCGCAGCTGCTTTTTCTGCCGCCTTTCGCGCGGCTTCTTGGCGAGCTCGCTCAGCAAGGATATCTCTCATCAACGGATATTGCGGTGTCGGAGCTACCGTGATTTGCGTTTCAAAGAGGCGTCCCCAGGGGAAACGCGCCGTTACAGTACGAGGGTTGATGTCAAGGTGCTCTTCGGCAAAAGTTTGGATTTTTTCCACCAGCATTTCCGAAAGACGAGGATTTAATTTGCCGGAGTATTTGACATTGTCCGTGCGCAGGTTTTCCTGTTCACGATAGATTTCTTTGCGAATATTCGCCTGGTAACCCCAGTTATCCAAGTATTGTTCTGTGAGCATGCGATGCTGTGCTTTTTCCGGCATTTGCGCGGCTAAAATGCCTTGCGCTACCGCGTAGCCTACCGTATTTGAAGCGGTATTCCATCCGTTATACGCGGAGATTTTATAGAGTAGGTTGGCGTTTTGCATTTCTTTTAAAAGGGTATTGTCGGAGCCGTTAGAATAAAAGATATCGGCGACGCTGACCGGAATGTGGCGTGAAAGCGCATCTTCTACACGGGTTAAAAAGGCAGCGGCACTTTTACGCGGCATAGCAAGGTTGGCAAAGGCTTCCGATTCGCCGGTGACATCACTGAGGGGAGTGTTAACGGCCAGTAAAAGGTCCGGCTTTTCCATGGTAACAATTTCAGCGCCGACAGCAGTGACGTGATCCGCGATCGTTTTGCCGATGCTTTGGTTTTCATAATGTGGCATCGTATCAGCGCCGCCGCCGAGCGGGTAAATAACACGAATTTTAGGCATTGCTTGCGAACGATCCACATGGTAGCGGGCAATTAATAAAAGACCTAATTGGTCAGCGCCGGGGAAGGAGCCATATACACGCGGGGATAGATTTTCCGTCATTTTTTCGAGATAACGGGCCTCTAATGAGGACTGCGAAAAGCCGGCCGTATCGTCATGACCGAGGCAGAAATAGGTGAGCACACCGGAGGCGGCATCCTGAATTAACATTTCGTTGACCTGGTTGTTTTTAGTGCGCCGCGCAAACCAATCCTGCATATATTCCAGCGGTACGGACATCCGCAGCGATAAAAGCTTAGCGGACTCTTCCGCAGTTAAGCCTTCCGTATCGGCTTTGTCCTGCCAGTAGGCAATTTCAAAGATTTTCGGACCGTAGTCGGCATAGTAGGAAGGCTCTACTTTGCCGTCACTGGCTCGCGGGGAACGCATGATTGTGCCGAATGCATAGATCGGCATCGTCGGATGCGCATTGTGCAGTGCGGCGAGTTCCGAGAGGCGATTTTTCAAGGTTAAAATATTGATATCATGCTTGCGGGAATCCACTAAACCGCCATAAATTAAAGTGTCCGTAGAAAGAACGAGTGCGTCTGCCTGATTGACGTTTTGCTTGATCCATTCCCAAATTTTATCGGGTGAACCTTGGTAGCCCTGATCAGAGAGATAAATTTCCGGTGGGGTCAGCACCGTGTAACCTGCGGCTTGCGCCGTATTTACCGTATAAGAATAACTGACAGGGCGGTTGTCTTGCGGCACGTATAAAATCGTTGCCGCGCATGCCGCTTGACCGGCGCCGAAAGCAAATACACCGATCATTAGTGTTTGGATTGCCTTACGATAAAATGTATGCTTCATGATTCTCTCCTTTTATATTTACCTGAATGATCTCGGCGGTGTGCTCTGGGCAACTCTAATTTATATCGTATAGCCAGCAAACGGATGAGCATAACGGTTAAAAAAGCCAGCGGAACGGCCCAGGCCAAATTTGCCACCTGACGTACAAAGCAAAATACAATGCCGCCGGCTACCGAAGCGGAGGCATAGACTTCATTGCGGAATACCACAGGAATGCGCAGTGCGCAGATATCACGAATAATGCCGCCGCCACATGCCGTGATCAGACCAAGTGTCACCGGTAACAGAAAGACTGAACGAGGATCCGCCGCCACGCCTACCATCGCGCCGGTCACTGTAAAAGAAGCCAGGCCGAAAGTATCGGCGAGATTATATAGATAGAGCGAATAGCGTCGGGCTTTGTTATTGCCGCGCAACCTTCGGGATGAAAATAAAAGAGCTACCACCGTTACCAGTGAGATCGCAATGTAGCTGCCATCTTCGAGAGCACTCGGCGGTGTATTGCCGACGAGTGTATCACGAATCATACCGCCACCGACAGCAGTCACTAAGGCAAGCGTGGCAATGCCGAAAATATCCATGCGTCTTTGCATTCCTACCAATGCGCCCGAAATCGCAAAGGCAATCGTTCCCAAATAATCAAAAATCAGTGCAATCATACATCCTCACAGTTATCAAGATTGGCTATATTATACCATGTTTGAGAGACGCGCTTAAGATCTCTTCGGAGACCGATAAGTGCTATGTTACAATAAGAGTAGCAAAAAATGAAGGAGTGATGTTGTGAAATACGAAAAAAACGATCAAGTCGCGGGCTTTACTGTCCAAGAAGTATCGTACATTAATGAAATTAGCGCGCAAGCGTATATAATGCAACACGATCAGACCAAGGCAAAGCTGCTGTTTTTAGCTACGGAAGATGATAATAAAGTGTTTTCGGTAACGTTTCGCACGCCTCCGTCTGACAGTACAGGCGTCGCGCATATTTTGGAGCACTCGACGTTGTGCGGATCTGACAAATATCCGTTACGTGAACCGTTTGTCGAACTGGTCAAAGGGTCGTTGAATACTTTTTTAAATGCGATGACATTCCCGGATAAAACGATGTATCCGGTCGCCAGCCGCAACGCCAAAGACTTTCAGAATTTGATGGATGTATACTTGGATGCCGTGTTCCATCCGAATCTGCGTAAAGATCCGTATATTCTTATGCAAGAAGGTTGGCATTATGAATTGGATGACGCGGATCAGCCTTTGATTTATAAAGGCGTTGTGTATAACGAAATGAAAGGCGCGTTGTCATCGCCGGATGATGTATTGGGACAAAAAGCGATGGAGGTGCTTTTTCCCGATACTACGTACGGACATGAATCGGGCGGTGACCCCGACCACATCCCGGAATTGACGTTTGAAGCATTCACGGATTTTTATCAACAATACTATCATCCGTCCAATGCGTACTTTTTCCTCTACGGCGATATGCCGCTCGAGGAAACGTTGACGTATATTTCGGAAAAATACTTGAACGACTATCATTACCGGGAGATCGACAGTGAAATCGCTACGCAAAGCGCGCCTGCTAGACGAGAGAAAGCTACATTCTACTACGGCGTGACGGAAGATGAAGAACGTCAGGGGAAAACGCTGCATGCCATCGATATCGTCTTGCCGGATACTCTCAGCCCGGCGCAAATGATGGCGATGGAAGTTTGGAATTATGCGCTTTTGACTATTCCCGGTGCACCGTTACGTCAGGAAATTATCTCAAAAGGGTTGGCAACGGATGTTTCCGGCAGCATTATCGATAGTTTGAAACAGCCCGTTTGGCACATTGAGGCGATCGGCTCGGAACGAGAGCACCAAGCGGCTTTGGTGCAATTGTTTGATGCCTTTATGCAGAAAATTGCTGCGCAAGGTTTTTCGTCTGAGCTTCTGAGTGCGGCGCTGAATCGTCTGGAGTTTTCGTTGCGGGAAAATGATTTTAACGGTCGTCCCAAAGGACTGTTTTACAATTTGCGAGCATTGGATTTCTGGTTGTACGATCGCGATCCATTACAGGGATTGCGGTACGAAGAAGATATCCGAGAATTGCGTGATGGGATCACCTCCGGAACATTTCATACCATTATTGGCGATCTGATTTGTCGTAACCCGCATCAAGCTGTCATTACCATGGCCCCGCAAGTCGGTTTGCAGGAAGAAAAGGAGCAGGCGGTACGTGAAAAACTGGCAGCCCTTAAAGAGGCGCTTTCGCCTGAGGAAGAGCGCCGGATTATCGAGCAGACGGCAACATTAAAACGGCGGCAACAAACGGCAGACAGTGAGGAGCAACTTGCTACCATACCGCTCCTGGAACGCGACGAATTACCGAAGAAGGTCGATTCGGACGCGTTGTTGCAGGAGCATGTTGAAGGTTTTCCGGTCTACCGTATGGCAGGGGACAGCAACGGAATTTTGTATGCGACTCTTTATTTTCCTCTTTTGCATTTAACGACACAGGAATATTTATATGCGGTTCTTTTGAGTGATGTGCTTGGTGAATTGGATACCCGAGGTTATACCTATGCCGAGTTGGCGCAGCAAATCAATTTTCATACCGGCGGGATTACTGTCGGATTAAAAAGCGGTTCCCGTTACGATGATGACAGAGATGTCTACTCATATTTTGTGGTCCGAGGCAAAGCATTAACATCCAATACGTCACAGCTTGTTACCTTGACCAATGAATTGATCAATCATACTCTGTTCACCGACACGAAACGATTGACGGAGCTGATCAATGAAAAGAAGACCGATTGGAATTTACAACTTTTCCGTCGGGGGAACGCGTTAATGATGAACCGTGCATTATCCTATGTTTCACCGTTGGAGCGTTTACGTGATCAGTCGGGATTATCCTATTTTGTTTTCTTGCAGAAGTTGGCACAGCATAGCACGGAAGAAATTATTACGGCGTTGCAGCAAACGAGCCGGCGTATTTTCCGGACGATGGGATCGTTCGCGCTGATTTGCGGTGGCGAAGAAGAGAGCACTGCCTGGCAACAGGAAAGTCCACGTTTAGTGGCGGATTTAGAGCAAGAAAAATCAGCGGGTGCGCCTCTTGTGCTGGATTTACATACCGGTAACGAGGGCTTTATCAGCGTAGGCAAGGTACAGTATGTTGCGCAAGGCGGTAATTTCCGTCGCGAGGGGCACACATATCATGGTGCGCTGGCAGTATTGGAACATATCTTGCGCTATGAGTATCTTTGGCAGAATGTACGTATTTTAGGTGGAGCGTACGGCGCGCATGCGCAAATTATGAGCAACGGCAACAGCGTTTTTTGTTCGTACCGGGATCCTAATTTAGCGGAAACATTACAGGTATACGCGGACATGCCGGCTGCCATCGGTCGATTTGAAGCGACGGACCGTGCGATGCGGCAGTATGTCATCGGTGCACTGGCACCGACGCAGACGCAGTTTACTTTACCGATGCGCGGAGAGCGTGCACTCAACAGAATGCTTTCCAAAATGCCGGATACATTCAGCCAGCAAATTCGGGATGAGATTATTCACTGTACGCAAAGTGATATTCGTGCGCAAGCGCCGCTGCTGCAAAGCATCATCGCACAACGACACATCAGCGTGATGGGTGGTGCTACAAAACTCAATGAGCAACGTGAAATTTTCAGGGACATCATCAACTTCGGCAAATAATTACCGAGGACGCTATGCACCGAGCCCGACCGGTTACTTACATTTAGGCAACGTTTGGACGGCATTGATTTCCTGGTGTGCGGCGCAACAAAATAACGGCCGATGGATTTTGCGGCTCGAAGATTTGGATCGGGCGCGCTGCCAAAAAATATACGAAGATGCAATGTACGAAGATCTGCATGCGCTGGGCTTTATATGGGCCGAAGGTCCCGACATCGGCGGCCCGTATGGACCGTATCGCCAATCAGAACGTTTGGATATTTACAATAACATCATCGGACAGTGGAGAGAGACAGGGAGAATGTACGCTTGTACTTGTTCACGCGCACGTCGCTTAGCGATTGCATCTGCACCGCATCGTGGTGACCATCATGTGGATTATGACGGACATTGCCGTTGGCATGTGCCTGAACTCATGAAAAGACCGCCTTCATGGAGGTATCGTGGTCGCAATGAAACTGTCATATACCAATCACGACGAGGCGAAACCATTTCTACGACTATGGTGGAAGGCGCCGATGATATACTCGTGTTGCGAGCCGATGGCGTGTACAGCTATCAATTTGCGGTGGCGGTAGATGATGCGATGATGCGTATCACGGAAGTTATTCGCAGCGTGGATCTGGCGGAGTCGACGGGCTGGCAGGTGCGTTTTATGAATGCGCTTGATTTGACGGCACCCATGTATTGGCACATACCATTACTTTGTGATTGGGAAGGAATACGCTTGTCAAAACGGCAGCACGGTATTACGGTTCGCGAGCTGTTAAAAGCGGGCAAAGCCCCTGCGGATATATTAGGATATCTGGGTTACTTGGCAGGGATTAATCCGCAGAGAAAACCGCAAACATTGCAGGAGCTGGCGAGCATTGATCTTGCGGAATGGCAGTTGGATTCACTTGAGATTCGACTAAAGGAGGGCTTATGACGGTACAAGAAGCATTACAGAAAAAAGTGTGGGCAGTAGTGGGTGCGACACCCAAACCGGAAAAATTCGGCTACAAAGTATATACAGTTTTGAAAAAGAATGGCTACGAAGTCTATCCTGTACATCCGAACGCCACTGAAATTGACGGCTCGCCTGTCTATCACAGCGTTTTGGATTTGCCTGTAGTTCCTGATGTGGTAGATTTCGTTGTCGGTGAAGAAGCGGGGTTAAAAGCTGTAGCAGAATGCGCGGAAAAAGGAGTCAAAACTATTTGGTTTCAACCCGGCGCGGATAAACCGCGCGTTTTAGAGGCGGCGAGAGAAGCGGGGATCAATGTGATTCAAGACTGTGTGCTTGTAAGATTATAATTTAATTAGAATTAGATAAAATAAAAAGATCTTTCTACTAGTGATAGTAAGAAAGGTCTTTTTTTATTACTCAATATCAACAGAATGTAGTGGAAGTACAAATGTACGGTACCAATGGTGGAATGAATTCTATAGAAATAAGAATCTTAGCAAATTTTAGAGCGAGTGGAGTCGGAATTTAAAATAGTGGGGGATTATGGTAGAATGTGGTTAAAAGTGGAGAAAAGAGGTGAGGCAAGTGTTCATGGGAAAATATTCCCACTTGGTGGATGCCAAGGGCAGAATGATTATTCCCGCCGGGTTTCGCGCAGAGTTGGGCGAACGTTTTGTAATTACGCGCGGTTTGGACGCTTGCGTTGCCGTTTATCCGCTCGAACGGTGGGAGCAAGTGGCGGAACGGCTACAGCAGCTTTCCAGTACGCGCAAAGAAGTGCGTATGCTGATTCGCTTTTTGATTGGCGGCAGTAGTGAAGTGGAATGCGATAAACAGGGGCGTATTTTGCTCCCGGCGCATTTACGAGACTATGCGCAAATCAAGCGGGAGGCGGTTGTAGTCGGTACCGGCACTCAGCTTGAAATTTGGAGCAAAACTCAGCTGGCGGCACAGGAAGAGGCAGCCAGAGATTCCATTAGTGATGTGGCGGCAGGAATTGATCTGCCGATTGGCTTCAGTTTGTAGGTGAACATGTTTCATCACGTAACCGTCTTACTCAAAGAAACTGTTGATGGTGTCGTACAGAACCCTCACGGCATATACGTCGATATGACACTGGGGGGTGGCGGCCATTCGCATGAAATTGCCTCACGACTTGCTCCGGACGGATGCCTGATCGGCATCGATCGGGATGCGGATGCTTTGCAGGCGGCTCGCCAACGACTAGATAAAGTGCACTGCGGGATTCATTTAGTGCAGCGAAATTATATAGAAATCAACGAAGTAGTCAATGAGCTGGGATTTACCGGCGTGGATGGAATCGTTTGTGATTTAGGGGTTTCTTCTTACCAATTAGATACAGAAGAACGAGGATTTTCATATCAGCATGACGCACCCCTGGATATGCGGATGGATCAACGCCAGGCGCTTACGGCGGAAACGGTTGTCAATACGTACTCCGCAAAAGAACTTGCGCAAGTCATTCGAGAGTACGGAGAAGAGCGATTTGCCAATCGTATCGCGCAACGTATTGTGGCACAACGAGAAGATCACCCGCTTACGACCACCGGAGAATTGGTGGAAGTGATCAAAGCGGCGATTCCGGCAGCCAAGCGACGTACCGGCCCGCATCCTGCAAAACGAACGTTTCAAGCCATACGGATCGAAGTCAACGGCGAGTTGAGAGATTTGGAAACGGCCGTACGCAATGCGGTAAAGGCATTGAAACCCGGCGGTAAAATCGGAATTATCAGTTTTCATTCTTTGGAAGACAGGATTATCAAGCATACGTTTCGAGATCTTGCAAGAGATTGTATATGTCCGCCGGAATTGCCGGTATGCCAGTGTGGGCATCAGGCGACGCTACGAAATGTCAGCAAGGCGATTCGGCCGACCGAGCAGGAGCTAGAGGATAATCCTCGAGCGCGGAGTGCGATTTTGCGAGTGGCGGAAAAAGTTTAAATGAGGTGACGAAAAATGTTGGCGAAAAGTTCAGTTTGGCAGTATGAGTTAGCAGAACGCGGTATAGCTTTACCCGTTTCGCGACCCAAAGCAAAAGAAGGAGCCACGAATAATCGAATGGCGGCAAGTGCTGCTGCAGTTTTGGTATTGTTGGCCCTTTTTGTTCTTTATGGAGCTAACATTTTTATTTCGCAAAAAGAATACGAAGTTCAAGAAGTACGCACTCGTGTGGTAGAATTAGCAAAGATGAATGAGGTGCTGCGGTTGGAAGTCGGACAACTGAAATCGCCGGGACGCATCCAACAAATCGCGGAGACGGAATTGGGCATGATTATTCCTACACAAGCTGTTTACAGCAGCGCCAAAGCAAGCACCGTGGTTGCACGTAGTGTTACTCCATCGGATAAAATTCGGGATTAAGAGCAGCCGTAAGGCTGCTTTCTTATTTTATAAACTAAGGAGTCAATGATGAAAACAGTCGCGCAGTTAGTATCGGTCCTGGAGAATGGGGTGTGCCGAGGGGACAATGGAAAACAAATTACCAACCTCAGCACTGATTCTCGTAAAATAGAAGCTGACGGACTTTTTATTTGTCTGCGCGGAGTACATGCGGACGGACATAAGTTTGTGGCCAGCGCTATGGCTAATGGTGCCGTTGCGATTATTTGCGATCATTACTTGGATGAGTTTCCGGAATTAACGCAAATTGTTGTCGCCGACACGGTAGCCGCCATGCAGACGGTGGTACCCTTTTTCTATGATTATCCGGCGCGTTCGTTGCGGATGATCGGCGTTACCGGTACGAATGGTAAAACGACGGTTACGCATATGATTGCGCACATTTTAGAAGACGCCGGATATTGTGTAGGGATTATCGGGACAGTAAATACTGTGATTAATGGTGTATCCGAACCGGTGCATAATACAACTCCGGACGTCGACTTGCTTCAAAATACATTGTTTCGCATGCGTGAGGCGGGCGTTACTCATGTTGTCATGGAGGTGTCTTCCCATGCATTGGCATTGGGACGTGTGGCCGGCTGTAAATATGACACCGCGGTATTTACCAACTTGACGCAGGACCATTTGGATTTTCACAAAACAATGGATAATTATGCCGCTGCGAAAGCAAAGCTTTTTGCGATGGTAGCGGAAAGTGAAGACAATGAATCGAAGGCGGCGGTAATCAATGCTGACGATTCGTATAGCAAGGTTATGCAGGAGCCCGTGGCGCACTCTCACTGCCACTTGCTCACATATGGACAAAATAAAAGCGCCGGTTTATATATCAGCGACGTTATCATTTCCGCGCAAGGCGCCAGGGGCACACTGCATTATGATGGAGAGCAATGGCCTTTTACGATCCAAAGCAGCGGCATGTTTAATGTGTACAACAGTTTGGCGGCGGTAGGGGCCGCTCTTATGGAAGGAATTGCCATGCCGCGAGTGCTTGCCAGCATGGCCAGTTTTATCGCTGTAGCGGGGCGCTTTGAGCGGGTAGATGAAGGGCAGAATTTCACAGTTATCGTTGATTATGCCCATACGCCGGATGGTTTGGAAAATATTTTGCGAACCGCTCGTGAGATTACCGATGGCCGAGTGTTATTGGCCTTCGGTTGCGGTGGCGATCGAGACGCAAAAAAACGTCCGATTATGGGAGCGGTTGCCGCTAAGCTGGCAGACTCTATTGTTATTACAAGCGATAATCCGAGAAGCGAAAATCCGGAAGAAATTATCCGTGAAGTTTATGCCGGCGCACAACCAAACGCATCTGCAACAGTTACGATTGCATGTGAAACGGATCGTGCCACCGCCATTCATAACATCATTGCCCAGGCTCAGCCGGGGGATGTTGTTTTGATTGCAGGAAAAGGGCATGAAACATACCAAATTTTAAATAGCGGTACAATTCATTTTGATGATCGTGAAGTAGCGCGTGAAGCATTGCGGGGAGAATAATATGGCAGCGTTTACAGAAGCAGAAATCATTCAAGCAACAGAAGCCGTAAAACTGCAGGGCCCTGAAGATGTAGCGGTAGGCAGTATCAGTACGGATACCCGCGGCGAACTTTCCGGATGTTTATTTGTGCCGTTAAAAGGGGAGCGTTTCGATGGACACGATTACTTGCAACAAGCGGTTGAGAACGGAGCTGTTGCGGTACTCTGTGATCAGGAGATCACGGCGCTGCCTAAAGAAGTGGCTGTGTATCGAGTTAAGCAAACACGTCGCGCACTGGAAGATCTCGCCGCGTATCATCGGCGACGTTTTGCATTGCCGGTCATTGCCGTTACCGGATCCAGCGGTAAAACTACTACTAAAGAACTGATTGCAAGCGTACTTGCACAAAAGTTTAGAGTACATAAGACTGAAAAAAATCATAATAACGAAATCGGTTTAGCGCAGACGTTACTTTCATTGCAACCGGAAGACGAAGTGTGCGTGGTTGAGATGGGGATGCGTGCACGCGGCGAAATCAAACGTTTGGCAGAGATTGCGGCCCCGACGATCGGTGTAGTTACGAATGTAGGTGTGGCTCATCTGGAACGACTTGGGAGTCAGGACGCCATTGCCGCTGCTAAGCAGGAATTAATTGAATCTATTCCGGAAAATGGTACGGCTGTGTTAAACTGGAATGATAAACGGGTACGCAACATGGCATCCGTTTGTCACGGTCGAGTAATTAGTTACGGAATTGAGCCACAGGCAAATGTGCAGGCACTCGATATTCAATACGGACTTGGTAAAACTAAATTTACCTGTCGGCTTTTCGATGAAGTGTTTCCTGTCACCTTACCGCTTTTAGGCGCACATAATGTGGCTAACGCTTTAGCGACGGTGGCTGTTGCACGTGTTTTGGGACTGTCGGCAAATCGTATTCAACGGGCACTTGCGGATGCTGTGGCCGGAGAACTGCGTCAGGAAATCGTAGATCGAAGCGGAATCCGTTTTGTTAATGATGCGTATAATGCTAATCCGCTTTCCATGGCCGCATCGCTGGCTTCCTTATCTCAATTTGGTGAGGGGCGATACGTTGCGGTGATCGGCGACATGTTGGAGCTGGGACCGAATGAAGTGGCCATGCATGAAGAACTTGCTGCTGCGGTGATTGCGGCAGGAATTACGGAACTTATTACAGTCGGCCCGCTGGCACGCGCTCTGGGAGAGGCAGTAAAAAAACAGAGTCACGTGAATGTACACAGCGTTGCAAATACAAATGAAGTAATGCCGTTGTTAAAACCGCTGTTGCAGGCAGGTGATATTGTTTTAATCAAGGGGTCACACTCCCTTCGTTTGGACACACTGGTAACTGAATGGAGTAATTCATAAAAGGATGACAGTATGAGTATTTATTCAAATTTTGTGGTATGTGTGTTTGGCGCACTATTCATGTTGCTTTTCGGTGCCATCGGTTTGCCGATATTGCGCCGACTGAATGCGCGCCAGGAGGTTCGGGAAGAAGGGCCGCAATCCCATCGCAAAAAAGCAGGAACCCCAACCATGGGTGGCATTTTAATGATCTTGGCATTTCTCACAACATTGCTTTTGGCCGGGAATTGGAATCCGGCTTACGGTTGGTTGCTTTTTTTAGTACTGGGACATTTTGCTCTCGGTCTGAGTGATGATGCTATCAAAGCACTACATCATCGCAACTTGGGACTGACTGCGAAACAAAAACTGGCCGGACAAATTTTTTTGGCGGCGATCTTTGCGTATGCATTGACAGATTCTCTGGGATTACCGACATCGCTTCATATACCGTTATTCGATACCAATATATCGCTCGGCAATTTTTATTATCTTTTTGCAATGATTGTTATCGTCGGAACGACGAATGCAGTTAATTTAACCGACGGCTTGGACGGCTTGGCTGCCGGTATCAGCGCACTCGTAGCGGCTGCATTTGTTTGGTTGAGTCTCAGCGCGCGCGATTTAGAATTGGCGCAATTTTCCGCCGCGTTGGCCGGTGTTTGTTTAGGATTTTTGGCATTTAATTACCATCCTGCAAAGGTTTTTATGGGAGACACAGGGTCATTGGCGTTGGGCGCTGCGTTTGCGGGACTGGCTTTGGTCACGCGGACAGAGTTGCTTTTGGTGATCATCGGCGGTGTGTTTGTAATGGAGGCGGTCTCGGTTATTTTACAGGTAGCATCATTTAAAACTACCGGTCGTCGCCTGTTTCGTATGAGTCCTTTACATCATCACTTTGAACTGGGAGGCTGGTCGGAAGTGAGGGTGGTTCATACCTTTTGGCTGGCAGCGTTACTTTGTGTCGGCGTCGGTATTTCTTTAACAATCTAGAGTGAATGAGCGGAAAATTTGAAGCGGTGATAAGCATGAAGTATA
>NZ_JAHAHH010000009.1 GCF_018373335.1 Negativicoccus succinicivorans
CGAATGCGCCGCTCTACCAACTGAGCTATGCCGGCATCGACTTGATTAGTATAGACGATAGCAGCTTCTTTTGTCAATAGATGACAAGTATTTGGTCAATGGTATTTTTATTTATTGTTATAATGGTTCCTGCACGCTTTTACGACGATAAATTTTACTGTATACATAATTCATGCGCATTACGGTTGCAACCTGCGCTTGATAATGATACAATGATGGCAATTAGGAAGTTGGCAACGAAAATTTAAGATTTCGTACCTTGGGGTATCGAGTCGGCAATGGCGTCGGCGTGCTCAGTGAGCCGCTGCGCGCAGCTCGGAGCGCAGGCTCCTTTTTTTATTGCCGAAACCCCGCAAACCAAGAAAGGATGAGTAAAATGAAATTTTCCAAAATGACGACATTGATGATGGCCGCCGGTCTTTCCGCGGTAGTCGCGTTAGCCGGTTGCGGCGGTTCGGGCGGTGCCAAACAGCAATATCTGAACATCGGCACGGGCGGCACGGCAGGCACGTACTACCCGCTGGGCGGCGCGATGGCGGAGCTGTTCAATAAAAACATCGCCAACGTCAATGCCTCTGCGCAAAGCACCGGCGCCTCGGTCGCCAACGTCAACATGCTCAAAGACGGCTCGCTGGATTTGGCGCTGATCCAAAACGATATCGCCTACTACGCGGCGAACGGTCTGGAAATGTTTGACGGCAAAAAAGTCGACAGCCTGCGCGGCATTGCGACGCTGTATCCGGAAACGGTACAGATCGTAGCGTTGGAAAAATCCGGCATCAAATCGATCAACGACTTGCGCGGTAAACGCGTAGCGGTCGGCGCGGCAGGTTCCGGCACGGAAGCGAACGCGCGGCAAATTTTGAACGCCGCGGGCATTGAATACAGTGATATCCAAGTGCAGTACCTCTCGTTCGGTGAAGCGGCCGGCGCTCTCAAGGACGGCAATGTCGATGTCGCATTCGTCACGGCGGGTTTCCCGACAGCCGCTATCCAGGATTTGGCGGTATCGAATCAGATTTCCCTTGTTCCGCTTGACGCGGACGCGGCGGATCAGCTTTTGGAAAAATATCCGTACTATACCAAGACTTCCATTCCCGCGGGTACCTATAACGGCGTAGCCGGCGACACGTTGGCCGTCTCGGTACGCGCGATGATCGCGACAACGAATAATCTCTCCGACGAAATGGGCTACAACGTTACCAAAGCCATTTATTCGAATCTCGACAAGATGGCCGCGGCCCACGCGGTCGGCAAGATGATTACCAAAGATACCGCGCAGGACGGCATGTCGATTCCGATGAACGCCGGTGCGGAAAAATTCTTTAAGGAGAAATAATTGCCCCGCCTGCTCATCAAGCGACCGTTCTACTTGTTGGCATTGCTGAGCTTTGCCTTGGTGGTAACGATCGCTTGGTGGTCCCTGCGGCCGGCGATTTTTCTGACGGCGGGCGACGAATGGCACGACTTGGGTCATGCGTACAGCGGACGCTCCGTCGTCATTCATTATCGGCATTCAGTCCAGCAGACCCACGTCTGGGAATATTTGACGGTAAACGATACCGCGGACGGTTTTGTGTTGCGGTCAACCAAGTACAAATCCTACGACGTGGGTTTGCCTTTTTTGCCGAATGAAGGTCATTTTCGAAGCGACGGCGAGTATTTTTATTTGGATAATATGAATCGGGTTCTGCCCCGCCCGCTGACGTTGCGTACGGGTTTGGGAACGGAACTCACCGTGACGTTGCAAACAACGTACACGCTGTATCAGCGGCATGCGCCGGGCACATTGGTGACATTGGCCGTCACCCCGCGCTGGCGCGGCTACTATGAACATTTCAACCATTGGTTAGGAGGTGAGAGAAATGGCAGAAGAACGTAAGGTTCGTTCAAAACAAGATGACGCCGTGTCGCAAGAGGCGGTCATGGCGCTCGAAAAAGAAAATCGCGTGGCGCAATATCGCGGTCACATCGCAAAACTCATTTCTTTCATCGCGATCTGTTTTTCTCTGTTTCAATTATATACAGGTATTTTCGGTGTACTTGACGCGCAATTACAACGCGCGGTGCATTTAGGTTTCGGATTGGTGTTGGTGTTTCTCTTATATCCGACGCGCAAGACCTGGCTGAATCGCGCGAGCGTTCATCCGCTGGACGCGTTTTTGGCGCTGCTCGCGGCAAGCGGTCCTTTGTACATCATCACGCAGTATCATGATTTAGTGCTGCGCGCGGGCAATTTCAATACGCTGGACATGGCGGTCGGCTCGATCGGCGTGCTGCTCGTCATTGAAGCGGCGCGGCGCGTGGTCGGCATCCCGATGGTGTCGGTGGTGCTGTTTTTCATCGCCTACGCCTTTGCCGGTCCGTATATCCCCGGCATTTTAGGACATCGCGGCGTGAACTGGGACCAACTCGTGGGCCATTTGTATTTTACGACCGAAGGCATTTTCGGAATTCCGTTGGGCGTTTCAAGTACTTTTATTTTCCTCTTCATTTTATTCGGCGCCTATTTGGAGTCGACGGGTCTCGGTCATTTCTTTATTGACTTGGCGAATGCCGTCGCGGGCTGGGCGCGCGGCGGTCCGGCGAAAGTCGCCGTGTTGTCGAGCGGCTTGATGGGCACGGTATCGGGCTCGTCCGTCGCCAACGTCGCCGGGACAGGTTCGTTTACGATCCCGATGATGAAAAAGCTCGGCTACCATCGTGACTTCGCAGGCGCGGTGGAGGCGGCCGCTTCCACCGGCGGGCAACTGATGCCGCCGATCATGGGCGCGGCGGCGTTCCTGATGGCGGAATTTGTCGGCGTGCCGTACATGGATGTCGTCAAAGCGGCGACGATCCCCGCGATTTTATATTTCCTCGGTATTTGGCTCGGCGTTCATTTCGAAGCGCGGCGGGAAAATCTGCAAGGCTTGCCGCGAGAAAGTCTGCCGAAATTCGGCGTGATCTTCCGTGAGCGCGGGCACTTGGCGTTACCGCTGGTCGTCATCATCGGTCTTTTGGTCAGCGGCTATACGCCGATGCGCGCCGCATTGATCGGTATTTTCCTGACGGTCGCGGCGGCGATGCTCCGCAAAAACACGCGGCTCTCATTCATTGAAGTCGTGCAAGGTCTGATCGACGGCGCCCGCAACATGCTTTCCGTACTGGCGGCGTGCGCGGCGGCAGGCATTATCATCGGCGTGGTCACCAAAACCGGCATCGGTTTGAAGATGGCTTCCGCCTTGATCGATCTTTCGGGCGGCGTTTTCCTCGCCGTGCTTTTCTTCACGATGCTGACTTCGCTCGTCTTGGGCATGGGCGTTCCGACGACGGCGAACTACGTCATTACTTCGACGATTGCCGCCCCGGCATTGGTACAACTCGGTGTTCCGGTGCTCGCGGCGCATATGTTCGTTTTTTACTTCGGCATTGTCGCCGACGTGACGCCGCCGGTCGCTCTGGCCGCGTACGCGGGGTCGGCGATTGCGGGCGGTAACGCGTTGCGCACCGGCGTGCAGGCTTCGAAGCTCGCGATCGCCGCGTTCCTGATTCCGTATATTTTCGTCAACTCCCCCGCGATGTTGATGATTGATACGACGATTCCTAAAATTCTCATGGTGCTGCTCACGTCCACCATCGGCATGGTCGCGCTCAGCTCCGCGATGATCGGTCACTTCGTCGTCAAAGAGAAAGCATGGGAACGCATTCTCTTCATAATCGGCGGTCTGTGCATGATTGATACGGGGGCAACGACCGACATCATCGGCATCGTTCTCCTCGCCGTTCTGTTCTTCCTGCAATGGCAACGCGGTCGCAAACAAGTGAACGCCTAAAGTAAATATAAAAAAGACGCTCGAGTGGGCGTCTTTTTTGTTTCCGAAAAATCAGGCGGTGCACAGTGTCTGAAATGATTTTTTGACGAGTCGCGACAACTCGCTTCGGAGTGTGTTGCGCTGACGCGGCAGTGCTCATTGCCCGCGCCGGCTCGTTTTTTGCGCCGCGGCATGCCCGCGCGTTACAGTAAATATGCGCAAAAAATAGAGGCCTCGGAAATGAGACAACATGAAAACTTCCTATCTGACCGCGAACGACATCGACCTGGTGACCGCGGCGCAAGACGGCGACATGCTTGCCGCGACCGAATTGTACCGCCGCTACCTGCCGCTTATCCACGCGACGGCGCGAACCTTTTTCACGCGCGATCGCGATGAATTGCTCGCCGTCATTCGCTTCGCTTTTTGGGAAGCCGTCGGCCGCTACGATAAAAGTCGCAGCGTGCCGGTGGCGGGATATTTGAAAACGCAGCTGCGTTACGCCGCCTGGAACGCCTGCGCGAAACGCGCCCGCACGGAGCAACGGGAAAGCGGCGGCGACACGGACACTTTGCCGCTTTCCGCACCGCCGCGCGAACAACCGGACGCGACGTACGACAGAAACCGACTCTATCGCGCGTTGCACGCCGCTCTCCTCACCTTGCCGCAACGTCAGCGCCGCGTGATTTACGGTTTATTCTTCAGACAACAAACGCGCGCCGAACTCGCGCGGGAACTCCGGTGCACGCCGCAAGCGATCAGCGCGCTCAAACGTCGGGCGCTTGACGCGTTACGTCAAAAACTCGCCGCGTACGCGCCGGACAAGCCATAAAAAAACGGCCTTGCGGCCGTTTTTTTATTCATTTTTCAGCGACTGTAAGCCTTCCTGCCACGTCACTTGCGGCCGCCAACCCCAAAGCGCGCGGGCGCGATCGGCCGCCAAAACGGAACGGCGAATATCGCCTTCGCGCGGTCCTTCGATCGCGATCGGCGCGTCAGAGCCGAACACGTCGCAAATTTTTTCATAGATATCGAGAATATAAATTTCTTCTCCCGAACCGATGTTGACCGGCTCATTCGCCGGCTTTTCCTGCGCCATGACGTTCGCCCGCACCACGTCATCGACATGCACGTAATCGCGCGAGCAGCCGCGCGGCATATCGGGATACGTAAAGAGCACGGAAGGACGATCGGCGCGCACATTATTCACGAAGATCGGAATCACGCCGCATTCTCCGTCGGGAATCTGCCGCGGTCCGTACACATTCGCGTAACGTAAAATCGTGTATTCGTAGCCGTATTTTTCCTGATAATTCGCCAAATACTGCTCGCCCGCGTACTTGTGAATGGCGTACGGAGAAATCAACTGCGGCGGGTCGATTTCCTGCGATTTTTCATCGTCTTCGATGATTTTGGAAAGCGCGCCGCCGGACGATACGTAAATGATATTTTTCACGCCGTATTCCCCCGCCGCCAGCAACACATTCAGCCAGCCGCGGCCGTTGATATCGAGATCATGGAGAGGATCCGTGACGGAATCGGCCACGGATTTTTGCGCCGCGTGATGGTTCACCACATCGGGGCGCACTTCGGCGAATATCTCGCGCAAGGTTTCGCGATCGCGAATATCCGCATGATAAATCGTGACATTGGGCGCGTCTTTGATGGCCGCGAGGTTTTCCATCGTGCCGGATGAAAAATCATCGACAATCGCCACCCGCCAACCTTTTTGTGTATATGTTTCGGCGATATGCGAACCGATGAAGCCTGCACCGCCGGTCAATAAAATAGTAGGCATGTTTCCTCCTTTGCGTTGCTTTTATTATCCGCAAAAGCGCGGACCGTGTCAAACGGAAACCGATTTTCTTTCGCCGAAAAAATCCCATAAATATTTTTGCGCATTGACGCGTCACGCATAACTTGCTACCATACGAATAGAACATATGTTCGGTTTATTTGGGAAAGGATTTCGTGATTGATTTGTCCATTTTTGATTCTATGGACGCGCCGCTCTCGGAACGTCCGGAGGCTATCGCCGCGGCGTGTCCCGTCTATACCGACGCCGGCGATTGCGTGCGCGTATATTATCCGGACGGCGCCGAGGAAGATCTCGCCGTCACGCTGACGACGTGGCTGCGCCGCATGACCAAGCGGCAGGCCACCAGTCCGCGATTATTGCGCGGCGTATTTCAAAAACGCGCGTTGTACCGCCCGCTCGTGCTGCCGCCGACGGTGCTCGTGCCGCTGAAAGTGCGCCGTCCGAAATGTCCGCGTGACGCGACGATCGGTTACATCAATGTGCTTTGCGTGAAGCAGGTGGAAAGCGGCGCCAACCCCCATGAAACGTCCGTACGGCTGCACGGCGGCGCGCGCTTGACGGTGTATTGGCAGCCCGCGACGGTGCGGCGCCACTTGGAAGAAGCGCTGGCGTTTTTACCGCAACCGGCCGCCCATCCGCTCTACCCCGTCGCCTTGCGTCTCGCCGAAGCGTTGCAGATTTTGTGTCGCCCGCAGGAAAAAGCGGAGCCGCCGCGTTTTCCGCAATAAAAAAAGACTGTCCGCGGACAGTCTTTTTTGTTTACGCGAGCGGCAATGTCGCTTTCTCGGCGCGCTCCGCCTGGATTTTTTCGTACACGGCGAGTAATTTGGCGGCGCCTTCGAGTTGCCTCGCCACGCGCGCCGGTGCCGTGCCGCCGTGCGTATCGCGCGCGGCAATGCACGCTTCGATCGAAATCGCGTCCAAAATATCCTCATCGAACGCCGGACTCCATGTTTTGAATTCCGAAAGCGTCAGATCCGTCAATACTTTATTGTTTTTAATGCAATAATGCACCGCTTTGCCCACGATCGCGTGCGCTTCGCGGAAGGGCACGCCGCGTTTGGCAAGGTAATCCGCCATGTCGGTCGCGTTGGAAAAATCGTCGTCCAGCACGGCGCGCATCCGTTCCCGATTGACTTTCATGGAACGCAGCATATCGGCGTAAACCCGCAGCGCGAAACCGAGGGTCGCGACCGTGTCAAACACGCCTTCCTTATCTTCCTGTAAGTCTTTATTGTACGCGAGCGGCAAGCCTTTCATGACCGTCGCCAGCGCAATGAAATGACCGTAAACACGGCCGGTTTTACCGCGCACGAGTTCACTCACGTCCGGATTTTTCTTTTGCGGCATGATGGACGAGCCGGTGGTAAACGCGTCGGAAAGCTCGATAAAACGATACTCGGACGACGCCCACAAGATAATTTCTTCCGAAAGGCGCGACAAATGCATCATGGCAATCGAGGCCATGGCGAGATATTCGAGCAAATAGTCGCGATCGCTGACCGCGTCCATGCTGTTGGCGTAGAGCGCTTTGAAACCGAGCGCGTCGCGGACCATTTCCGGCTGCGTCGGATACGTCGTGCCCGCGAGCGCGCCCGCGCCGAGCGGCATGATATCCGCGCTCTGCCAGCAACCTTCGAGCCGACGGAAATCGCGCGCCAGCATATGGAAGTACGCCATGAGATGTTGCGCGAGTAAAATGGGTTGCGCCCTTTGCAAATGCGTGTACCCCGGCAAGATGACGTCTTGGTATTCTGTCGCCACTTCTTTGAGCGTCTTCAGGAGCGCCAGCAGCGCCTCACCCGTCTCCGCAATCGCGCGCCGCATGTACAAATGCATATCGAGCGCGACCTGATCGTTACGGCTGCGCGCGGTGTGCAAGCGTTTGCCCGCGTCGCCGATCGCCTCCGTCAGCGCGCTTTCGATATTCATGTGAATATCTTCCAGACCGATCGAAAAAGTGAATTCGCCGTTTTCAATCGATTTTAAAATTTTCAGCAAGCCGTCTTTGATTTGCGCCGCGTCGTCTTCACTGATGATCCCGTTCGCGGCCAGCATTTGCGCATGCGCGATCGAGCCTGCGATATCTTCGCGGTACAATTTTTTATCAAATGGAATCGAAGCGGTAAACGCCTCTACCTCCGGTGCCGTTTCTTCCTGAAAACGGCCGCCCCACAGTTTCATTTTTGCTCCTTTTGCTGCATCAACGCGCGGATTTTGAGCGGCAAACCGAACAGGTTGATGAAGCCTTCCGCGTCCGCCTGATTGTACACTTCGTCCGCGCCGAACGTGACGAATTCTTCATTGTAGAGGGAGTACGGCGATTTCGCGCCGTTGCTCATGATATTGCCCTTGTACAATTTCAAGCCGACTTCGCCCGTCACGGTTTTCTGCGTTTCCGTCACGAATGCCTGCAACGCTTCGCGCAGCGGCGAATACCACATGCCGTCGTACACGAGTTCCGCATAGCGCACATTCGCCTGTTCTTTGAAATGATACGTCGCGCGATCAAGACAGAGATATTCCAACTCGCGATGCGCGTAGAATAAAATCGCGCCGCCCGGATTTTCATACACGCCGCGCGACTTCATGCCGACGAGACGATTTTCGACGATATCCGCGATGCCGATACCGTTGGCCGCGCCGATTTTATTTAACTCCGTGATCATTTCGACGGCCGAGAGTTCTTTGCCGTTCAGCGTTTTCGGCACGCCTTCCACAAAGCCCAGCGTGATTTCCGTCACTTCATCGGGCGCTTTGGTCGGGTCGCAAGTCACCATGTACATATCATCATGCGGCGCGTTCGCCGGATTTTCCAAGTCGGCGCCTTCATGCGATAAATGCCAAATGTTCCAGTCCATGCTGTACGGGTACGGCTGTTTCGGTTTCGCCGGATCGTCGCTCGCGTACATGTTGATCGGCACCTGATGTTGCTCCGCATAAACGATCGCGTCTTCCCGCGACTTGATATCCCACAAACGCCACGGCGCGATAATGGTGAGATTCGGCGCGAGCGCTTTCACCGTCAGTTCGAACCGCACCTGGTCGTTGCCTTTGCCCGTCGCGCCGTGCGCCACCGCGTCGGCGCCTTCCTGTTTGGCGATATCGACCAGCGCTTTAGCGATAATCGGCCGCGCGAAGGAAGTGCCGAGCAGGTATTTGCCTTCGTACACCGCTCCCGCCTGCAGCACTTTCCATACATATTCTTCCAAAAATTCCTGACGCAAGTCCAAAACAAACGCTTTCGACGCGCCGCTTTTCAGCGCCTTTTCTTCAATGGCATCAAAATTTTCCGGCTGGCCGAGATTGGCGCAGACCGCGATCACTTCGCATTGGTAATTTTCTTTCAACCAGGGAATAATCACTGATGTATCCAGCCCGCCCGAATAGGCAAGCACTACTTTTTTCACGTCTGACATAGAACTTCCTCCTTTGGTTTGCGGTAAGAGCATTGGAAATATTGTTATAATTATACGTCATTACGAATAATATCTCAACCCTTTTATATTTATATGTATGCGTATTTTTATTTATTGTATAATAACGATAATAGAAAAGGAGATTTTATGCGCTTTATATTAGTGATTGCACTTATGCTGGGCGGTTGGTGGTGGTGGTCGGCTCCGCCTGACGATCCCGCGGCGGCGTTCGGCACGCTCAAAGAGGGCGTGACGTCGACCGCCGACTCGGTGCAGAAGGCCGACCCGATCTCGTTCGGGCAACAGATGTACGATCCGCACGCCGCCGTCGAGAGTATGATCGACCGCTCGACTTTCGTGCCCGCTGCGGAAATTCCGACGACGTTGAAGCAGGCGATTATCGCGACGGAAGATAAACGCTTTTACACTCATGGCGCCATTGATTTGATCGGCGTCGCGCGAGCGCTCGTCGCCAATTATCAGGCGGGTGAGACGACGCAGGGCGGCAGTACGATTTCACAACAAACCGTGAAAAACTTATTTCTCTCGCATGATCGCACGTGGTTGCGCAAGACGCAGGAGCTGTTGCTCGCAAGCCGTCTGGAACGCGTGTACAGTAAGGAAGAAATTTTAGAGTTGTATTTAAATACCATTTACTACGGCGCCGGCGCGTACGGTTTGCAGGCGGCCGCGCTGACCTATTTCCATTGTGACGCTCGCGATCTTACGCCGGCGCAATGCACCGTTTTGGCCGGTTTGCCGCAAGCGCCGAGCGCCTATAATCCGCTGGCCCATTTTGAAAACGCGAAAGCCCGCCAGCGCCAAGTGCTTGACGCGATGACCGAACAGGGCATATTGAGCCCCGCGGAAGCGAAACTTTTGTACGCGGCGGATTTGCATCTCGCCGATGCGACGAGTGAGGAGTAAAGAGTCGCGCGCATTTTTTTACGTCGGATGATCACAAAAGATACAAAAAAAGCGAAGACAATGTCTTCGCTTTTTTATTTTATTCCGCGCTGATCGTGCCGGAACGCAAACGATAGTAATGACCGTGATTGTCCGCATCCACTTCTTTGGCCAATTCCGCGGTGCGTTGGTGGCAGGTGAACAGTAACACCTGTCGCGTCCGCGCGAATGCCAGCAGAAAACGTAATGTTTCCCGCTGCCGCGTTTCGTCAAAGCGCACGAAAATATCATCTAAAATAATCGGCATCGGTTCCGTTTTTTCGCCGAACGCGAGCGCCAGCGCCAAACGCAACGCGAGATACACCTGGTCACCGGTACCACTGGACCAAATCGCGGCTTCTTTCGTGCTGTGCGTGCTGTCGATGGTCTGTACGACGCCTTCGGCGGTCAACGCGAGCGTGTAACGGCCGCTCGTCATCTGCGAGAGGTACTGTCCGGCGCGCGCGATCACATTCGGTTTGCCGTCCGCTTCATAGGCGCGACGCGCTTCATCAAGCAGGTATTCGCTCACGACGAGCGCGAGGTAATCGTCCACGGCCGCCTGCAGTTGCGTTTCCACTTGGGCGCGGCGCTCCAGCGCTTTGGTGAGGCGATCGTCTTTGATCAAACGCGCCAATTCGCTTTGCAGCGCGCCTTCGCGTTGGCGCAGTTGCGTGAGCTCGGTTTTGCGCTGACTGAGCGAGCGTTCGTACTGATCGCGCCGATCCAGCCACGTTTCATACGCGCCGGTTTCCAGCTGCAGCCAGAGGCGGTTAAATTCCGCTTCACTGCCCGCGTACAGTCGCAGATTTTGCCGTACGCGCTCGTAATCTTTGCGCAGCTGGTCGCATTCTTCATACGCGCTCACTTTATCGACGAACTCCGCGGCGTCTTTGGCGTTCACCAACGCGAGCAACGCGTTCATTTCGTTCTCGCACAATGTCCAACGCTCATCGAGCAACGCTTTTTCTTTAGATAATTCTTCATGGCGCCGATTTTTTTCCTGCAAACTTTGCCATTGCAGCATCTGTTCCTGATACCGATCCGCCAATTCGATGATCGTTTCCGGCGTCGCCGGCGCGGTTTCGCCGATGCGTTGCAAAAGCGATGCCGTTCGCTCGGTGTAGGAGGTCAATTGCCGATCAATCCGCTCCAACTGCACGCGCAAAATTTCGCCTTCGCCTTTGGCCGTGAAAAGTTCCTGCCATTGCGCCTGACGCAAATCGAGTTCCGCCGCCTCGGTCGGTGGCAAATGTTCAGCGGCCAGCCACTTCGTCCACTCACTTTCGGAAATTTCGCGATCGGCGCGCAATTTCGCGCCGCGCGCCGCCCATTTTTCGTGTTCTAAGCGTTGCCTGCGTTCGCTTTCCGCCTGCCATGAGATTGCCTGCAGCTGCGTTTGGTAGCGGTAAAAATCGCGGCGGGCCGTTTCGAGTTCCTGCCGGAAATGTTCGAGTTCGCTTTCCGTTTCCGGCACGGCAAGCTCCAAGCGTTGCGCTAATTCCGTCTGCCGCCCCTGCAGTTCCGCCAGTCGCGCGTTCAGTTTGGCCAGACGATATTCATTTTGATGGCTCTTGCGATAGTTCCAATAAAAGCACAGCAGGGAAAGCGCCAACGCGCCGCCGACAATGTACAATGCCTCCATGCCGAGACCGCCGGTGAAGTAAAGATAAAACGCCGCGAGCGCGCCCAGGACGAGTAAAAAGCCCAGCCAGAAAAACGCGGAGTACCGTTTGACCGGCAATGTTTCCAACCACTCGATCTCATCGGTTAAGTGCTTCTTTTCACGCGCGAGCAGCAGCATTTCCTGCCCTTCCTGCTCCCACTTTTGGAATTCGCCTTCATCGGTCAGGCGCGGTACGTCGTCCGTTTTAATTTCCTGCGCGGCTTCGATCACCGGCTCATCATTTTCCCAGTAATGCAGTTCGTTATCACGTCGCAGCAGCTGCGCCGCAAGCTCCCGCCCTTTCGTCCAGTCAACGGTGCTGAGTTTCGCAGTCTCCGCCATCGGCCACGCGGTCATGGTTTCCGTACGCGCCGCGAATTCCTGCTGCCAAACGGCCAGCGCCTCGTTTTTCGCGATCTCTTCATTTCGCAGTTCGCGCCAACGTTCGCTTTCCCGATAGAGCGCGGCGATTTCATCGCGCTCCGGTTCGAGCGTCACTATATCCTGCCGCGCGGTCGGCGCAATCGCCGCGAGTTTTTGTTGTACCGCTTCGCGCTGCTCGTTGACATCCGCCATACGCTGCACCAATTTATTCCAGCGCTCTTTGCCGTCGGCGGGAAAATGCTCGATCGTGCTGCACAAATCGAGACGCCGTTTCGTTTCGATACCTTCCCGATAGTATTCCCACGCGCCGATCTGCTTATCCATCGTGCGATCGCGCACATCGAGCGCGGCAATGGCTTCTTCCGCCGCTTTGATTTGCGCGTCGACTTCGTTTTGTTCGCGACGAATGGCGGCGAATTCTTCCTCTTCCCCCGCCAGCGCCGCGACATCATTTTGCGCCTTTTGCCAATCATTTAGCAATTGATTGATGACGCGTTTGCCCTGCGGCGACGCCACCAGCAATTCTTCCCGCGCGTTCGCCACGTCCTGCTGGGTGCGCGCCAACTGCTCGCCGCCCTGCATACTCAAAAAGCCCGCGCGGACATCATCCTGAGCGAGAATTGCCGCGCCCTGCAGATCTTCCAGCCCGATCGCGAAAACCTGCTCATACGTCTTGCGGTCCAAACCGTTCCACCATAAATCCGCCGGTTCGCCGACAATCGTTTCCAGACGATCGTCCGTGACTTTCGTTTCCCCTTCATCGCGATGAATACGATACACCCGACCATTCGCCAGTTCGACCGCCAAATTGCCTTTGCGACCGCGCCGTTTGCCGCGTCGGTAACCGAACAACATGTCGCGTACAAATTGCAGCAGCGTCGTTTTGCCGCTTTCATTTTCGCCGCAGATAACGGTCAGTCCGGCGGCCGGCGGCTGCCAGGAAACATTTTGATAAATGCCGTAACGTTGCAGTTGTAAATCAGTCAGCTTCATCGCCGTTATCCCCCAATATTCGTTGTGCCCCCGCTATTTCCGCGCGGCGGAGTGCCGTTTCCAAACGTTCGTTGCTGAGTTCTCCGAAGTAACGCGCGTAGCGTTCCCATTCCGGTCGCGCCGCGACGGCCTGCCGCAACGCGTAATGCCGCTCCTCCGGCGACATGGCGCGCAGTCGATCTACCGCGCGCAGATAATCGCCCGTCGCATCCGGAATCTCCCGCCGCGCCTGCCAATCGACCGCCGCCGTCGTCTGATCGAAAAGAGCGCGACAATACACGAAGATATGTTTCATTTCTTCTTCTTCATTTAAGCGTGCAAGAATGGACTGTCGCGCCGCCGGATCGGAGAATACCTGATGCAGCGCGCCGCGCCCGTTCACGACCAAGGTCACGAGCAAGGGTTTGCCCACTTCCTGACGACGCTCCTGCCGTTTTGCCAACACCGCTTTGATGAACATCTCCACGTCCGTCAGATCCGTCACGGAAAACTCCCATGTTTCCGAGCGAATGGCATCAGTCGCGATAAATTCGAGCATCGTCGTGCCGTGACTGCCCACTTCGACAAGGTAGCAGCCGCGGGGACCGGTTTCCGCCGCCGTCAGACTTTGCGCGTTGCCGGGATAGACGACATACGGATCTTCCGAGAGCACCTCGCGCGTATGCACATGGCCGAGCGCCCAATAATCGATCCCGCTTTGACGAATCTCGTCCCAGCTGAGCGGCGCATACGGACCTTCCGACGCCGCTTTCGGTCCCTGCGTGTGCATGACGGCGATCGCGTACGGATCGGTTTCGCCGCGCGCATAATCCGGCGCCCAGCGACCGTCCGTGTGCATCGTCGCATAGCTTCGACCGTAAATCATCGCGGCGGTTTCATTTTCCACCACGAGCGGTAATCCTTCCACTTTGTCCGCGCTGAACACATGCGCGGTCGGCGGCAACGGCACCTGCGCCTGCCACGCGCTCACCGGATCGTGGTTGCCGTGCGCAATAAACGTGCTGATGCCCGCATTGGCCGCGCGAAACAGTTCGCGCGAAAATTCCAGCTGCGCCGGTAAACTGTGATCCGCCGAGTTATATACGTCGCCTGCGATCACAATCGCGGCGACGCGCTTTTCAATCGCCGTATCGACAATGTTGCGGAACGCTTGAAAAGTCGCTTCCCTCAATGTTTTTTCCCAATACCGTGACGGCGCTTCCCGGATAGCCAACGGCGTTCCTAAATGCAAGTCCGCACAGTGAATAAATCGAAATCGTTTCGCCATCTCAGGCCTCCTTCAAAGTATCTTGATACACCGCGTATAATATTTTGCTGACCTCCGGTATATCGTCACGATCAATTTCACCGAAAGAAAGCAGTAACATGCGTTCGTTGTCCGGTTCATTATGCTGCGGCTTCACCCGTCGCAAATGCAACCCGCGCCGAGCGGCGGCGCGCACCAAGTCGGTGCGAGACGCGGCGGTTTTGACGTACACGGGCAAATAAATGCCCGCGGTCGGCGCGTCGATCCGTATCGCGTCACCGAACGTCTGCCGCAATGCGTTCGTCAGCAGCTCTCCTTTTTCCGCGTACAGTTTGCGCAAGCGGCGAATCTGCCGCGTGAAGTGACCGCGTTCAATGAAATCCGCCAGCGCCAGTTGCTCCGCCACCGACGCCGTCTGACGATACAACTCGCGGCGCGCCAGAAAACGTTGCAATAAATTCGGCGGTAAAATCATGTACGCCAAACGCAACGACGGCGGCAGCACTTTGGAAAGCGCCCCGATATAGACGACGCGCGTGCCGTCGCCCATCCCCTGCAACGAGGCCACCGGCGCGCCGTAATACGAAAGTTCACTGTCAAAATCGTCTTCGATGATCAGTCCGTCCGTGCGCTCGCTCCATGATAAAAGTTCGGCGCGGATCTGCGCGGGCATCACATCCGCCGCGCGATACGCCAGCGACGGCAACACGTAAAGAATACGCTTGCGGGCATTTTGCAACGGCGGTTGCAAAAGTTCCGCGTGTCCGCCGTACAACATGCGCACGGTGAATCCCGCATCGCTCATCGTATCCACGCCCAACGGAAATTCCGTTTCCGCAAACAAAACTTCCCCGTAATCCGTTTGCAAAAGGCTGGCTAAAATCCGCAATAATTGCTGCGTATTCGAACCGATGATGATGTCGTCGGCATGCGCGCGTGTATCTCGTGCCTGAGCGCCGTATTGCGCCAACGCTTCGCGCAGTTCCCGTTCGCCTTGAATATCGCCGTAACGCAACAGGCGTTTTTCATCGCGAAATATCCGCGAAAGCGAACGCCGCCACGCGGCGAATAAAAAGCCGTCACGATCCATGCCGCTTTGCGCCAAATCATAGCGATACGTGATTTCGGCCTTAGCGCGCGGCTGCGGCCGCGCAGGACGCTGTCGGATCGTCAGTTGCGGCATCACGGTAAAGCGCGCGCGATTTTTCGCCACGATATAGCCCTCACTCGCGAGCCTGCCGTACACGCGTTCAATGGTAAATTTGCTGACGCCGAGTTCCGCCGCCTGCGCGCGTACCGAACGTAACCGCATGCCGGCCGGCCAGACGCCGATTTCAATTTTTTCGCGCATCGCGCGGTATAGCCGCAAATGTAATGGCGGCTCTTTGGTAGCTGTCATGCGTTCCTCCATTAATAACTTTATTGTACGGCATGACAGAGAGAGAACGCAAATCATCCGTGCGGATCTTTTATTTGTAAACTGTATTAAATTTTTATCGTTGACTTATATTGTTAATGCCGTTACAATGTAAGAGTAAACATAGGAAGCAAGGAAATAGTTGCAGCATAAACGGGGTGGAATAATGGATGCAAATTGCGCGCAAATTATTGCGCTGGCCGACCGTGTTCTCGACGGCGGCGAAATCACAAAAGAAGAAGGCATTTCCCTGATCAACACGAGGGATGAAAATACGATGCTTTTAATGGCGATGGCGGACAAAATCCGTCAAAAGTACAATGGTCATCGTGTTGATTTCTGCGCGATCATTAACGCGCGCAGCGGTCGTTGCCCGGAAAACTGCGCGTTTTGCGCGCAATCTTCTTACTATAATACCGGGGTAAAAGAATATCCCCTCCTCGATGAAGACGTCTTAGTCGATGCCGCGAAGAAAGCCAAAGAGGCCGGCGCGGTGCGTTTCTCCATCGTCACCAGCGGACGCAACCAGGGCAATCCGCGCGAATTTGAAGGCATCGTGCGCGCGCTCAAACGCATTCGTGAGGAAGTGGGCATCGAAATTTGTTGCTCGCTCGGACTCGTCAGCAAAGACCAATTACAACAACTCAAAGATATCGGGGTCACCCGTTACCATTCCAATATCGAAACCGCTCCGAGCCATTTCCCGGACATTTGCCAAACGCATACTTTCGAAGATAAATTAACGACATTGAAAGCGGCGCAGGAGGTCGGCATTCGCGTCTGCTCGGGCGGAATTCTCGGCTTGGGCGAAACGAACGAACAGCGCGTCGAAATGGCGTTTACGCTGAAAGAACTCGGCGTCGATTCCATACCGCTCAATATTCTGAATCCGATTAAAGGCACGCCTTTTGAAAACAACAAATCGCTTTCGCCGCTGGAAATTCTGCGGACGTTTGCGGTTTTCCGCTTCATTTTGCCGCGGGCTTTGATCCGCACCGCCGGCGGTCGCGAAGTCAACTTGCGCGATCTGCAGGCGTACGCTTTGAATGCCGGTTTGAACGGCATTATGGTCGGCGGCTACCTCACTACCGGCGGTCGGGATCCCAAAGCGGATCGCGTGATGGTACGCGATCTCGGTCTCGGTTTCACCCGCCCCGTGCTTCGTCCCGTCGCGGAAGAAGCCTGATCTTACTAATTCTCCAAACAACTAAAAAAGCTCTCCCTCGGGAGAGCTTTTTTAGTGTCTTAATCCACCGTCTGCACATCGCCTTGCGCGTCATTGGACGAGCTTCTGAAGAGCGTGCGGGCAAAGACGACGAGAACCAGCGCGATGCCGACATAGCCGACAAAAGGATAAATAAGCGATACCAATTTCCCGAACGGGAACGAACCGCCAAGCATGAATACCGCGCCGAGCGCAACGGTCAATACGGTTTCCCAACGCCGAGAAACGACTTTCAAGCATTCATTTTTGATCAACCAATACATCGGCGCGGTGGTCGAGTAGATCCCGAGCATGATGATGACGGAGAAAACGAGCGCGACCAGCGGACTGATCTTCGCGCCGAGGTACAGATTCGGCACCTGCAAACCGATCACGGCGTCGAAGTTGGCGAGCATGCCGCACAGCATGCCGACGACCGTCAGCATCAGGAAGAAGCCGCCGCAAAAACCGGCGATACCCGCTTCTTTACGACTCGAGGCCTGGGCGCCGAGTTCGGTGAAAAAGACCATGCCGGCGAGCATGTTGTAGCAGAAGAATAATGTTCCTGCCTGCCACCAGTGCGCGACCGGCCGGACAGCGAGCGCGGCGCTCGTCGTTCCGATTGACACAGTTGTCCAATTGAAATCATGGAAGAACGTGTACATACCGACAGCGACGGTAAAGACGACGATAAACGGTCCGATCGCCCCGATGATATCGACCAGGCAACGCAAGCCGGCGAGCACCGTGATCATCGCGACAACGCCCATGCCGAGCCAACCGACCGCGGAAGGCACGCCGAAATATTCTTCCGCGATGGCGCCCGAACCCGCGATCATGATGACGACGATCGAAAAGATGAAGAGCAATGTGAAATACTCGATCGCGCGTCCCAAATAATTGCCGCAGTAATGACGGAAAATCAGCGACGGCCGTTCGAGCTGCAATTCATGTCCCTTGCGCATGACGATCACGCCGACGGAGCAGAACAAAACGGCACTGATCAACGCGCCGTACAAACCGTTCATGCCGTACGAAACGAAAAACTGTAATACTTCCTGACCTGTGGCAAAGCCCGAGCCGATGAGGTAGGCGATGTACGCCCCGCTCAGTTTGACTACGTTACGCCAGTTGACTTGTTCCATCATGTCCCTCCTTACCAGCCTTGCCCGTCGACTTCATAATCGGCGAGCCGGCCCTCCTGCCATTCCGTTAATGTTTCTTCGATAACATCCAATGCTTTATTGAGTTCTTCATCCGTGATCGTCAGCGGCGGTTGGAAACGCAAAACGCTGCCGGCGAAAGCGATCATCACGACGCCTTTTTCGTAAGCTCGGTTGCAAATAACGAGCGCGGCGTGAGGATCTTTCGTTTTCGCTTTTTTATCGGCGACGATGTCGACACCGAGCGAGAGACCCAAGCCGCGAACATTACCGACGCAGTCAAAACGTTCGCGCCAATCTTCCATCCGCTCGCGCGCGATCTTGCCTTTGCGCGTGCTTTCCGCAAGCAAATCATTGTCTTCAATGTATTGCAAAGTCGCCAGCGCCGCCGCGCAGCATACCGGATTGGCTCCGGTCGTGAATAAATGCGCGGGACGATCCAGACTTTCCATAATCTCTTTGCGTCCGACCAAAGCCGAAAGCGGCAGTCCCGCCGCAAGCGATTTACCGTACACGACAAGGTCGGGATCCAAATGCCAGTGTTCCAGCGAGCACCATGTGCCGGTGCGTCCGAGTCCCTGCTGCGTGTCGTCAACGCAAAAGAGAATGCCGTGTTCTTTGCACAATTTCTGCAAGGCTTCGAAGTAACCGTCGACCGGTTGCAACAAGCCGCCGTCGCCTTGCAGCGTTTCGATAACGACCGCCGCCACTTCTTCCGGCGGCACGTAGGTCGCCAACATTTCTTTCAGCGGTGCGAGGTATTCTTCCACCGTATTCGGTTCCGCGCTGCCGTACATGCCGCGGTAACTGTCCGGAAACGGAATATGGTAGAAGCCCGGCAACAACGGACCGATTTTGCGGCGCATGTTTTGACTGATCGCCGACATGGAGATCGAACCGTAGGTCGAACCGTGGTACGCGTTCACAAAGGAAATGATGTACGGACGGCCCGTGTACCCGCGGGCGAACTTGATCAAAGCATCGTTGGCGTCGGAGCCGGTCAAGCCGAAGATAACGCGTTTTTCAAAATCTCCCGGCGTGATCTCGCACATTTTTTTCGCGAGGTGCACCAAGGGCTCATGGTACATGTAGGCCGGAGTATAATGAATCATTTTCTTGACCTGGGCGATAATGGCATTCACGATCGGCTCCGGTGTGTGCCCCACGTTCAAGGCACTGGCGCTCGTCAACAAGTCGAGATATTCGTTACCGTCGACATCGGTCAGCGTCGAACCGTGCGCATGATCAATGACCAGCGGATAATACGGAATCCGACCTGCCGGCGCAAAATAATGACTTTCTTCTTGAATTAATTCCTGGGAGCGTTTCATGAATATCATCCTTTCTCTATTAAAAACCGTTTTGGCGTTACTTCGAGGATAAAAAAATCCCCGCAGGAAAATATCCTGCAGGGGCGCGGTGGCGCGGTACCACCCTGGTTTATCTCTCGGTCCGTTAACGCCGGCGACGGCAATCGCTACTCAATTCACGTTGCGGCTCGCGGGTGATGTAATCCTCTTCGCCGATTTGCAAACTCGCAGCGCCGTTTGCTCTCTGAAAAATCATTGGCGAAGACTTTAGCCCGTTCCTTGCCTTCTCGTGGTACATAAAAACCCCCGCAGGAAAACTCCCTGCAGGGGCGTAGTTACGCGGTACCACCCTGGTTTATCTCTCATTCCGTTAACGCCGGCGACGTTCGTCACTACTTCATTCATGACGAAAGCTCACGGGTGATGTAATCTTTTTCGACTGACTTGCAGACTCGCACCGAGCGTCTGCTCTCTGAAAAGTTCCTTGCCGAAAAATTTGGTCCCGGTCATTGCTTTTTTGGTGTTGGATTGATTCTACCAGCGATTTTTATATCTGTCAACACTTTTTTAAAACTTTTTCAAAAAATATTTTAATCAAGCATTTGCGCCCAGTGTTCCCACTTTTCGTACTGCGCCGCCAATTTTTCCTGCGCGGCCGAAAGCGATTCGGCCAGTTCCGTCAACGCGTCCGCATCGACCGTTTGCGCGATCTGCGTCTCAATCATCGTGATCGTCGCTTCCGTGCGGGCGATTTCCTGCTCGAGCGCCGCGATTTTTTTCTCCGCCTGCGGTGCCGCGCGGAAAGAATCCGTCGCGCGTGATGAAGGCGGCGCGGGTGGAACATCCGCCGACGGCGCTGTCGCCGTATTTTCTTTTTTGCGCGGCTCTGCTGTCTCCGGTATCGGAATGCGACCCGTCTCCAGCAGTTCCTTACGCTTTTCTTTCCAATAGGAATAATTGCCCAAATATTCACGGAAAGTGCCGTCTTCAAAGGAAAGCGTGCGCTGCACCAGCCGATCCAAAAGGTAGCGGTCATGGGACACGACCAGGTACGTGCCGCCGAACTCGAGCAGCGCGTCTTCAATCATTTCGCGCGTCGGGATATCCAAATGGTTCGTCGGTTCATCCAAAATGAGTACATTCGGTTCTTCCAAAAGCAACAACAGCAACGCCAGCCGCGCCTGCTCCCCGCCGGAAAGCTGACCGACGAGACGATAGACGTCATCGCCGCGGAAGAGAAAACCGCCCAAAATATGACGCGCGTCATCTTCGCCGCAACCGTATTCCTGCATGACCTCTTCGAGCACCGTGCGACTCGGATGCAAATTGGTGTGTTCCTGCGAATAGTAGCCGAGCGCGACGCGATTGCCGAATGTGACCGTGCCGTGCGCCGGTGTTTTTTCGCCGGTAATCACGGACAAAAGCGTCGACTTGCCGATGCCGTTCGGACCGATGATGCCGACGGTGTCGCCGCGACGCAACAAAAAGGAAATATCCTTAAAAATAGCGCGGTCCCCATACGCCGCCGCCAGCTCCTGCACATCCAAGACGCGTTCCGCCGTGCCGGTCGCCGGACGAAATGAAAAGGCGAGCGTCGTTTCTGTCACCGGCTTTTGCAAGCGTTCCAGGCGATTCAGTTGACTTTGCCGTCCGCGCGCCTGCTTCGCCTTGATGCCCGCTTTATATTTGCGAATATAGGCTTCGGTTTGCGCAATTTCTTCCTGCTGCTTTTCATACGCGCGCAAGTCGGCATATAAACGCGCCGCTTTCTTTTTACTGAAAGCGCTGTAATTGCCGCGATACGATGTGACTCGATGCTGCTCAAGATCCAGAATGTCCGTCGTCACCGCGTCCAAAAAGTAGCGGTCATGGGACACCAGCAAAATCCCTCCGCGATAACTGCGCAAAAAATCTTCCAGCCATTCCGTCATCGCGATATCCAAATGGTTCGTCGGTTCATCCAGCAACAAAAAATCCGGCCGCCGCACGAGCGCGCGCGCCAAATTGATCCTGGTTTTTTGACCGCCGGAGAAATCATTCGCCGCGCGATCCCAGTCCGCTTCCGTAAAACCGAGACCGACCATGATCCGCCGCGTCATCGTTTCATAGGCGTAACCGCCGAGCCGTTCAAAGCGGTCTTCCAGTTTCGCGTAGCGTTCGAGCAGCGCCGGATCGGAAGTCCGCCCCATGCGTTGAGTCAGATCCTCGAGTTCATGCTCGATGCGCCGTACATCTTCCCACGCGGTTTCCACCACTTCGCGCAATGTCTGCGCGCCGAAATCGATACTTTGCTGCACGTAACCGATCGTCGCCTGATCGGTCACGCTGACACTGCCCGAGTCCGCCTCCATTGTCCCCATGACGCAACGCAGCAGCGTCGATTTGCCCGCGCCGTTACGGCCGACCAAGCCGACGCGTTGTCCTTCCGCGACGGTGAATGTGACATTTTTAAAAATAGTTTCGATGCCGAAGGCTTTCGAGAGCCCGGCGACTTTGATCATAGCCATGTGCCCTCCCCGCCGTTTCGGCGTTTCGTTATGGCTTCGGCAACCGCTCCGGAAGCAAGTCCGCCGTAATCGTTATCATAATTTCCGCATTATTTTTCGTATGCTCGGTCGTGCGGAACAATCGTCCGAGAATCGGGATTTCACTTAAAATCGGCACGCGCCGTTCGTTGATCTGCTCCTCGCGATCGATCAGACCGCCGATCGTAAGCGCTTCGCCCGGTTGCAAACGCACCGTCGTTTGCGCTTCGCGCGTCGTGATACGGTAAGCCCGCAGTTCCGGAACAAGGTACGGCGTCGATACTTCCGCCGTCACATCGGCCGTGATCTCGCCGGACGCATTGACGCGCGGCGTATATAAAAGGCGTATGCCCGCGTCGCGATACTCCGTCGTCGTCACTTTTTCGCCGTTGGTGATCTGATCGACCAGCACGGGAATTTTATTGCCGATTAAAATTCGCGCCGTCTTGCCGTTGACCGTCGTGATATTCGGTCGCGCCAAAATTTGCGCGTTGCCGTCGGCGACCAACGCGTTTAACTTCGCGCGAAAGAAAAAGGAGTACGGATGCCCCGCCACGGTTTTGCCGAATTGAATCGAACCGAATCCTTCGGGCGTGACGATTTCTTCCACTTTCTCCCGCGCGCCGCGGCCGCGTTCGTAGCGCGTTTCATAGCGCGCGCTGCCCGTCAGCGGCAACCAGTCCCAATCAATACCGAGTTCTTTGATATGATCGCGATTGACCGCGACGACTTCCACCGAGACATTGACCTGCCGATACGCGTAGTCGATTTTCTTCAGCAGCTGATCCACTTCCGCCAGTTCGCGCGGCGTACCGTAGACGATGACGCTCGCGCTCTCCGGATTAATTTGCACTTGTTCCGCCGACACAATCGCCGTGAGCTCTTTTTGCACGTTCACGGGATCCGCATAATTCAAGGCGAAGGAGCGCGCCTGTTTGGCCGCTTTTTCGTTCGTTTGCGTGCCGTGTACGAGCCAGGTGCGTCCGTTTTTTACCAGCGTCACGTCCGCCGCCTCGGCCACCAGCTGCAGCGCCTCCTGCGGCGTCACATCATGCAGTGTCAGCGTGACGTTGCCGTGAACATCATCGGCGATAATAATGTTATCTCCGGTCAGCCGCGCCAGTCCGGTCAACACTTCCCGCACGGAAGAATCCCTCGCCTGCACATCCGCCGCTTGAATCGGTCCGGCGAGCAGGCTCAGGCCGAGCAGCAAAGTTCCCCACTTGCTTACGCTCATGATTGCGCCTCCAAAGGCTGTAAATGCAGATCGCCCTGCGGTCCCGCCAACGTCAAATCACGCGTTGTCATACCGGTGACCGTGTAGCCGGCATAGCTTTCCCCCGGCGCCAATGTCACCGCGGTGCCGTTGATCGTCAGCAATGCGAGCGTCGTCGCGCCTTCGGTCATCGTGCCGTTCCAAATAATCGCGGGGGTTGCGGTAACGGCCGCTTGCGAATGAACTTCC
>NZ_JAHAHH010000010.1 GCF_018373335.1 Negativicoccus succinicivorans
CAAGCGCCGGTATTGCAAACGGCGAATATCATGCAGGCGATTCCGAGCATGGCGCTGTTGGGCTTCGCGATTCCCTTCTTCGGAATCGGTCGCGTGCCGGCGGTCCTCGTCGTCATTATTTATTCCCTCTTGCCCATCATCAAAAACACGTACACGGGGCTGACGCAAATTTCTCCCGACACCAAAGAAGTTGCGGTCGGAATCGGTCTTTCCCCTTGGCAAGTGCTGCGTAAAGTGGAATTTCCGCTGGCGCTGCCCGTCATCATGGCCGGAATCCGTATCAGCGCCGTCACCGCGGTCGGTTTAATGACGATCGCGGCCTTCATCGGCGCGGGCGGCTTGGGTGATCTCGTCTTCGCCGGCATTCGCACCGTCGATAGCAATATGATTCTCGCGGGCGCGATCCCCGCCTGTTTGCTGGCGCTCGCCGTGGACTACCTGCTCGGCCTCGTGGAAGAACTCGTTACGCCGATGGCCACCCTGATTACGCCGGAACATACGCGCTCGATGATCAAAAAAGAACGCCGCCGCGCCAAATGGCTGATCGGTCTCGTCATGGCGCTTCTCATCATCGGCGCGGGAAACGCCGCCTGGCGCAATTGCGCCGAAACGCAAAGCGATATCATCGTCGGCTCGAAAGATTTCACGGAAGGCGTCATCATGGCGCATCTGATGGCGGATATGATCGAAGACCGCACCGATCTGCGCGTCACCCGTCACACGAACCTCGGCGGCACGCAAGTCGCCTATGAGGCCTTGAAAACGGGCAGCATCGATCTCTACATGGATTACACCGGCACCGTCTATGTTTCCATATTGCGCCACGAGCCGCTGACCGATGTCGATGAAGTATATCGTCGCAGTCGCGATGAGCTGGCAGCCATGGGCATCCTGATGCTCCCGCAATACGGTTTCGACAATACGTACGCGCTCGCCGTACGGCAAGACACCGCCGAGCGATACCGCTTGCAAACAATGAGCGATTTGATCGCCGCGGCGCCGCACTTGGTCGTCGGCTCTACGTTCGAATTTACCAATCGCAAAGACGGACTTCCCGGTCTGACCGCTTACTACGGCATGAATTTCGCCGGCACCACCGGACTGGACGGCTCCTCGCGTTACATCGCCCTCCTTAATGATGACGTGCAGGTCGTCAACGCGTATACCACCGACGGCTTGGTACGTAAATTCAATTTGGTCATGCTCGCCGATGATCGGCACTACTTCCCTCCGTACTTCGCGACTCCGCTCTTGCGTACGGACGCCGCGGAAAAACATCCGGAAGTCATCGCCGTTTTGAACGAACTGGGCTCGCATCTCACTAATCAAGTCGCGCAGGATTTGAACTACAAGGTCGACGAAGAGCAACAGGATCCGGCGAAAGTCGCGCGCGAATTTCTAAAGAGGGAAGGACTTTTGCATAAATTAAAATAAATAAAAAAGACACCGTACGGTGTCTTTTTATTTCATGATATATTTCCCAATGCTCATCGTCTGCGAGAGTGCGCTACGAACATTTATTCCGCTTTGTTCTGCTCCGGCGACACGCCCGCCAGAGGCGGCGCATCTTCCGCTTTTTCCAACACCAGCACGCGGTGCGGGAACGGAATATCAATGCCGTTCGCGTCAAAAGCTTCCTTGATCGATTGCATTAAGCGATGATACGTCGGCCAATATTCCAACGAATCCACTTCGGGGCGCATATACACGCGCACGCTGTTATCGGCGAATTCACGCACGCCGATCAGCATATCGTCCGCATTCAGAACACCGCCGTCACGTTTGACGACATCTTTCAAAACGCTGACGACCTGATTCAAGTCGGAACTGTACGCCACATCAAGCAAAAGCTCCATGCAACGCGTCGGATATACGGAATAATTGACGATCGCGTTCGAGATCATCACCGCGTTCGGCACGACGGTTTCCTGGCGACCGATCGTGCGCAAGTGCGTATTCATCAGCGTAATCTGCGTCACGGTCCCCTCCGCGCTGCTGACCTGCACGTAATTTCCGATCCGAAACGGTCGGAAAACCAGGATCAGAATGCCGGCCGCCATGTTGCTGATATTGTCTTTTAAGGCCAAGCCGACGCCTAAACCCATACCACCCAAGGCCATGACAAACGAGTCTGTCGGCACGCCGATTTTGTTCAGCGCCGCCAACGCGACCAGGATCAGAATGAAAAAATATAAGCCCTGCGTCACGAAATCGACTACCAGCTGATCCATGCGGGAGCGTTTCATCATCCGCGCCAGACTGTCACGCAGAAAGCGGGCGATGTAGTAACCGATCGCGAAGATCAATATCGCCATCAGAAAATCAACCATGTGCGATGCCAGATAATCCCAGGCATTGGCGGTCCATTGCGCGGCGGTGTCGACCTGCTCGGTGACCTCGTGGCTGACATTCGTGGCCGCCTTGCCCACCTTATCATGTACATTATTGGCCAAATCGGCCGATGTTTTTGTCTCCATAATACCTACCCATCATTGTATTGTTTATCTTTATGCGTACGTTGTGTCTTTTTCGTAAAAATTATTCGCTGCGTTCTTCCAAATCGCCTTCGGTCGCAAGGTAAATGTCTCGCAGTTCGGCGAGCATTTCTTCCGGCGCGTTCCACATGCCGCGTTGTCGCGCTTCAAGCATCGTCTCGCTGATTTCGTGCAGCGCCCAGGGATTGACTTTTTGCATCCATTCCCGCACTTCGGGATCGAGCACGTAGGATTCAGTGATGCGATTGTAAAGCGCGTCATTCATGACGCCCGACGTCGCGTCCCAACTGTAGGAAAGCATCGCTCGCTTGGCAAGTTCCAGCGCGCCTTTATAACCGTGCTCCATCATGCCTTTGATGTATTTCGGGTTAAGCGCTTCGCCCTGCACGACACGTTGAAATTCTTCGGCGAGCGTGCGCACCTGCACCCGACTGCGCTGCGAGCTGTCGCCGACGTAGGAACGCGGCGCCTTCCCGCCCAAAGCGCGGCTGGCCGCCACCATGCCGCCATGGTACGCGTTGAAATCGTCCGAACTCATTAGGTTCAGATCGCTCGTGTCTTCGTTTTTCACGGTGACGTCAAGCGTTTTGAGACGTTGCGCGAAGGCCTCTTTCGACGCGTGCGCCGCGCCGTTTTCATCGTAAGCGTAGCCGCCCCATGCCAAGTACGCGTCGGCGAGATCGGATTCGTTTTCCCAATTTTTTTCATCCAACACATTGCCGACACCGGCGCCGTACGCGCCGGGCGGACAACCGAAGACGCGGTACCGCGCCTCTTTGAGCGCCGCCGCGGGATCGGTTCCCGCCGCAGCCAGTTCCGCCGCGTCCGCTTCGATATGTTTTTTAACAAAATTAATATTCGTCGGTTCGTCCAGATCCGCGACCAACGCGACCGCCTGATTGATGAGCGCGACCGCCTGCGGCAACGAATCGCGCACCAGGCCGCTGATACGCGCGGTCACATCGATGCGCGGACGACCGAGTTCGTTAAGCGGAAGCACTTCGAGCCGTTCCACGCGTCCCGTTTCCGCCCGCCAAACCGGTTTGACGCCGAGCAAATATAAAATTTCCGCGATACACTGACCGTTGCTACGCAAGTTCGGGCCGGCCCAAACGATGATGCCGACCTGTTCGGGATACTTGCCTTCTTCCGCCACGTATTGTTCCAAGAGCGCGTCGCCCAGCGCCGTGCCCAATTTCCACGCGGTCGCCGACGGCATTTTCGTCGGATCGATGCCGTAAAAATTGCGTCCGGTCGGCAGTACTTCCAAATTGCCCGACGCGGCCGATCCGCCCGGGCCCGCCGGCACCATCACGCCGGACAGCGCGCCGACAAGGTTCGTCAATTCCGCGCCGACGCCTTGAATTTTCGGCAAAATCGATTCGGTGATCAACGCCAGCACCGCGTCCAACGCGGGCGATTGCGGCGTATCCGCGACGAGATCCCGCCAGGTATCCGCCTGCCAGTCACGCGCGGCGAGCGCTCGTAAAAGTTCCTCCGCTTTGCGGTCGACGTCGCGTTTTTGCGCGAGTTCTTCCGGCGTGGCGAGAGGTTTTTGCGCAATGTCCGCGTAGGGGACGTCGAGCGCTTCCGCGAGCGCATCGACAAGCGACGGCACATCGCCGTGCGCCACCGCGACAAGTTTGCGCACGAGCGCGTATAATTTATCCCCTGTCGGCACTTCTCCCAAAATATGCAGACCGGTATGCGTTTCACTGCTTTCCATATCGTCCAGGAAATTGTGCACTTTAAGCATGTACTCTTCCTGATTGTCCGCCGTCGGTGTGCCGAACACTTCGGTCATGCCCAGTTTTTCCACCAAGGCCGCGATATCCGCGACCACGCTTTCCGTGTGTTTCGGTTCGTAGATTTTGTAATGCCGATACTCATCCAAAAGCGGCGCCAGCGCTTCCCAGTCGCCGTACAGACCGCCTTGCGCCGTCGGCGCGGGCAGGTAGCCGATCAACGCCGCCTGACCGCGGCGCTTGGCCTGAATGCCTTCGCCGATAATCGTCGTTAAATAGGGGTAAATATTTGGCATGTCGTCCATCGTAATTTGCGAGTAACATTCATCCGACAGGCCCATTTGTTTGCCGGGCAGCCATTCCTGCGAGCCGTGCGTGCCGAGGTGAACGAACGCGTCCGCGCCGAACACGTCGCGCAAGTAATGGTAGTACGCCAAGTAATGATGCGTCGGCGCAAGCGTCGGACTGTGAATGATCGCCGACGGGTCCTCACCGAAACCGCGCGGCGGTTGCAGTGCGATGTAAATATTGCCGCGCCGTAAGCCCGGCAGCAAAAGTTCTTCGTCATTGTTGACAAAGGCGTCGCCCGGCGCGTTTCCCCATGTGTCATTCATCTTTTGGACAACGCTTGCGGGCAATGTTTTTTCATACTTGATAACATCGCCGCCCGCGATTTTCGTCGCGTCGCGTTGCATCGTTTCGCTCAGATAACGACGGTCATTGGTCATGTGCGCGAGCACTTCTTCCCAAAGCTCCGCCGCCGTGTCCGGCAGCGCGCCGACATCGTAACCGTCTTTTTGCATGGCTTGCAAAAGACGGAACAGGCTCGCTCCCGAGTCGAGGTCCGCCGCGCAACCGATATTGGTATTATTCGCGGGGTAATTATGCAGCACGATCGCCACTTTTTTCGCCGCGTTCGGTTTGTGCCGCAGCGTCGCCCAGCGTTTCGCCTTGCGTACCAAAAGTTCCAAACCGTACGCCCAGGGTTCGCGTTGCGGCTCGCCGCCCGGTTCGACCTCGCGATGCGACGCGACCGGCCCGTGCAAGATGCCGTCCGTTTCAATCATCGCCACCGTCGCCGAGATTTCCGTCGGCGTGAGGCCGGCGGGATTGGCGCGCCAAGTCGCCTCATCCTGTTTGGAATGGTACGCCTGCAATGTCGGCACGCCGAGTTTTTCCAAAAACTTCGGATCGTTCGCGCGCCCCAGTCGCAACGACATGCGGTGGTTATTGATGACGACATCGGGCACGACTTTGCCGTCGGCGTCATAAAAATATTCCTGCACGCAGGTTTCGAGCGTGCGTTCCTGACTCGCGCCGCTGCCCCAATGCGTAAAAAGCGGCAACGCGTTCATGCCGGCGCATTCGATTTCCGCGATCAGCGCATTGTAAAAACGCAAATTGCCCCAAAGCCAATCATCGCGCAAGAAGAAAAACCCGACCGTATATTTATCCGGATCGAGATGCGCCGCGGCGAATTCCGCAAGCGTTCCGTACGGCTCTTCACCGGGATAGTATAATCCGTCCGTGCGCAGTTGTTCCGGTTCCGCCGTCGCGCCTTTGCCGATATGCAAAAAGGTATTCGCGAGATAGCGCCAGAGGTTTTCAATATTGCGCAAACCGCTGTACGCCAGATACTTCGTCATCCGTTCGATCGTTTCCGGCTCCACGCCGCGCGGACGGGCGGGGTTCGGTCCGTGCGCCAGCACCAGGTACGGCACATCGGGATACTCATTCAGCGCGTTCAGCGCTTCCTCCACCAGCGTCTGACCGCCCATGAACGACACCACGACCAGCGCCGCGTCTTGAAATGAGGGCGGAGTGAAATCCGTCACGTCACCGTTTTTGACCGAAATAACCTCGGCCGGAATCGTTTCATTTTTTTCGCGCAACGAGCGCAATGCCCGCGCGACGTGGTCAGCCTGACTGTCGATATTGGTCAGCCAATAAACTCGTTTCATAGTTTCTCCTTTGTATTTCTAGCCGTTAACTTTCCTGTTTCGCTTCCTGAAAGCGACGTAAAATCACACCGCGATCATGGGCGGAAAGTTCATGCCACGTGACCGGTATTACGCTCATACCGCCATTGCGATTGACTACATATAATTCGCGCCATGTCTCCGATACGCCGACAACCGAAGAGTATTCCACCGTGACGGTCCTTTTTTTGCCGAACGTTTCTCCAAGCAAGCCGCGGAGCGTCGTCGGCCGCAACGTGACTTCCATCGTCTCGGCATCGAGCACGACAAGCACGCGTTTGGCGCTGTGAATCAGCCAAACGCAAACTAAAACGGCCAGGGCGTATTCCCCTTGTAAAAGAGAACGCGGCGTCATCACCATTTGCATGCCGAAAACAATGCCCATCGCCGTGTAAATGAGTTGGAACGGAGCCGCCGCACGCACGGATGTCTCCAAAGTAATTTTCGTTAATGATTTTCGTTCCTGCATACAGCCTCCTTATATTATTGTAACGAACTCCCTCCCGACGGGCAAGGGCAATATGCGATCCGTCGCTTGCCGCGCGTTTGACACTGCTTTTTTCGTCAGGTATATTCAAGATATAAATGTTATTTTTCCGCTTTAGAAAGGAGATACTATGATAAAACGAATCAGCGCTCTTCTTTGCAGCGCGTGTCTGCTGGGAATCGCCGCCACCGTCGCGGCTCCGCCGCCCGTACCGCAGGCGATGCCGCCAGCCGTGCGTGAACTTTCCCCGCACCATCCGCAAGCGATCCGTTACTATTTGGACGATGCCGTGTGCGACGGCGTGATGACTCGCGAGGAAGCGGACGCTACTCAAAAGTATATGGAATTTCGTTACGAACGTCGGCAAAAGGATCTGGAATATGTCGCCGACATGACATTGGACGAACGCCGCGCGTATATGGCGCAAAAGCGCAAGGAGCGCGGCAATCCGCTGCTCGAATACGCGTGCTACGCGCATCTCACCATTGAGCGCGCGCAGGCGCTGATGAATTATTTTCACGCCGAAGCGAAGGGCGATAAATACGCCGCACAAATACAAGGCGCGTCATGATGCCGCGCCCTCGCTTTCATTGGCGCGTCCTTTGGTCACTCTGCCTTTTTTGCTGTTTGGCGCTGACCGCTTTTGCGCAAAATGTGGTGTTGGTACCGATCCACGGTGAAATCAACGCCCAAACCGCAGCGCAACTCCATCGGTCGCTTGCGACGGCGCAACGGGAAAACGCGCCGGTGGTACTTGATTTGGACAGTTTCGGCGGCGTCTTGACGCACGCCACCGCGATGCGCGATGAAATTCTCACTTCCCCGCAACGGGTGGTCGTCTACGTGCATCCGCGCGCCTGGTCCGCCGGCGCTCTCTTGGCGCTCGCCGGACAGGATCTCGTAATGGCGCCGGGCAGTTCCATCGGAGCGGCGGAACCGATTCCCGCCACCGAAAAAACGATTGCGGCCGTGCGCGGTGAGTTCGCCGCGACAGCGGAACGGCGCAACCGTTCTCCGGAACTCGCCGCGGCGATGGTCGATAAAACGCTCGGCTATCCGCCTTACGCCGCGCCGGGCACGATTCTTTCGCTGACGGAGCAACAGGCGCAGGCCGCAGGTCTCGCGCAGACGTCAGTGGAAGATTTGTCCTCATTGCTCGCGCATTACGGTTGGCAAAACGCCCACCTCATTACCGTCGCGCCCGAGTGGTCCGACACGCTTGTCGGCTGGCTCGCGTCGCCCTGGTTGCAAACCATTTTAATCGCGATTATTTTTGTTTCATTATTCGCGGAAATTAAAACCGCCGGCTTTTCCGGCGGCGGCCTCGTCGCTTTCGTGGCAACGGCCCTGCTCTTTTTCGGGCAATGGCAAACCGGCAATCCGTCGCTTTTGGCCGCGCTCATGCTCGCGGGCGGCGTGCTCATCATCTTGGGCGATATTTTCTTCGTCATGACCGGTTTTGTCACAGCGGCGGGGATCGCTTTATGCATCGGCGGTCTGTTCCTGTTGCTCGGCGGCAGCAGCTCGGCGCTGTATATCATCGCCGGCGGGCTGGTGCTCTCGATCATTATGTTCTGGCACCTGGCCAAACATCTGACAACAGGTCGGCTCTGGCGGCGGCTGACGCTTTCGCAACGGAGCGACAGCGCGTCGGGTTACACCAGCAATGATGACTATGCTTTTCTTACCGGACACGCCGGCATCACCGCCACGCCCTTACGACCGGCGGGCACGGCCAAAATCGACGGGCGTCCCTATGATGTCGTGACGCAGGGCGAATTCATCCCGCGCGGCACGCCGATCATTGTACGTCGCGTCATCGGTAATCGCATCATCGTCGCCGCACGTTCCGACAGCGAAAACGAATTATAAGGAGGAAATATGGACTTTGTTTTTCCCGGTTTTACCATTGTGCTGATTGTCTTTTTTATCTTGATTTTACAGCATTTCGTGCCGATTGGGCTGTGGATTTCCGCACTGGCGGCCGGCGTTCATATCAGCATCTTCGATCTCATCGGGATGCGCTTACGTCGCGTGCCGCCGCGCGTGATCGTCTTGCCGCTCGTCAAGGGCTCGAAAGCAGGCCTCGAGGTCAACGTCAACCAGCTGGAAGCGCACTACCTCGCCGGCGGTGATGTCGACCGCGTCGTCGACGCGCTGATCGCCGCGCACCGCGCTTCGATTCCGCTGACCTTCGAACGCTCCGCCGCGATTGATCTCGCCGGACGTAATGTGCTCGAAGCGGTACAGATGAGCGTTAACCCGAAAGTCATTGAAACGCCGATCATCTCCGCGATGGCGAAAAACGGTATCGAATTGCGCGTGCGGGCGCGCGTTACCGTTCGCGCCAACATCGACCGCTTAGTCGGCGGCGCCGGCGAAGCGACGATCATCGCGCGTGTCGGTGAAGGCATCGTCACGACGGTCGGCTCGTCCGAACGTCACACGGACGTCTTGGAAAACCCCGACCATATTTCGCGCACCGTGTTGGAAAAAGGTTTGGATGCCGGCACGGCCTTTGAAATTCTGTCCATTGATATCGCTGACGTCGATGTCGGACGCAACATCGGCGCGGAACTGCAAACCGACCAGGCGGAAGCCGACAAACGCATCGCGCAGGCGCGCGCCGAAGAGCGCCGCGCGATGGCGGTCGCCAAAGAGCAGGAAATGCGCGCTCAGACGCAGGAAATGCAGGCCGAAGTGGTCCGCGCGCAGGCGGAGGTGCCGATCGCGTTCGCGGAGGCTCTCAAGTCAGGCAAATTGGGCGTCATGGATTACTATCGTTTACAAAATATTAACGCCGACACGGAAATGCGTGAGGCGATTGCCAAACCGGAAAGTGAGGAATAATCATGGGTGTATTTTTACGAGCCGCGTTCTTTTTATCGTTTTTGCGCTTGGCGCTGTACTTCATCGCCGGCTGCGGCATCGCGTACGCGATTGCCAAATGGTTAAACCGTCGTTGACGGCTGGCCGCGCTTGGTAAAGGAGGCGTCAACGCATGGGATTTATCGGCAGTATCATCCGCGTCATCGCGGTAACGACCGCCATTTTACTGCAAGTGTTGCTCTACTTCACGCTCGGCCGCGGTCTTTTCCGTCTGTTTCGCAAAAAACGGAAACGCTGATAAAAAATCAAGACGGCAACGGCTTTCGTTGCTTTTGCCGAAGTTCACCGCACAGGAAAGGACAACCTATGGAGTCATTACTGGGCATCCTGCTTGTTATCGCTATCGTCATTGTCGATTCACTGCAATCCAAACGACGTAAAAAATCACAACATCATTCGCTGCCGACGGATCATCTCGACCCTTCCGCGCTGACGGAGATCACGCCGGAGGAATTCATCGAACGCATGAAAAAAGAATGGTTCGCGCCTTTCGAAGCGTCGCCGCCCGATGACGCGGACGATCCGTCGGTCACCGATCCCGTTCCGAAACAAGATCCGCCACCGGAACGCGCGCCGAAAGAAAAACCGCCTATGGAAACACCGGCGCGGCATTCGGGAATGCCGATCGAAGAACCCGGTCACTCCGCGACGTTGGCGCATGCCGGCCACGATCACGCCGGCCATCCGTTGCGTCAGGCGCCCGCCGCCGTACGCGATTTAAAAGAACCGTCGCTCGCGATCGGCAACGACAATCCGCTCGCGACGCTGAAAGCGACGCCCTTATCGGCGAGTCGCGTCGGCATGAAAGGTCGCCGCTTAACGCGCAAGGATTGGCGCAAAGGCATTATCATGGCCGCCATCTTCGGACCGCCGCGCGGCGATCAACCGTATGAATTACCGTAATAAAAAACCGCCGTATGGCGGTTTTTTTGTGTCTTCGTTTTGTATTTTTTTATTGTGTGATGCTAATTCGGAAAGATTTATTGACCTTGCTTTGCGTTCGCGAGTCGGCTCTTCGCGTCATGAAGGTCGGCTGCTTTGCGTCGCTCCAACTTTTCCCGCGTTGCCGTCTGCGCGATAATCGCGTCGATCAGCTGTTCCAGCGGCGCGCCTTGCCGATAATCCGCCGGCGCTTTGTACTGAATTCGCCCGTCGCGCAGTAAACCGTCCACCATGGCGGTCGATTCGCCCGGCGCGTACACGCCGATCGCGTGGCCGCCCGAGCTCGCCACCAGCTTCATGCACGGAATGTCCGTCGCGCTGTCGCCGATGTAGACGATATTGCGAAACGGCACGCGCATCTCTTCGTTCGGAAAATATTCATTGATGCGTTCGTCATTGACATCGAGCACGCCTTTCTTGATGCGAAACAGAAATTGCGTTTTATTCGTGTAGTTGACCGCTTGCGCCGGCCATACCGCCACCCCGTCTTCATCGTAGAAAAAGGAGCTCGCGTAAATCGCTTTGAATTCGTTCGCAATCGCCGTGCCCGCGATCATTTCCTTCAATCCGGACGAGATGATGTAATGCTCCACCTGCACGCCCGCAGCTTCCCCCAGCGCGCTCACATTGGCGAACCATTCGCGCACGCCCGGATACAACGGCACTTGCGCGCCGTACTCCGCCAGTCGCTCGCGCGTGAACAACACTTTGCCGCGCGCCGTCTTCGCCATCAGGTACATGTACGCAAGATTGCGATCCATTTCATTTTGTTCTGCAAGCTTGCGCGACTCTCGCCAAAAATCCTCCACGGCGAAGCCGACGGACTGGATGTAGCCCGCGGCCTGCATGTCGTCCGGAGAAAGCGTGTGGTCAAAATCATAGCAAATCGCCAAAATCGGCGCTTGTTCCATGCTCAGCACCTCGTTTTATTTGATCGGGCAAACTCCCGACGCGCATTCTTCCCGATCGTCCAAAATTTCAAATTCCTTGCCTTCGTTCCCCGTCGCCTGTTCGTAGTAATTCAGCAAATTTGGATTGAAGTCCTGCATCGTCGCCATCATCGCCTCGTACTCTTCCTTCGTGATCGCTTCGTACGGCGCGAGTTCATAGTGATGATCCGACAGGCTCAAAAATGAGCAGGCGAGCATTTCGTCCCAGTGATCGTACACGTTTTGGCAAACGTCGTCCCATTCGTCGTCTTTAATCGAAATCGTATTCGAACTGTTCTGCTCCGTGTAATGCTTTTGGAAATCGTAATACGTCTGCAGTTGCTCCATCGCCGACACATCGTACTTCGTGCGCTTGACCGGCGAATAGCACGGAAAATCGATGACTTTCGTGCGCACATTCGGTTCTTCCTGTCCCACTTCGGGATGCACGCTCCAGCCGAGCGCCTCCGCCGTCTTGGCAAGCGGGTCGCTGGCGTTAACGCGGATCCGGCGAATAAAATATTCGCTGTGCGAGTAATGCAATCCCGGACTGACGCCGCCCGCCACCAGCGAGAGCGTGCCTTCCGGTTTCACCGCCGTCACCAGGAGCGAACGCGGCGTGCCGAGCTCGTCCGCGTATTCATCCGCCGCCGCGCGGACCGCGTCATGCAGTTCCCGCATCAATTCGATCTGTTGCTCCCGATCGTAGCCGAGCGCGCTCATCGCGTCCTGCCAGCCCGTCATCGAGCAGCCGAGCAAACGGTCGCGCTGATGGGTTTGGTTCCAATCATGCAATTCGAGATTCATGCAGGTCATGCGGTAGCACGCGCGCGCGCTCAACCGTTCCGCCGCCAAAAGTTCCTCTTTCAGCAACTTGCCGTCTTTCACGAAGGCGAGAATATTGACCGTCGTCAAATTGCAGACGGAATTGCGCGGCAGTAAAATTTCAAAGCAGGGGTTCAAGCCCTCGAAATCGGCGCGACGGCGTTTGCCCTCCGCCGCATTCACGAAGCCCGGTTCGCCCGTGTAGCGCAAGGTGTGAAAAATTTGCTGCAAGCGTTCGCGCGACGGTTTTTCCGTAAAATAAATGCTGTTGTTGCTCATGAAGCGGTGGAATTTGTTCGGCGTAAGATCTGTTTTGGCCTCGATGACTTCATCGTCGTTCGGCGAAATAATCGCCGTTTCCGCCGTGCGACGTACGCCGCCGACCACCACGTTTTCGCCGATGATATTGCAAATATCGAGCACGTGGATCGGGCGCAACTGCCCTTCGACCGGCGCGGGCGCGAATTCTTCCGTCGTCAGCACTTTATGAATTTTTTCAAACATCGTCGCCAGCGATTCATACCCTGACGCGGTACCGCCGAACGTCACCAGCCGTTCGCCTTTCGGGCGCACGCCGTTGTAATTGATGCGGACCCGCTTAATTTTGCGGTAATCATGGCGCGTGTGAATATCGAGATAAAACTGCAGCGCCTGCACCCAGCCCTCTTTGGAATCGCCGACCACAATCGTCGCGATATCGTCCGTACGGAAAATAATCGACGTCGGATCGACGCGTTCATTCGACGGCAAAGGCTCAAACGGCAAGTTTTCCAAAATAACGTCATGGCGGAACTTCGGCAACTTCGCCACATCGTCTTTCAAAATGCGGAAGCCCACGCCCGTGCCGACCATCAAGAGGTAAAACAGATCGACAAACGCGTGCACATTATCCATCACCGTAAACGCGCAATTGAAATTCGCCGTGATCAGACTTTCCGACGCGCTCGAACCGCCGATCCACAAGCTGCGTCCCGAAATAAATTGACGCAGGTTAAACACATTGTCAAATAGCGCTTCCGCGTCTTCCTGATTTTCCGCCGCCATTTGGCAATTATACGTGAGCGCGCGCACGACGGTCTCCCGCCATGTTTCTCGCCGCCCTTCCTTCGCCAACCAACGCGAATACGTGCGATAGTAAACGAACTTCGCCAACTGCGTCATATGCGCCGGAAAATGCGGATATTGCTGAATAAATTCCTCACTGAAACCGGTAAAACGACTCATATTTCTCCTCCATACGATATCTTTGTAACCTGCAAACAGGTAATCAATAACTTGTATATCTATTATACATCTTCTTTTTTTAGTTACAAGATATTGTATAATGCAAAATTTGTATAAGCGTTTTGACAAGCGTCTGACAGCCCTTTGTGCCCGCGCAAAATTTTTTTCCTCTGCTTTCGTCTTCCGCGGGCGCGCGGTTGGCGGCGCATCGTTTTTGTAATAGAATGAAACTAAGCGTAAAACAATACGTTCCCGATAAAATAAAGGAGTCGAATGTAATGAGCGAACAAGCACGCGCGCTCATGGTGAATATCTCCACCATTACGCGCCAAGGCATCGATGCTATCCGCTACACCCCCGTCAATCCGCGCGGCCTGGTGATTTGGTACCACGGTTGGAGCTCGAAGATGGCCGGACAGGAACTGCGGGCGCTGGCCTTTGCGAACGCCGGTTGGGAGGTCATCGTGCCGGCGGCGATCTACCATGACAACCGCGGCGAAATCGATTACGAAGATCCGAAATCCTATCCGTACTTTTGGAAAACGCTGTTCCAGAACGTGCGCGAAAGCGATATTTGGATAGATTACGCGCGGGAAAACGGTTACAAATTAATCGTGCCGTCCGGCCATTCCATGGGCGGTTTCTCCGCGCTCGGCGTCGCCGCACAGCAAAAAGCGGTGTCCGGCGTGGTCGCGATCAACGGTTCCGGTCATTGGCCGCTGAGCCATCTTTTCTTCCAGGCGCGCTTCGGCCAAATGTATCCGCTGGCCGCTGAAATTAATAAAGATGTGGAGGAAATGTCGCCGCACATGCACGCACAGGCCCTCAAGAAAAAACCGTTCTACTTCATTCACGGCGCCGCCGACAACTCCGTTGATCCGCGCGCGGACGCGGCATTCGCCACCATTTTGCAAGATGCCGGCGCCGATGTCAAAACGGAATTCATTGACGATCTCGGTCACTTCGTGACGACAGGCATGCTCGTGTCCGCCACCGATTGGCTCGGCAACCGCTTTTTATATACGGGTAAAAAGGAGGAGCGATGAAATCGGTAGCAATGCGTCGACCGGAGCAGGCACTCAGCAATGCAGACTGTCAGGAAATTTTACAGAAGCACCATGAAGGCGTACTTGCTTTGATTGATGCCGACGGTCAACCGTACGCCGTTCCGCTCAATTATTGGTATCACGACAATACTCTTTATTTTCATGGCGCCCCGCAGGGACATAAAATGAGCGCCATCGCCGCGCACCCGCAAGGCTCGTTTTGCGTAATCGACCGCGCCGATATCCATGCAGCGGAATTTACTACGTATTTTAAAAGCGTTATCGCCTTCGGACCGCTCACCGTCGTCCGCGACGTAGCGGAAATAAAAGCGTTGATGCAGAGCTTCGGCAATCATTACCTGCCGCAACATGAGCACACGGCGGAAGCTTTCGTCGATCAATATCTGAATGAAGTCGCGGTTTTTTATCTCAAAATTGAAACACTGACCGGCAAGCAAGGCAGAGGTGTATTGAAAGAAGAAAAACTTCACGCCGCCGCGCAAATGATGTAAATCATTCGGAAAGGAGTCCCATGGAAACCACCTACACCTGGCCCTACGGCCGCCAAGAAATTTCATTTACATTGCCCGACGAACGGGTAAAAAATTGTTTAACCATGGCGCCAATGCAGCCGCTCGCCGATCCGATCCGCGCGATTCGTGAAGCGCTTTTGCATCCGATCGACTCCGCCCCTCTGCCGGAACTGATTGACGCCGGCGACAAAGTCGCGATCATCGTCAATGATACGACACGCATCGCGCACACGGATATTTTTTTGCCGGTCATCGTGGAAATGCTGAACGAGCGCGGCGTGGCCGACGAAGATATCACGATTCTTTTCGCGCTGGGCATGCATCGCCCGATGACGGACGAAGAAATGATTTCGCAAATCACGGAAGATCTCTTTCGCCGTCTGCGTACGGTCAACGCCGAAGCGCGGCATGACGAGGATTATATCAAAATCGGCACAACCTCGTACGGCACGCCGGTCGCGTTTCACAAAGACGCGCTGGCCGCGGATAAATTAATTCTGACCGGCAGCGTTGTTCACCATTTCTTCGCCGGTTTCGGCGGCGGGCGCAAAGCGCTCTTTCCGGGCGTGGCGCATCGGGAAACCATCCGCCACAACCACTCGCTGATGCTCGATCCGCACGCGGTCATCGGTGAGATCAAAACCAATCCGATCTACCTCGATCAGGTCGAAGGCTGTGAAATGCATCGTCCGACATTTTTGCTCAATACCGTCTTGAATGAAAAGAAAGAATTCATCGGTGTGTTCGCCGGTGACTACATCACCGCGCACGAAAAAGCCTGCGAGTTGGTCGACCGCATGAACGGCGTCGAAATTCCGCGCGAATATCCGATCGTCATCGTGACGTGCGGCGGCTATCCGAAAGACATCAATATTTACCAGAGCCAAAAAACGATGGACAACGCCGTTTGCGCCGTGCAGGAAGGCGGTGTCGTCATCTTGCTCGCCGCCTGTCCGGAAGGTTCGGGCAACAGTGAATTTGACGCGACGGTGCGCGCATATCCTTCGCCGAAAAAAATCGAAGCGTACGTGCGCGAAGATTTTCAAATCGGCCGTCACAAAGCGTACGCGGTTACGCGTCTGATGAAAAAAGCGGATTTCTATTTGCTTTCCGAAATGCCCGACGACGCGGCCCGCGCCGCCCTTTTCACGCCGGTGCATTCGGTCGAAGAAGCGCTGGCGCTGGCGGAACAAAAACTCGGTCCGAACGCGGACATTTGCCTCATGCCGCAAGGCAGCTACACGGTGCCACGGCTTGTGAAAAAGGCGTAAGGAGAAACCATGGCGTATTTAAAAGTAGATATCGGCGATATCGTCAACATGAAAAAACCGCATCCCTGCGGCAGTAAGGAATGGGAAGTCTTGCGCATCGGCGCGGATTTTCGCATTCGCTGCCGCGGTTGCGGTCATACCGTGATGATCGCCCGTCCAAAATTCATGAAAGCGGTGCGCGGCGTCGTTACCAAGGTCGCCGATCGCGACGATTTCGCGCCGCCGACCGACCATTCCTTTCCCGCGGACGATGCCGCGCAAAATTAACCAATAAAAAAAGACCTCGTACGAGGTCTTTTTTGTTGCGTCATCAGCCGCGGATGATATCGCGCGATAACGCGCTGCGAGTCGGGCCGGCATCCGCCTCCCGCACGCCGGTCAAAATTTTGGTTTCATAGAGCCAAATCGCGTGCAAGGACACGATAATCGAGCCCGCGTTGTGCACGATCGCGCCCGTCACCGGCGTCAGCCAACCGAAAAGCGATAAAATGACGCCGAGAATATTCAGCGACAACGCGATCGCCAAGTTGATGTGAATCGTGCGCAAGGTCTTTTGCGAAAGCCGCGCGAGGTACGGTAAGCGCGTCATGTCGCTCCCCGGCAAAATAATATCCGCCGCTTCAATCGCCATATCGCCCGCCGTGCCACCGATCGCGATTCCGACATCGGCGCGTTTCAGCGCCGCCGCGTCGTTCACGCCGTCGCCGACCATCGCCACGCGTCGGCCCGCTTTTTGCTGCGCGGCAATGTACTCTACTTTATCTTCCGGCAGCAGGCGCGCGTGTACTTCATCAATGCCCACGGTTGCGCCGACGAATTGCGCCGTTTGCATGTTATCACCCGTCAACATGACCGGCGTGAGTCGAGCGCGTTGCAACGCCGCCGTCACCGCCGGCATCTGCGCGCGCACCGTATCCGCGAAAGCGACCACGCCGATGAGTTGATCCGCTTGCGCCACAAGCACCGCAATCTTGCCGTTGCTACGTAACTTGTTCAGCGTGGCTTCCACCGTCGGCGCGATGTCGATTCCTTCTTGCGCGAGGTAACGTTCGCTCCCCGCGTAAAGAACGCTGCCGTCGGTCAGCCGAACGCGCACGCCGCGGCCGCCCGTCATCACAAAATCGGTATGCTCGGGCAGCGTGACGCCGACAGCTTGCGCCTTGTGCAGAATCGCCTTGCCGAGCGGATGCTCGCTTTGTTCTTCCGCCGCCGCCGCCAACGCCAAGACCTCTTGCGCGGAAACATCATCCCGCAGCGGCAACACATCCGTCACTGCGAGTTCGCCGGTCGTAATCGTGCCCGTTTTATCCAATGCGAGCGTATCGATGCGCCCCATTACTTCGAGCGCCGCCCCCGATTTGATAATCACGCCGGCCTTTGTCGCCTGTCCGATCGCCGCCACAATCGCCGTCGGCGTGGAAAGCGCAAGCGCGCACGGACAAAAGACGATCAGCACCGTCACGGTTCGATAAATCGTTTCCGTGAGCGGCGTGCCCCACCAAAAATTAAGCGCAAAAACGATAAGCGACAGGGCAATCGCCGTCGGCACGAGGTAGCGCACCCACCGATCCACCGTGCGTTGCACCGGCGCCTGCTCGTTTTCCGCTTCGCGCACCAAGCGCACCAGTCTTTGCATCGAAGCATCCGCGCCGACTTTCGTCGCGCGCATTTCGATCGCGCCGAAACCGTTCACCGTGCCGCCGAACACTTCCGAGCCGTCACGTTTATCCACCGGCAACGATTCGCCCGTGAGCATCGCTTCATCGACCGCCGTCGCGCCCGTCAGCACCACGCCGTCCGCCGGAATCGTTTCGCCCGGATGCACGCTCAGGCGATCACCGACGCGGATCTCTTCCGCTGCCACCATTTCCGTTTCGCCCGCGTCATTGATCCGCCGCCCCTGCGCCGGCGTCTGCGCCAAAATTTGCTCCAGGCCGCGACGCGCCCGTTGCACCGTGCGCCCTTCGAGCCATTCGCCGAACGCCATGATCCACGCCACTTCCGTCGCCGCGAACACTTCGCCCAGCGCGACGCAAGCGACCAGCGCGATCCCGACCAAAAGCCACGACGTTAATTCTTTTTCTTTTACGAGATACTCGATCCCGCCGAACAACAGCGGTATGCCCGCCAACAAAAGCACGCCCCAACCGGGATCATACATTTGCAAAAAAGCGTTATTCGTCAAATGTCCGTACGCGCTCACGAGCAGCAACACGGTCATCAGTACCATCATGCGCGGTCTAAGCGCCCACTCCCACCAGCGATCCCACATAGTTCCTCCTTGTCAAATCTACTCTGTATCGTTACAATGTAAGTATTTAATGAACACATTGTTTCTTATTTGTCTTCATTGTAAAAAATATTCAGTGCCTTGACCAGACGCAAACGAGAGGAATCGTTCATTACTGAATAGAATCTTACTTTTGTTCAATAAAATAATCGCTGTCGCGCGTGCAATTTTTTGCGTCGACGCGGAAAGGAAAATGCTATGGATCGCCGTCAAATCAAAACGCGCAACGCCATTTTTCAAGCGTTCACCGAACTTTTAACCCGCCGCCGTTACGCGCAAATCACCGTGCAACAAATCATCGACGCCGCCAATATCGGGCGTAGTACATTTTACTCCCACTTTCCCACGAAAGAGGCGCTCATGGAAGCGCTTTTGACCGAACTCTTCGGCCATGTTTTCGCCGGCGTCGGCGTGCATTGTCCCATTCCCGAATTCACACCGCAGGGCAACGGTTACCGCGCGTACACCACGCACATTCTCTACCACATCAGTAATCAGCGCGAAGCCTTTATGCGACTCTTGCGTTCCGACAGTCGCGACATCTTTTTGCGTTATCTCAAAGAGCATCTGAAATTGCAACTCGGCGAATATTGGCTCAATCACGAAGAAGGCGAACGCCCCGCCGTCCCCGCTGATTTTTTGCGCAACCATTTCGCCTGCACTTTTGTCGAAACCATTCACTGGTGGATCGAAAGCGACATGCGGCAAACGCCTGAAGAAATCGCCGGCTACTTCACCGCTGTCATGGACCCTCTGCTCGGCCGCTGAAATAAACGCGTTGTATAATCTGCGAAACCGCATCGGCATGCAGGGCTGTTAATTTATTCGTCCGTCATCAAACGCTTCACAAATGCCGTTTTGCTAAAAAAGCCATCGACATTACCGGCATGTTGGTAATATCGATGGCTTTTCACATACAAAAAAACCGCCCGAAGGCGGTTTTGATTAATCTACCGAAAACGGCAAGAGCGCAATCGCGCGAGCCTGTTTAATCGCCAGATTGATTTTGCGCTGATCTTTCGCGCAAGCACCGGTCACACGGCGCGGCAGAATTTTGCCGCGTTCGGAAATGAACCGACGCAGTAAATTGATATCTTTATAATCGACGTGCTGGATTTTGTCGGCGCAAATGGCGCAAACTTTCCGGCGCGGTCGACGTTGACGATCTCTTCTCATAATTTGCCTCCCTATCGGTCTTGCGTTAGAACGGGATATCGTCGTCGTTGCCATTACCGCCGAACACTTGTCCGCTCGGCTGGTTACCAAAGTTGCCGCCGGCTTGCGGCTGGGCACCGAACTGGCTGTAGTCAGCGCGCGGTTCCGGCGCAGCGGACGGCTGCTTGTCGTAATCGACGTTCGGCGCGACGAGGTTCGCTACGACTTCGGTGATGTAGCGTTTCTCGCCTTCCTGCGTCTCATACGAGCGGGTTTGGAAGCGACCTTCGACGAATGTGCGGGTGCCTTTTTTCAGGCGATTGCCGACGAGCTCGGCGAGTTTGCCCCACGCAACGACCGGAATAAAATCTGTACTTTCTCGTTTTTCCCCCTGCACGCTGACCCAGCTGCGGTTGACCGCAACGGTGAACGATGCGACAGGTTTTCCTGTTTTCGTGTAACGAACTTCAGGATCCCGGGTGAGGTTGCCGATGATTTGTACGGAATTCATAGTCTACCTCCGGACTTATTTGTCCTGTTTGACAATCAAATGACGAATGATTTTTTCATTGATCTTGATGACGCGGTCGATTTCTTTGACCTGCGCCGGATCAATGGCAAATTCAACGAGCACATAGTTGCCGTCGGTCTGCTTTTGAACTTCATAAGCGAGACGACGTTTGCCCATGCGGTCAATATTGTTCACCGTGCCGCCATTTTTGGTGATGAGGTCTTCGACGCGCTTCACAATCGCGTCAGCCGCCTCTTCGTCCAGTCCGGCATTGATGATGAACATGACTTCATAGTTTTTGTTCATTTGGACACCTCCTCTTTTGGACATATGGCCCTTTCGTACAAAGGGCTAGGAGCGGTATCTTTCGATACACAGCTTATATATTATAGCGTATTTATTTTTACTTTACAAGTTTTCTTTGGCGCGGCACTTTTGTTTTACGCCTCCGTATTGTATAATAGGCATGTCTGTGCGGGATGTTTTCGCCCGCGGAGCGTTCATGACAAGACGGAAATGAAAGGATGTGGAACGGTGCTCATCGCGTACAAACATGACGAAGATCAAATTCTGCAGGAGGTCGTGCCGGAAGCGGCAGAAAAAGGCTCCTGGCTTGACGTCGTGCATCCGACGGAAGAAGAATTGGTCCGCCTGGCCAAGATCACGCCGATTCCGATTGAAGATTTCCGTTCGGCATTGGACCCGGAAGAACGTTCCCACGTGGAATTGGAAGACGATTACATTTTCGTCGTCATCAATACGCCGGTCGTGCGCGAAACGGAAGACAGTTATGACGCATTGCCGCTCGGTATTTTTATTACCGAAAAACATTTTATCACGGTGGGACTGGAAGAAAACAATGTGCTCGCGCCGTTTCGCGGCAATACGTACAGCACGTTCCGCACGTACAAAAAAACGCGCTTTCTGTTCCAACTGATGAACCGGACCGCGACACTCTTTTTACAAGCCTTGGGGAAAATCAACAAGCGCACCGACGTCATCGAAGCCCGCTTGCGGGAAACGGCGGAAAATAAAGAGTTTTTCCAGCTGCTCGAACTTTCGAAATCGCTCACGTATTTCACCAGCGCGCTCAAAGCGAACGGCGTCGTGATGGAACGCCTCCTGCGTCTGCGCAACAACGTGCAGCCCCGCCCGCTTTTGAAAATGTACGAGGAAGATGAAGATCTGCTCGAAGACGTCATCATCGAAAACAAGCAGGCGATCGAGATGGTTCAGATGTATTCGCAAAACTCGAACAGCATGATGGACGCGTTCGCCTCCATCATCAGCAACAACTTGAGCCAGGTCATGAAACTGCTCACCTCCGTGACAATTTTGCTTACCGTACCGACGGCGGTATTCAGCCTGTGGGGAATCAATACGGGCGTGCCGTGGGAAGGTCAGATGATCGGTTTCTGGGGTGTCCTCGGCATCGCTTTTGTATCGACGGTGGTCGCCCTCCTCATTCTCTGGCGACGTCATTATTTATAATTTTCTTTCTTTTTAATGACGATTTCGGTAGAATAGAGAAGTCACAACCTTGGAGAGGTGTCCGAGTGGTTTAAGGAGCCGGTCTTGAAAACCGGTGATCCCGCAAGGGGCCGTGGGTTCGAATCCCACCCTCTCCGCCATTGAACCAAACCGTAGCGCGACCATGTCGCGCTTTTTTGCTACGCGAAATAAACGCGCCGTTACAAATCGAAGCATCAACGACTGAAAATCTGAAACCGTATGCGTATAGTATAATAAGAGCACAAGTAATAGTAATTTGTTTTCCGCCTTTACGAGATGCATGGACACGCAGAAAGGAACATGGCAATGTTGGATATCGCGAGCGCATTGCAGGTACTTAAAAACACATCTAACGGAATATATGACGATTTCAAAGTAAACTTTCTGTATCACACCAATAAAATTGAGGGAAGCACTTTTTCTCTGCCGGAAATAATAACGCTGCTGAAAGAGAATTTCGTCAGTGGTGATCATTCATGGAATGATGTTGCGGAAACTAAAAATTCACTGGCTTTATTCGATTATATTGTGGAAGACTATCAAAGTCCTCTTACCGTATTTAAGTTAAGAGAATATCATCAACTGTTAAAGCAATATACAACTGACGACGAGCACGGTTTCGCCGGCGTATTCAAAAAAATTCCCAACGTCATTATCGGTCCGTCCGGCAAACGCATCGCGGTCGCGCAGCCGCATGAAGTGCCGGAAAAAATAGACTATTTATTGGGAAAATACAATGAACGCCAAATGTCATTGCAAGATATGGCGGATTTTCATCTGGAATTTGAAACCATTCATCCGTTTCAAGACGGAAACGGTCGCATCGGTCGGTTTTTACTGCTCAAACAATGCTTGGCATGCAACCAAGATCCGATTTGCATTCATAGTGAAAGCGCGCAAGCTTATCGCAATGCATTACAGTTATCTCGTGTGGAAAAAAGCATTGAGCCGTTGGCAGAAGTATTTCAATCGGCGCAAAAAAATTTCAACGCGGAATTTCCATTAATATATGACATCCGAAAAAATTATGAGCAGGAAGTACGAGATATAATAAACAATCAGACAAAAATAAAGATGGAATAAAAAGAGCGGCAAGTAAAAAGGACGGGTGTAAGACAGGAAGCTACGGCTGTCGGTCAGCATGCCGACGAAGCGGCTCAGCAGGCCCAGTTGCGCCAGCTGTGTCATCTGACGTTCCATCC